>CAJBOO010000222.1 GCA_903956845.1 uncultured Burkholderiales bacterium
GTGGTGATGTTTTGCTTCAAGGCCTGCTCTTGCACGCGCTTGGCCGCTTCTGGCTTCAAGCTGGCACGCAACTGGAAGGCATTGTTCAGCGGGGCGACCGTGGCCTGCAAATCGGCAAACTGGTCTTTCATCAAGGCCAGCGCAGCGTCTGCCGTGGCTTGGTCAGCGAAATCGATGTCAATGCTTTGCTGGTCACGGCTGATGCCACTGTGGCGAATGCTTTTCTCGCGCATCGCGCTGCGCAAATCGCCTGCGAGTGATTCGGCTTTTTTGGTCAAGGCCGCTTGCATGTCGACTTGCAACATGAAGTGAACGCCACCGCGCAAATCCAGACCCAGGTACATAGGCGCAGCGTGCAGGCTGCTCAGCCAAGCCGGTGTGCGGGGAATCAGATTGAGCGCCACCACAAACGAGGGGTTCTCGGCATCGGTGTTCAAGGCGCGTTGCACCGCGTCTTTGGCCTTGAGTTGCTCGTCGGTGTTTTCAAAACGCAGTTTGAGGGAGTTGGCTTCCAGCGCCAGCACCGAGGGGGTCAGGTTGGCGGCTTTCAACGCTTCTTCGACCTTGGCTTGAACGCCCAGGTCGAGCTTGACGCTCGCGCGGGCGGGTGAGACCTGCACAGCGGGCGCTTCGCCAAAAAAATTGGGCAGTGTGTACAAACTGCCCAGCAACACCGCGGTCAAGATGACCAGGTATTTCCAGAGTGCATAGCGGTTCATACGGATGACTTGATCGAGCCCTTGGGCAGCACTTGCACAACAGCAGAGCGCTGGAGTTGAACGGTCACGCCATTGCCCACGTCCAGGCCGATTTGGTGGTCGCCCAACTGGCTGATCTTGCCGAGCATGCCGCCCGAAGTCACGACTTCATCGCCCTTGGCCAACGCGTCGAGCATGGCTTTGAGCTCTTTTTGACGCTTCATTTGGGGGCGGATCATGACGAAATACAGCACCACGAACATCAGCACCAAGGGCAGCATGCTCATGAGGGAAGAACCGAGGTCGCCACTTGCGGTGGCGGCGGGGGCGGTTTGGGCGAAAGCAGAGGACATCAACACAGAAAACTCTCCTATTAGAGGTAACCGGGCATTGTATGCGGATGGGTATTGGCGCTTGGTTTCCAAGGGAGTTGCAGTTGGCAGGTCTGGTTTGACCGTAGGACACGGTTTTAAGTTGCGCCAAAGCCGTTTAGGAAGTCCCGCCCAAGCCACCCGCCATGGGGGCCCTTTTTGCTGGTCTTTCGCTCACAAAAAGGCCCCCAGGCCGTGTGGCTTTCAAGGCAGGAACATGGTTGGCGGGATGCTGCGATATCGCTGGGTTGGTTAGTTGAACCAGCGGCAATAAATTCTATTAATGAATAAATAGATGAGTATTTAATAAAATTTAATAATTAGTATTCAAGCTTGTTTGAATTTGCTTGGTGCTACTTTGAACCTCGTGGAAAGGTGCTGAGATGGTTGGAAAGATCATCAAATCTAAGAACGCCACAGAGGGTGCGGCGTTAAGCCACACCGACCTGCACCAAGCCATTCGCTCCTTGCTGCTGACGGCCCGTGCGCAGGTGCGGCAAACCATCAACACAGCCATGGTGCAAACCTATTGGCACATCGGCCGCATGATTGTGGAAGACGAACAGGGCGGGCAAAAGCGAGCGACCTATGGCAAGCAGTTGCTGCCCGAGTTGGCAAAGCGTTTGAGCGAAGAATTTGGCGCGGGGTTTGATGTGAGCAACCTGCGTAATATGCGTCAGTTCTTTCAATCTTTCCCAATTCGCGACGCACTGCGTCTTGAATTGAGCTGGACACACTACCGCAGCCTTATACGCATCGACAACCCCCAAGCCCGTGACTGGTACGCCAAAGAAGCCGCCGAGCAAGGCTGGAGCGTGCGGGCGCTGGACAGGCAAATTTCCACGCTGTATTACGAGCGGCTCCTGAGCACGCAGGACCTTGACAAAGCGCAGCTGAAAGACGAAGCCGCACACAACATCGCCAAAGACGCAGCCCCCGACCCGCGCGACTTCATCCGCGACCCCTATGTGTTGGAGTTTTTAGGCGCACCCGCCGTGCCAGCCTTGTACGAAAAAGACCTGGAGCAAGGCCTGCTCGACCAGTTGCAAACCTTTTTGCTGGAGCTTGGCAAAGGCTTTGCCTTTGTCGCTCGGCAAAAACACCTGCGGGTGGAGGGCGAAGACTGTTTCATCGACTTGGTTTTTTACAACTACCTGCTCAAGTGCTTCGTACTGGTGGACTTGAAGGTGGGCAAGCTGGCGCACCAAGACGTGGGGCAAATGGACATGTATGTGCGCGTGTTTGACGAACAGCACCGCAACGAGGGCGACAACCCGACGCTTGGGCTGATTCTTTGCTCAGAGCGCAACGCGGCCGTCGCCAAGTACTCGCTGCTGGCCGACAAAGCCCAACTGTTTGCCAGCAAATACCAAGCGGTCATGCCCACCGAGGCGGAGTTGCAAGCGGAGTTGGAGAGGGACAGGGCTTTGTTGGAAATGAATAAGGAATAGACCCGCGCAAATGATTCAGATTGAACAACCGGCCCTGAAAGCCGATGAGTAGTCAGACTACTAGAAAAACCAATATCAACTAATCACATGCAATAGGAGATTGCAAATGCAGAAAATCACAAAACCACAAAAGGCATTGAGACACCACCTTTTTTTCGCACTGTTCGCCATGCTTATGGCCGGCTTAGCGTTGGCCGGCCCGAAGGAAGACACCAAGGCAGCTTATGAGCGCAAAGACTACAAATTAGTTGTGAAGATTGTTAATCCCTTGGCCATCGAAGGCGAAGCGTGGGCACAAAACTGGCTCGCCGGTGCATACATATTCGGCCAAGGCGTGGTGCAAGACCATGCAGAAGCGGCTAAGTGGTACCGGCTTGCTGCCGAGCAGGGCGATGCGGCAGCACAGAACAACTTGGCGTTCATGTACGACACGGGCAAAGGGGTGAAGCAAGACTATGCAGAAGCGGCTAAGTGGTACCAGCTTGCTGCTCAGCAGGGCAGTGCGTCCGCACAGAGCAATCTAGGGGTCATGTACGCCAACGGCCAAGGCGTGGTGCAAGACCATGCAGAAGCGGCTAAGTGGTACCGGCTTGCTGCCGAGCAGGGCGATGCGGCAGCACAGATGAATTTGGGTTACCAGTACAGCAAAGGGCAAGGCGTGGTGCAAGACCATGTCAAAGCGTACAGTTGGTATCACTTAAGCACGGCAAACGGCTTTACGGGCGCAGTGAAAAATCGGGACATTCTCGCCAAAAAGATGACACCGCAACAAATCGCAGATGCGCAAAAATTAGCACGGGATTGCCAAGCACGGCAGTTCAAGGGTTGTTACTGATCTAGCTAGGGTTTGCTTCGGGGTTCAAGCCCCACCCAATAACCCCTATCCCAAATGCGGCCCAATCAAACCCGCAATCTCAAACATCCCCACGCTGTCCTTGCCAAACACCGCTTTGAGCTTGGCGTCGGCGTGGATGGTGCGTTTGTCTTTGGGGTCTTGCAGGTTTTGCGCCTTGATGTAGTCCCACAGCTTTTTCATCACCTCGGTGCGGGCCACGGCCTCGGGCCCGATGACCGCTGCCAAAGCTGCGCTGGGCGCTTTGCCCTCGGCGGGCTTGCGTGGCTTTTTGGGTTTGGCTTCCTTGTCCGCTTTGGCGGCGGCTTTTTTGGCGGCAGGCGTTTTCTTGCCCGGCAGGGTTTTGCCGGCGGCTTTGGCCAGGGCTGCAGTGGTGGGGGTTTTGCCGCCTTTGCGGGGGTATTTGCTCGGCTCGAAAGCAAAGCTCACCTTGCCTGCTTCGGGGTCATAGCTCAGGTA
>CAJBOO010000223.1 GCA_903956845.1 uncultured Burkholderiales bacterium
CAAAAACAATCGCTTGAACGAACAGGGTTGCGTTGATGCTCACGTCAACACCTCTCTACGGGTTGTGGCAAAAATTACTTCAGGACGAAGGGATTGGCAAACGCGAACATCATGGCGATACCAACGCCAATCAAGAAAGCCGCGTCAATCAAACCAGCCAACAAGAACATTTTGGTTTGCAGTTCGTTCATCAATTCGGGCTGACGGGCTGCAGCTTCGAGGTATTTGCTGCCCATGATGCCGATACCAATACAAGCACCAATGGCGCCCAAGCCAATGATCAGACCGGAGGCGAGTGCGACTAAACCAAGTACGTGTTCCATGAGAAGCTCCTAAGCAAGATGATGGAAGGTTGAAAAAAAGGGGAAATCAATGAGCGTCGTGCGCTTGCCCGATGTAGACCAAGGTCAACATCATGAAAATAAAGGCTTGCAACGCAACGATCAAGATGTGGAAGATGGCCCAGATCGAGCCAGCAATGATGTGTCCGATGGGCAACAAAATACCGCTCAAGCTCATGGCGGCGGCACTGCCCATCAAGGCGATCAACATAAAGATCAATTCGCCGGCGTACATGTTGCCAAACAGTCGCATGCCGTGCGACACCGTTTTGGCGACAAATTCAATCATTTGGAAGCCGAAATTGATCGGCCAGAGGATGGGGTGCGCACCAAAAGGCGCGGTGGTCAGCTCGTGGAGCCAGCCGCCAATGCCTTTGATCTTGATGTTGTAGAACAAACAGATCAGCAGCACCGACACGGACATGCCCAGCGTGGTGGACAAGTCAGCCGTGGGCACCACGCGGAAATAGTGGATGCTGTGGTCCAAACCGGTCCACTCGAGCACCTTGTGGAACAAGTCGACAGGCAAGAAGTCCATGCTGTTGAGCAAGAAAATCCAAACAAACACCGTCAGGGCCAAAGGCGAGACCAGTTTGCGGCTTTCGGCGTTGTGCACGATGCCGCGCGCCTGGGTATCAACCATTTCAAACAGAATTTCAACAGCCGCCTGGAAGCGACCAGGCACACCGGACGTGGCGACGCGGGCGGCGCGCCACAGGAAAAAGCTGCCCACCAAACCCAACAACACAGACCAAAAAATGGAATCCAAGTTGACGACAGAAAAGTCAATCACGCCACCCATGGGCTTGCTTTGCAAGTGGGTCAAGTGATGACTGATGTACTCCCCAGCGGTCAGGGTGGTGTTTTCCGACATGTTCAGCTCTTTACAAGTGGGTGGATGGGCTCTTGTCCGCCGGGGGCTTGCCCCAAACCAACGCCAACCAATACACCTTCATCGTCACAATCAAACCTGCCAACAAGGCAGGCCAACTCAAATCTTCAATCCAACGCGGCGCCATGACCAACATCAGCACCGTCATCGCCATCTTGACGCCCTGCCAAACGGCAAAACCCAAGGCGGCTGCCACAGCGTTGACCGAGGCCGCCGGAGAGGTCAGCCCCCGGGCAAACAAAGCCGCGGGCAGCACCACCGACAAAGCACCATAGGCCGTCGACACAAACAACGACCACTGGGCGTACCAAGCGGCAACTGCGGTGGCCACAACCAAGGCCGTCAACACTTGCGCTGCCAGCACCCACCAAACCGACAGTGTCGGCTGGGTTTGCCGCCAAGCCTGGGCCTCCTCGGCGGTCAACGTGTGAAACGTTTCTTCGACGGGCGAGTCCTCTGAACCTGGCTGCTGGCGCTGGCCACTGCTGGGGTCGGACAATGTCTTGGTCATGCGAGACAAGTGCCTTTCCATGCAGCAAAGCCTGCCATTGTAGGGTATCTTACTGACACTTTTCTGAAAAACCCTTAGCCCGCAACCAAGACCCCATGCCCACCCCCCAAGACAGCCTGATTGAATACCCTTGCGACTTTCCCATCAAGGCCATGGGCCTGAACGTCGATGGCTACACCGAAGCCATGACGTATGTGGTGCAGCAATTCGATCCCGCCTGGACCCCGGACCGGCTGGAAACCCGGGAAAGCGCTGGCGGCAAATACCTCAGCCTGACCTTCACGGTGCGCGCCACCAGCCGCGAACAGCTCGACGAGCTCTACCGCACCCTGAGCAGCCACCCGATGTGCAAAGTGGTGCTGTAGTGGACCAAGCCGCCTGCGTTCCTGGCCTGCAGCTGCGCTCGTGGGGTCTTGTGGAGTTTGCGACCACTTACCAAGCGATGCAGGCATTCACGGCTTCACGGGTGGCCGACACGCCCGATGAGGTCTGGCTGTGCGAGCACCCCCCGGTGTTCACGCAAGGCTTGGCAGGTGCGCCTAGCCATGTGCTGGCCGCGGGCGAGATCCCGGTGATCCCCACCAACCGCGGCGGGCAGGTGACCTTCCATGGCCCCGGCCAAGTCGTGGCCTATGCCTTGATCGACCTCAAGCGGGCTGGGTATTTCATCAAAGAACATGTGTACCGACTCGAAGAAGCCGTGCTCAAAACCCTGCTGCACTTTGGCGTGACTGGGCACCGGGTGGCAGGTGCGCCCGGTATTTACGTTCGGCCAGACGCGCCGGGTGACCACCGCGCCTTGGCGCAACGGCCCCAACAAGGCATGGCCCGCGTCGAGCCCGACTTTGCCGGATTGGCCAAAATCGCCGCCTTGGGCGTCAAGGTGTCGCGCCATTGCACCTACCACGGGGTGGCCTTGAACGTGCGCATGGACCTTGAGCCCTTTTCGCGCATCAACCCCTGTGGGTATGCGGGATTGCAAACCACCGACCTTTCTAGAATGGGCGTTGACACCACATGGCACACAGCCGCCGAGGTGTTGAGCCAGAAACTGGCCACGTACTTAACGCCCTGAACAGGCATTCACTGGGGTTTTGCATGACCGCTTCTGACACCACGCCTGGCGCTTACGACGCCACGGTCAAACAAAAATCCGCCTCCAAGGTGTCGCGCATCCCGATCAAGGTTGAGCACACCGGCGACGTCTTGAAGAAGCCCGATTGGATTCGCGTCAAAGCAGGCTCGCCCAACTCGCGCTTCAATGAGATCAAAAGCATCTTGCGCGAAAACAAACTGGTCACCGTGTGCGAAGAAGCCTCGTGCCCCAACATCGGTGAATGCTTTGGCAATGGCACGGCCACTTTCATGGTCATGGGCGACAAATGCACGCGGCGTTGCCCGTTTTGCGATGTCGGCCACGGCCGCCCTGATCCGCTGGACGTGAACGAGCCGGTCAACCTGGCCAAGACCATCGCCTCCTTGAAGCTCAAGTACGTGGTCATCACCAGCGTGGACCGCGACGACCTGCGCGATGGCGGCGCCGGGCATTTTGTTGCATGCATCCAGCAAACGCGGGCTTTGTCACCGCAAACGCAAATCGAGGTGTTGGTGCCCGACTTTCGCGGGCGTGATGACCGCGCCTTGGAGATCCTCAAGGCCGCGCCGCCCGATGTCATGAACCACAACCTGGAAACCGTGCCGCGCCTGTACAAAGAGGCGCGCCCCGGCAGCGACTACGCCTTCAGCTTGAATTTGCTGAAAAAATTCAAACAGCTCTTTCCCCATGTGCCGACCAAAAGCGGTTTGATGGTGGGCTTGGGCGAAACCGACGACGAAATTTTGGACGTGATGCGCGACATGCGGGCACATGACATTGACAGGCTGACGATCGGCCAATACCTGGCACCCAGTGGCCACCACCTGCCGGTGCGCCGCTACGTGCACCCCGACACCTTCAAGATGTTCGAGGCCAAGGCCCGCGAGATGGGGTTTCAACACGCCGCCGTGGGCGCCATGGTGCGCTCGAGTTACCACGCGGATCAACAAGCCCACGACGCCTTGAACGCACATGGCTGATCAGCCGGCCGCCGCCGTGCGGATGCCGCGCGGCATTTGGGTGCTGGGTTTTGTCAGCATGTTCATGGACATCTCCTCCGAGATGATCCACAGTTTGCTGCCGATGTTCATGGTGACTGTGCTGGGGGTGTCGATGTTCACGGTCGGCTTGATCGAGGGCTTGGCCGAGGCCACCGCGCTGATCGTGCGGGTGTTCTCAGGGGCCCTGAGCGACTACTTAGGCAAACGCAAATGGCTGGCGGTGTTGGGCTATGGCTTGGGCGCCCTCACCAAGCCCTTGTTTGCGCTGGCCGGTGGGGCTGGCCTGGTCATCACCGCCCGTCTGCTCGACCGCGTGGGCAAAGGCATCCGTGGTGCGCCGCGTGATGCCTTGGTGGCCGACATCGCCCCGCCTGACATGCGGGGTGCGGCCTTTGGCCTGCGCCAATCGCTGGACACGGTGGGCGCGTTCACGGGGCCTTTGCTGGCCGTGGGCCTCATGCTGCTGTGGGCCAACGACTTTCGCGCGGTGTTTTGGGTCGCCTTGGTGCCGGCCGTGCTGAGCGTGCTGCTGCTGGTTTGGGGCGTGCACGAACCAGCCCAGCAGGCCCAGACGGCTCGCGTCAACCCGATTCAACGCGTTCATTTGCAACGCCTGACCCCCGCTTTTTGGTGGGTCGTGGCTGTTGGTGCGGCGTTCACCTTGGCCCGCTTCAGCGAAGCTTTTTTGATTCTGCGGGCAAACGACGCGGGCATTGCCATGGCATGGGTGCCGCTGGTGATGGTGGCGATGAACCTGGTGTATGCCGCTTGCGCTTACCCCTTCGGCTGGTTGTCAGACCGGCTCTCGCACACCACTTTGCTGGCTTGGGGCATCTGGGTGTTGATTGCAGCCGACCTGGTGCTGGCCAGCGGCGATGACTGGGTGACCTTGTTGGCAGGTGTGGGTCTGTGGGGGGTGCACATGGGCATGACCCAAGGCTTGCTGGCCACCATGGTGGCCCACACCGCCCCTGCCGATTTACGGGGCACCGCTTTTGGCGTGTTCCATTTGATCAGCGGTGTGGCCTTGCTGATCGCCAGTGGTTTGGCCGGTTGGCTGTGGGACACCTACGGCGCAGCCAGCACATTCCATGCGGGCGCTGCTTTTGCCCTGCTGGCTTGGCTGGGCATGCGCCTTCGACCTGTTGTATTGCCAAAGGAAAACCATGAACACCCATGACCTGAGCGAGTGGAGCCACGACCACGTGTTTGACAAAAGCAATGAAACCGCCGAGCGCAGCACCAAGCTGGTGATGTGGATCACCGTGGTGATGATGGCGGTGGAAATCTTGGCGGGCTGGGCCTTCAACTCCATGTCCTTGCTGGCCGACGGGTGGCACATGAGTTCGCACGCTTTGGCGATCGGCTTGTCGGCCATGGCCTATGTCACCGCACGCACCTACGCACACGACCCGCGCTTTGCTTTTGGCACCTGGAAGATCGAGGTGTTGGCGGGTTTCACCAGCGCGCTGTGCTTGGTAGGCGTGGCGGTGGCGATGGTGATTGGCTCGCTTGAGCGCTTGATTTCGCCGCAAGCGATTGCTTACCCGGAAGCGATCGCCGTGGGGGTGTTGGGCCTGTTGGTCAACATCGTTTGCGCGGTGATTTTGGGCAAAGCCCACCACCATGACCACCACGAACACGCACACCAAGACCAGGCACACCCACACGACCACAGCCCTCACCATGATCATCACCACGGTCATCACCACAGTCATCACCACGACCTCAACCTGGCGTCTGCCTACCTGCATGTGGTGGCAGACGCTTTCACCTCGGTGCTGGCGATCGTGGCCTTGTTGGGCGGTTGGTTTTACGGTTGGTCTTGGCTGGACCCGGTGATGGGCATCGTCGGCGCGGTGCTGGTGGCGCTGTGGGCCAAAAACCTGGTCATTGACACGGGCAAGGTCTTGCTTGATCGGGAGATGGACCACCCGGTGGTCGATGAAATCCGGGACGTGGTGCAAGCCGATGGCCAAACCCAGGTGGCCGACCTGCATGTGTGGCGGGTGGGCAAAAAAGCCTATGCCTGCGCCATGAGCCTGGTCACGCGCGACGCCGCACTCACGCCCTCACAGGTGCGGGATCGCTTGCGCATCCACGAAGAAATCATCCACAGCACGATCGAGATTCACCAGCGCCCCTGAAGAGCGGCGGTGCTCAAGCGGCTTGTTTGTCAGTGCCGTTGACCGAAGCGCGCCAGGCTTGCATCAAGCCTTCCCATTGCGCACGCGCGGCATGCATGTGCCGCGCTTTCACATGGCCATAGCCTTTGATTTTTTCAGGGATACGGGCAATCTCCAGCGCCAGCGCGTGGCGCTCGGGCGAGAAGTCACGCAGCACTTCTTCGATGCTCGCTTGGTATTCGCCCGCCAAGGCGCGTTCTTCCCGGCGCTCATCGGTGTACCCAAACACATCGAACACGCCGCCGCGCAAGAAACGCAAACCCGACAACAACCTGAAACCCCACAGCATGCTGGGGCCGTATTTTTGTTTCACCAGCTCACCCTTGTCATTGGTTTTGGCCAACAAGGGAGGCGCCAGGTGGTAGTGCAGCTTGAAGTTGCCCTCGAACTGATCGGCAATGCGTTTCAAAAAAGCCGGGTCGCTGTGCAAGCGCGCTACCTCGTACTCGTCTTTGTAGGCCATCAGTTTGTAGAAGTTGCGCGCCACGGCCTCGGCCACCACCGGCGACGACTTCTCAAGCACCGATTGCACGAAATGCAAGTAGCGCTTGGCGTAGGCTTTGTTTTGGTAGGCCTCGAGCAAGGCGGTGCGGCGTTGAATAACCGACTGCAGGCTTTCGCGGGTTTTGAATTGCACGACTTGGCTGGGCGCCATCAAGGTCAGTACCTTGGCCAGGTCGTGGGCACACCAACGGCCCCACAAAAACGCGCTTTGGTTGGCCGCCACTTGCACGCCGTTCAATTCGATCGCGCGCAGCATGGCTTCTTCACCTAGGGGAATCCAGCCGCGCTGCCAGGCATAGCCCATGACCATCGGGTTGACGTAAATGCTGTCGCCCAACAATTGGGTGGCGGTGTGGTTGGCATCGAACGTGCCCAGGTTGGCGGTTTCGTCGCCAATGGCTTTCAAGATGTCGGCCACGCAGTTGTCGCTGGGGTTGGTCCAGGCGCCGTTTTTCACAAACGCAGCGGTGGGCGTGCCTTGGCCATTGACCGCGACGCGGGTGCGCCCTGGGCGCATGCGCATCATGGTTTCTTTGCCGGCACTCACGATCGGGTCGCAGCCCAGCACCAAATCGGCCGCGGCGGTGGACACGCGGGTGGTTTGGATATCGGCCTGGTGTTGCGCAATCAGGATGTGGCTCCACGTGGCGCCGCCTTTTTGTGCCAAGCCCGCTGCGTCTTGGGTGACGATGCCCTTGCCCTCCAGGTGCGCAGCCATGCCGAGCAACTGGCCGATGGTGATCACGCCGGTGCCGCCCACACCCGCCACCACGATGCCGTAGCCACCGGGGTAAATGCCACGGGTGAGTGAGGGCAATTCAGGGGCAGGCAAGTCACCGAGTTCTTTCGGATCGAGCTTGGCTTGTTTGTTTTGACGGCGCATTTGACCGCCCTCGACCGTGACGAAACTGGGGCAAAAGCCTTTGACACAACTTTGGTCTTTGTTGCACGTGCTTTGGTTGATGCTGCGTTTGCGGCCGTGTTCGGTTTCGAGTGGCTCCACGCTCAGGCAATTGCTTTGGGTGCTGCAGTCGCCACAACCCTCACACACCGCCTCGTTGATCATCACACGCACGGCGGGGTCGACCATGGTGCCGCGCTTGCGTCGACGGCGTTTTTCAGTGGCGCAGGTTTGGTCGTAAATGATGACGGTGCAGCCCTTGATCTCGCGCATGGTGCGCTGCACCCGATCGAGGTCGTCGCGGTGCTCAATGGCCACCCCCTCGGGCAAACCCAAGGCGCCGCCAGGGATGCCATCGCGGCCCACGTTGTCGTATTTCTCAGGCTCGTCGGTGACGATGACGATGCGGCGTGCGCCTTCGGCGCGCATGCTTTGCGCGATTTGCACCACCGAGTGCCCTTCCGCGCGCTCGCCAATCGGCTGACCGCCGGTCATGGCCACCGCGTCGTTGTACAAAATTTTGTAAGTGATGTTCACGCCTGCGGCCACGCTTTGGCGCACCGCCAAGATGCCGCTGTGGAAATAGGTGCCGTCACCGATGTTGGCGAAGATGTGTTGATCGTTGCTGAACGGTTGTTGGCCAACCCATGGCACGCCTTCGCCACCCATTTGCGTGAAACCGGTGGTGCTGCGGTCCATCCACAGCGTCATGAAGTGGCAGCCAATGCCGGCCATGGCCCGTGAGCCCTCGGGCACGCGGGTGCTGGTGTTGTGCGGGCAGCCTGAGCAGAACCACGGTTGACGATCGGCTTTGACTTCGAGCACGTCCATGGACTGTTGCTTGGCCGCGAGCACCGCCAGTTGCGCGTCGATGCGGGCGGTGGTGTCCGCGTCCAGGCCGAGTTGCTTCAGGCGTTTGGCAATGGCTTGGGCGATCAGCGCGGGCGACAAATCGGCGTTGGCCCGCAGCAGCACATGGTCCATCGGGTTGACGCCGGTCCATTCGCCACCCGAGTCGCCCGCCACCTGGTCGAACTTGCCCAGCACACGTGGGCGCTGGCCGTCAGGCCAGTTGTAGAGCTCTTCTTTGAGTTGGTATTCGATGAGCTGGCGCTTTTCTTCCACCACCACGATCTCTTGCAAGCCACGCGCAAATTCGCGGGTACCGTGCGATTCCAGCGGCCAGACCACGCCCACCTTGTGCACACGGATGCCAATGCGCTTGCAGGTTGCGTCGTCCAGGCCGAGGTCGAGCAAGGCCTGCCGGGTGTCGTTGTAAGCCTTGCCGCTGGCGATCAAGCCAAAGCGGTCGTTCGGCCCCTGGATCACGGTGTGGTTGAGCTTGTTGGCGCGGATGTAGGCCAAAGCGGCATACCACTTGTAGTTGAACAAGCGCGCTTCTTGGCTGAGCGCGTCGTCAGGCCAACGGATGTGCACGCCCCCTGCGGGCATCTCAAACTCGGGGAGGATGGTGTTCACGCCCTCGGGATCGATCATGACGGTGGCGCTGGACTCGACGATTTCTTGGATGGTTTTCATGCCCGCCCAAACGCCCGAGAAACGGCTCATGGCAAACGCATGGATGCCGTAATCCAGGATGTCTTGCACCGAGGCAGGGAAAAACACGGGCAAGCCGCAGGCCTTGAAAATGTGGTCGCTTTGGTGCGCAGCGGTGCTGCTTTTGGAGACATGGTCGTCACCCGCGATGGCCAACACACCGCCCCAGGCGGTGGTGCCCGCCATGTTGCCGTGCTTGAACACGTCCGAGGTGCGGTCCACGCCCGGGCCCTTGCCGTACCAAATGCCGAACACGCCATCGAATTTGTTGTTGCCCGGGGGCGCAAAACCCAGCTGCTGGGTGCCCCACAAAGCCGTGGCGGCCATTTCCTCGTTCACGCCCGGCTGAAAAACGATGTGCTGGGCTTGTAAAAACTGGCGGGCGCTCCACAGCGCTTGGTCGTAGTTGCCCAAAGGCGAGCCACGGTAGCCGCTGATGAAGCCGGCGGTGTTTTTGCCTTGTGCCGCGTCACGCTGACGCTGCAACATGGGCAAGCGCACCAGCGCTTGCACACCGCTCATGAAGGCGCGGCCATGCTCGAGCGCGTACTTATCGTCCAACTGGACGGTTTCCAGGGCTTTGCGGATGTGATCGGGCAGGGGGGCGTTCATGGGGAGACTCCAGCAACTTCAGGCAACCGACCCAGTTTAGGGGGTACGGGGGCAAAAGGACAGCGGGTTTGTCCCGCAAATGACGGCCAAGCGGCCTGGCTCAGGCCACGCCGTAACGCTCGCGGTAGGCCTGGACAGCGGGCAAGTGGGTGGCCGCATCGCCCAAGTCGCCTTGGGCCTGCAGGTAAGACAGCAAATCGGTGAGTTGCGCCACGGCGCAAACCTTCAAGCCGAGCTGCTCACGCACGTACTGCACCGCGCTGTGCGCCACGTCCCGCACCTGGCCGTCCACCACCTCGGTGGCCATTTCTTGGCGGTCCAAGGCGATGGCCACGCCATACGCCTGGGCACCCGCGGCTTGGATCAGCGAAATGGACTCACGCACCGCCGTGCCCGCACTCATCACATCGTCCACGATCAAGACCCGGCCCTTCAAGGGTGCGCCGACCAAGCTGCCGCCCTCGCCATGGTCTTTGGCTTCCTTGCGGTTGTAGGCAAACGGCAGGTTGCGCCCCAAACGGGCCAATTCGATGGCGACCGCCGCGCCCAATGGGATGCCTTTGTAAGCGGGACCAAAAATCATGTCGAACTGCAAGTCGCTTTGCAGGAGTTTTTGCGCGTAAAAGGCGGCCAATCGGCTCAGCTTGGCACCATCGTCAAACAAGCCCGCATTGAAAAAATAAGGGGACATGCGCCCGGCTTTGGTTTGGAAGCTGCCAAATTTCAAGACCCCCGATTCCAGCGAGAATTGAATGAATTCTTGCGCCAAGGTGTTTGGCGTGTCTTGCACCGACATGGGGGATTCCTTGTTCAAACTCACCAGCCTCAACCTCAACGGCATCCGTTCTGCCAGCAGCAAAGGCCTTGAAAACTGGCTGGAAAAAGCCAAACCGGATTGTATGTGTGTGCAAGAAATCAAAGCCCAAGCGCCCGACTTGGCGGGCAAATTCGAGGTCTTGGCGGGTTTGAACGGTTACTTTCACTGCGCCGAGAAAAAAGGCTATTCGGGGGTGGGCATCTACACCCGGCATGCGCCCAGCGCTGTCATTGAAGGCTTTGACGGCGGCGAGTTTGACGCCGAGGGTCGCTGTCTTGAGCTGCGCTTTGACACACCCAAACGCAAACTGTCCTTGCTGAGCGTGTATTTCCCCAGCGGGTCTTCGGGCCCCGAGCGGCAAGAAGCCAAATACCGCTTTTTAGACGCGATCGAGCCGCACCTGATGGCTTTGAAAAAGAAACGCGAGTTCATTTTGTGTGGCGACGTGAACATCGCGCACCAGGCAAAAGACTTGAAGAACTGGCGCAGCAACCAGAAAAACTCGGGCTTCTTGCCCGAGGAGCGGGCTTGGATGACACGCTTGACCACCGAAGGCGACGTGGTGGATGTGTACCGGCAACTGCACCCCGACACCACCGATGCTTGCTACACCTGGTGGAGCAACCGGGGCCAGGCCTATGCCAACAACGTGGGTTGGCGGCTGGACTACCACTTGGCGACACCTGCTTTGGCGGCG
>CAJBOO010000224.1 GCA_903956845.1 uncultured Burkholderiales bacterium
CTCGGGCCCGGCTTATGTGTTTTATGTGATCGAAGCGATGGTGGCTGCGGGCGTGCGCATGGGTTTGTCGCCAGCGCAAGCCCACCAATTGAGCGTGGGCACCTTGGTGGGTGCGTCCGAGTTGGCGCGTGCCAGCAGCGAGTCGCCTGCGGTACTGCGCGAGCGCGTGACCTCCAAAGGCGGCACCACCTATGCGGCCATCACCAGCCTGCAAGCCGATGGCGTGGCTGCGCTGATGGAAAAAGCCATGTTGGCAGCCGCCGAGCGAGCCAAAACCCTGGGCGACGAGCTCGGCTGAGCCTGGTCAAGCCCGCAGGTGCAGGCCCAGCGCGATACCGGCAAACACCGTGGCACCCAACCAGTGGTTCATGCGAAACGCCTTGAAACAACCTGCGCGCTCACGCTTGTAAATCATGCCGAAATGCCACAGCGCTTGGATGCCTGCGATTTCCATCGAAAACCACTGCGGCCATCCCAGGCCTTGGTCGTGCAACAAGTACAAAGTACCGAACAAATACACCGCGTAAAACAGCATCACGCCCAGCACATCGTGTCGGCCTAGCGTGATGGCCGAGGTTTTCATGCCGATGCGCAAGTCGTCTTCTCGGTCGACCATGGCGTATTCGGTGTCGTAAGCCAACACCCAAAACGCATTGAAGAACATCAAGCCCCATGCCAGTGGCGGCACCGCTTGCCACACACCCTCTGGCGTCAAGGGGCCGCCGTTGACCGCGGCAAAGGCCATCGGGATGCCAAAGCTGAAGGCCACGCCCAAGACCGCTTGCGGCATCGCCACGAAACGTTTGGCGTAGGGGTAAGCCAAGGTGACGGCCAGCGCAACGAAAGACCAAACGATGGTGACCGCGTTGGTGGTCAGCACCAAGCCAAAGGCGCACAGGGCCAAGACCGCGCCCGCGCTGAGCGCTTGTTTGACCGACAAAGCACCCGAAGTCACAGGTCGCTTGGCGGTGCGCTCGACATGTTTGTCAAATTCGCGGTCGGCCACGTCGTTGACGCAACAACCCGCGCTGCGCATGAGCACCGTGCCCAGCACAAACACGCCAAGCAAATGCCAGCCCGGGAAACCGCCGCTGGCCAGCCACAGCGCGCTCAAACTGGGCCACAGCAGCAGCAGCCAACCCGCGGGGCGGTTCCAGCGGATCAGGTCGAGGTAGAGCGACCACGCACGGCGGGGTTGGGCTTCATGGAGGGGGTGGGGCGTGGTGCCCGAGCTGGGTTCGGTCATGGCTGCAGACGGTTCAAGTTAAACGTTGCACGCCTGGCAGCTCACTTGCCACGATGGCGTTGCGCAATGCAGCGATGGCTTCATAGCGCGTGAAGCTGCGCCGCCAAGCCAACACCACGCGGCGAGTCGGCGGCGCGTCGTGGCCGTCCACCACCGGCAAGTAGCGCACATAGGTGTCCAGGGATTTTTTCTTTTTGCCCGAGGCCAGCAAGGCGTCTTTGGGCACGCTCAGGCGAGGCACCAAGGTCACGCCCATGCCCGCAGCCACCATGTGTTTGATGGTCTCCAGCGATGAACCTTCGAAACTTTTGCGGATGCCCTCGGCGTCGCTGGAAAACCGCGCGAACTCGGGACACACTTCGAGCACATGGTCGCGGAAACAATGGCCATTGCCCAGCAGCAGCATGGTTTCGGCCTTCAACTCGGCGGCACTGATGCTGTCGCGTTTGGCCAGCGGGTGGTTGCTGGGCAACGCCGCCATGAAGGGTTCGTCGTACAGCGGCGCGACCGCCAAACCCGCATCCGGAAAAGGCTCGGCCATGATGGCGCAATCGATCTCGCCCGTGCGCAGCATCTCGAGCAACTTCACGGTGAAATTTTCTTGCAACATGAGCGGCATCTGAGGCGATTTGTCGATGCTGTGTCGCACCAACTCGGGCAACAAATACGGGGCGATGGTGTAGATGACGCCCAAGCGCAAGGGACCCGAGAGCGGGTCTTTGCCGCGCTTGGCCAATTCTTTGATGCTGGCGGCTTGGTCCAACACGCTTTGCGCTTGACGCACGATTTCTTCGCCCAAGGGGGTCACCGTGACCTCGTTGGCGCTGCGCTCAAACAGCTTGACCTGCAGCTCTTCTTCCAGGTTTTTGATGCCCACCGACAGCGTGGGCTGCGACACAAAGCAAGCCTCGGCTGCACGGCCAAAGTGCTTTTCACGCGCCACCGCGACGATGTATTTCAGCTCGGTCAGGGTCATGGGTGTTCAGGCTTTGAGGAAGTCGGATTTTGCACCCAACCAGCGCTGCACATGGCGTTGCGCCAAATCCGGGTACGCATCGAGCATGGTGGGTGCCAAGCGCTGCGCCCAGGCCAGCAACTCGGTGTCCACGCTCAGGTCAGCAAAGCGCAGCATGGCCGCACCCGATTGCCGCGAACCCAAAAATTCTCCCGGGCCACGGATCTCCAAATCGCGGCGAGCGATCTCAAAGCCATCGTTGGTGTCGCTCATGGCTTTCAAACGAGCCCGCGCGGTGTCGCTCAAGCGCCCATGCTCGCCCAACGAATACAGCAACACACAGGCCGAGGCGGCCGCACCGCGCCCCACCCGGCCCCGCAACTGGTGCAACTGGCTCAGGCCAAAGCGTTCGGCATGCTCGATCACCATCAGCGAAGCGTTGGGCACATCCACCCCGACCTCGATCACCGTGGTGCTGACCAAGACGCCCATTTGCCCTTGCACAAACAATGACATCACGGCTTTTTTCTCAGCCTGCGGCATGCGTGAATGCAGCAACCCGACCATCACCCCGGGCAAGGCCTCACACAAGGCTTGGTGCGTGTCGGTGGCGTTGCGCAAGTCCAGCGCCTCGCTTTCTTCGATCAGCGGGCACACCCAGTAAATTTGTCGCCTCTCTTGCAGCTGCACCCGGATGCGTTCGATGATTTCATCGCGTCGGGTGTCGGCCACCAGCTTGGTGACGATCGGTGTGCGCCCGGGCGGCAATTCGTCGATGGTGGACACGTCCAAGTCGGCGTAGTAGCTCATGGCCAAGGTGCGGGGAATGGGCGTGGCGCTCATCATCAGCAAGTGCGGCTCGCGCGGCTTGCCAGCATGGGCGTCGTGGCTGTGGTTGTCGTCAACGGGGTTGGTGGGTTCATCCGAGAGTTTTTGCCGCAGGGCCAAGCGTTGCGCCACGCCAAAGCGGTGTTGCTCGTCGATGATCGCCAGTCCCAGGCGTTTGAACTGCACCTTGTCTTGAATCACCGCGTGCGTGCCCACCACCAAGGCGGCTTGCCCACTGGCGACCACAGCGAGCATGGCGTCGCGTTCTTTTTTCTTTTGGCTGCCGGTGAGCCAAGCCACTTGCAAGCCCAGCGGCGCCAAGACCGGGGCCAGCCACCCCACCAGCTTGGTGAAATGTTGTTCAGCCAAAATTTCGGTGGGTGCCATCAGCGCACATTGCCAACCCGCGTCAATGCATTGAGCGGCGGCGAGCGCGGCCACCACGGTTTTGCCGGAACCGACATCGCCTTGCAACAAGCGGTGCATGGGCACGGCCCGCGCGACGTCTTGCGAGATCTCTTTCACCACACGTTGTTGTGCCTGGGTGAGTTGAAACGGCAGCAGCGCATGCAACTGCGCGAGCACCCCTTGGGGCTCGTGGCTGTGCGCCAAGGCGGGCGCGTTGAGCAACTGCCGTTCGCGTTTGGACTGCAGTTGCGAGAGTTGTTGCGCTAACAGCTCTTCGGCTTTTAAACGTTGCCACGCCGGGTGGGTGTGGTCTTCGAGCTGCGCCAGCGAGACATGGGGTGCGGGGTGGTGCAAAAACTGCAGCGACTGCGCCAAGCCCCAGCTGTGAGGCGGCAGGTGTTGCGTGGGAATGGTTTCGTCAAACGCATGGCTGCGCAAGGCCAGGGCCAAACCACCCAGCACGGCTTTGCGGATGTAGGCCTGTGGCAATTCAGCGGTGCTGGGGTAGACCGGGGTGAGCGCGGTGGCCAAGCTGCCGCCGGCGGCTTGAACCGTCGGGTGCATCATGGTGCGGCCCATGAAACCGCCACGCACCTCGCCACGCAAACGCACTTGGCGACCCACCTCCAGGGCTTTTTGCATGTTGGGGTAGAAGTTGAAAAAGCGCAGCGTGCAGGTGTCCGTCCCGTCGTCCACCACCGCTTGCAATTGGCGGCGCGGCTTGAACACCACTTGGCAGCTTTTCACCACCGCTTCGATTTGCACCGTGTCGCCGTCTCGGCTGTCCGCCAGCTTGACCAACTGGGTTTCGTCCTCGTAGCGCATTGGCAGGTGCAGAGCCATGTCGACGGGGCGCAGCAAACCCAGTTTGCGCAAGGCTTTTTGCGGCGCGGACAGGGGTTTGCGGTCGGTCAAGGGGGTGGGCATGGCTTGGGGATTGTGCCTGCTGGATGTTTGGGGACTTTGGCTTGTCCCGCTGGCCCCCTTCCGTGTGAGTGTTCAAAGATTCGCAATAAAGCTCACTTTTGAATAAAAAGGGCTTGCAATTGATAGTTAATAGGTACTCATATATACAATCGAGTTACTGTGATTTGTTAACTTAGATTGGGAAATATATGATTAATAAGTACTTTTTGGCTTTTTTCCTGGCAACTGCGCTGGTGGGGTGCGGGGGGAGTGGGGAGGATTTGAGCTCAAGCATGGATGGCTCTGGAGATGGGTCGAGTGGTGGCTCGGGTGGTACGACGAATCAATCGGCTGAGGGGTTGTGGGTCGGTCAAATCACATCACAAAAAGAAGGAGCCCCAATTTCATCGATTGGAATCATCAGACCTACAACGGGTGAATATTTTTTTGCCACTAACTCTGATTATTCAACCCTGATTAACGGTACTGGATTCATAGAAGGATCAAAAATCACATCCAAAGATTTTGTTAATCCAGATTCGAAGCTTGGGGCCAAGAGCGGGACATTCGAAGGGTCAGTTGTTACTTCAAAGACATTATTAATTAATGAGTTTTCGTTGGGCAGCAACAAAGTATCGGGTACTTTTAGCTTTGCGTCTTTATATAACACCGGATCAAATTTGAACAAATTGACTGGCGAATATGGTTCAACAGTTGACAGCCAGATTAAATACTCATTTGAATTCAAAAATCCATCCGCAGATAAAACAAATTTCATTGGTACCAGCAGTAATTTAAATTGCCAATATCTTGGAACACTTTCGCTTATTGATGCCACTAAAAATATATATCGACTTACCGATTTGACTATTGAAAAATATGACACAAGAGACAACATTCAATGTAACCAAAGTTCAACAGTTAATTCTGCTCTTTCTGGCTATGCAGCTTTTGTAGAGGTTGGTGGAAAGACATCCTTGCTTCTTTTAGCGATCAACGACGTAAAAAATACCACCTTTTCTGCTGTTTTGAATAAAAAGTAAGCGATTTGAAGTTGAATTAACAGCCATGCCAAAATCATGGCTGTTTTCACTTGGAACGGGCCTGTCCAGCCCTCAAGCACATGCCCTCTTCTGCTTCCCCCCGCGTTCACACGCTCAGCGATTTCGATTTTCCCCTCCCCCCCGAACTGATCGCCCAAACCCCGGCGCCTGAGCGGAGTTCGTCGCGCTTGCTCGATGGCCGCGCGGGTGTTGCAGTGGACCGCATCTTCAAAGACCTGCCTGCCCTGCTGTTGCCTGGCGACCTGCTGGTGTTCAACGACACCCAGGTCGTGCCCGCCCGCTTGTTTGGCGAAAAGCCCAGCGGCGGGCAGCTCGAGTTGTTGGTGGAGCGGGTCTTGCCTGCCGTGGATGGCGAGCCGCCACACCAAGTGGTGGCGCACATGCGGGTGAGCAAAAAGCCGCCGGTGGGCACGGTGCTGAGCATGTTCAACCAAAGCGGCACTGCGCAGGCCTACACCGCCACGCTGCTGGGCCGCTGGCCGGACGTGGATGGGCCGCTGTTTCGGTTCTGCTTCAGCGACGAGCCCCTGGGCCTGATGCAAGCGCACGGCCATGTGCCGCTGCCGCCCTACATCGAGCGAGACAAACACAGCATGAACGCGCAAGACCAGGCGCGTTACCAAACCGTGTTTGCCAAGCACCCGGGCGCTGCCGCCGCGCCCACGGCGGCTTTGCACTTTGATGACGCCTTGCTCGCGCAGTTGAGCGACATGGGTGTGCCTCGCGCCAGCGTCACCTTGCATGTGGGCGCGGGCACGTTCTCGCCGGTCAAGACGGACAACCTGCAAGAGCACCGCATGCACAGCGAGTGGTACAGCATCCCGGCGGCCACGTTGCAAGCCATCGCCGATTGCCAAGCACGCGGTGGTCGCGTGGTGGCGGTGGGCACAACGACGGTGCGCACGCTCGAGAGCTGGGCGCGTACTGGCTTGACCGAGGGCGACACCGACATCTTCATCACGCCAGGTTTTGGCTTTCAAGTGGCCGACCTCTTGATCACCAACTTCCATTTGCCCAAGAGCAGCTTGCTGATGCTGGTCGCGGCCTTCAGCGGGTTTGAGCACATGCATGCGCTTTACCAACACGCGGTTCAACAGCGTTACCGTTTCTTCAGTTATGGGGATGCGATGTTGCTGGAACGGCGCACTTAAACTGCCCCCATGCTGACATTCGACCTGCTCAAAACCGAAGGCCTGGCCCGCCGTGGCCGCCTGACCCTCAACCATGGTGTGGTGCAAACGCCCATCTTCATGCCGGTGGGCACTTACGGCACGGTCAAGGGCGTGATGCCGCGCAGCCTGAAAGAGATGGGCGCACAAATCATCTTGGGCAACACCTTTCATTTGTGGATGCGCCCTGGCTTGGACATCATGCAAAGCTTTGGCGGCTTGCACCAGTTTGAGAAATGGGACAAACCCATCCTCACCGACAGTGGCGGCTTTCAGGTGTGGAGCTTGGGCGCGATGCGCAAAATCACCGAAGAGGGCGTGCATTTCGCCTCGCCCGTGAACGGCGACAAGCTGTTCATGTCGCCCGAGGTGAGCATGCAAATCCAAACCATCTTGAACAGCGACATCGTCATGCAGTTGGACGAATGCACGCCATATGAGACCAACGGCACGCTCACCACCGAAGCCGAGGCCGCCAAAAGCATGGAGATGAGCTTGCGCTGGGCGCGTCGCTCGCAAGACGAGTTTGCGCGGCTCAACAACCCCAATGCCTTGTTTGGCATCGTGCAAGGCGGCATGTTCGAGAACCTGCGCGAAGCCTCGTTGGAGCAACTCGTGGCCATGGACTTCCCCGGCTACGCGGTCGGCGGTGTGAGCGTGGGCGAGCCCAAGGACGAGATGCTGCACATCATGGCGCACACCCCGCACCGCTTGCCGGCGCACAAACCGCGCTACCTGATGGGTGTGGGCACACCGGAAGATTTGGTCGAAGGCGTGCGCTGCGGCGTGGACATGTTCGACTGCGTCATGCCCACCCGCAATGCCCGCAACGGCACCTTGTTCACCCGCTATGGCGACTTGAAGCTGCGCAATGCCCGCCACAAAACCGACCCGCAACCGATTGACCCCAGCTGCACCTGCCATGCGTGTGCAGGCACCTCGGGGGTGAGCTGGAACGATGGCGGTCGCGAAGGTTTCAGCCGCGCCTACATGCACCACTTGGACCGCTGCGGCGAAATGCTCGGCCCCATGCTGGCCACCATCCACAACCTGCACTATTACTTGAACCTGATGCAAGAGGTGCGCGATGCGCTGGATGCGGGGGACTTTGCGGGGTTTGTGGCGAGGTTTAAGGGGGACAGGGCAAGGGGGGTTTGAGGGGGTTCACGTCAACGTCAAAGCGTGATGTGCCTTAAAGCAGTCACGATATGCGATTTACCCAATAGCCAGGCTCTCTTCTATGGTGCATAAGGGCGACGACAAGGATTTCTGTGTCACTCGACCTGTACACCACGCTAAAGGGAAAGCCTTTCACGAGTCGGCTGCGGGTGCCTTTGGGAGAGGGAGCCCCACACGTTCGAGTAGTAGGCAACTTCCTTCAATAGCTCGGCCTCGGCGGCTGGTAGGAAGCGCGGCTTGATCACCGGGCAATGCTTCGCGCCTTAGCGAAAACTTCGTCGGCGTCGATGCTGTTGATTTCCCCGCGATCATGTTCGGCCAAGCGGCGCTCTATCTCAACTTCCCAAGCTGCCTCAACTTCAGCTATGGCCGGCTCATGGAGTGACTCAAGCAGTAGATCTACCAGGCGTGAACGATCTTGCGGCAAAAGCGCTTTGCCGCGCTGTGCGAGTTCTGTAACTTGATCGTTCATAACAATCTCCGTGCAGCAGACACCTGCAGTTTATAACGCTTGTTAAGCGGCGGCGAAGCGTGGGCTTGTGACGAAACGCTGGGCTCCATATGAGGCTACTCAAGCAATGGCTATCTAAGCGCCTCTTGACCCACAGTTGCACCTAATGTCACTTCATCCTGAAGATTTTTTGCAGTCATCCCCGCCACCAAGTCTTCAAGTCTGTATTCCACGTTGTCGCAAGGCTCAATAATAATGCGCCCATATGAGCAGGCTTTCTTCAAACGGCAGCCCCAAGGCGGTCATCAAAACCCAGGGGCGCAAGGACCAGGACGAGTCATTTGTATTGGCAATTGTGCACGATCAATCCGTCGTGAACACGGTCAACACCCCGGTGTAGCCATACACCTGCTGATGGGCGATTTCACCCGCCGCGAAAAAGCCCACCAGCGGTACGTCACCCAGCGCCCGCTGGATGATCTGCAACTCGGCGCTGGGCGCACCAAAGTGCGGGCCGCCGCGCCCGGTGCAGCTCACGTAAATCGCGCCGGCGATGCGCTTGCCAGCCGTGCTGGTGTTGTGCGGGTCTGGTGTGGCCGCGGGGTCGAGGCTGAGTTCTTCGGGCTCCAAGCTTTCGCGGATTTCGGTGGCGATGCGCAGCAAATCAGCCTTGGCCGACTTGGCGTCTCGCGCACAAAACGCCATGTGCATGCCCGGCTGCACCATGTGCGCCACCGCCACGCCATGGCGCACTGGGTCTAGGCCAATGATGTGACGCACCATCACCGCATCGTCCAACCCACCGGTCAAGCGCAGGGTGGGTGTGTTGGGCAAAGACAGGCCAACCAGGGTGTCGCGCACCTTGTCCACGGCGGAGCGAGGGTTGTCGATTGGCACATGCAAATCTTGCATCAACGCGTACAAGGCAGGCGCGCCATTGAGCTTGTAAACCACGTGGTCGTCGGCTTCGGTGATTTCGCGCACCTCGCCCAAGGGCTTGCAGCCTTGGGTCACGCGGGTGAGCATTTGCACCTCGGGGCCAAACGCCACCCCACTCATGCCACCGCTGAACACGCTATGGCCGGATGCGCCACCTGGCGTTGTGCGCTCGAGTCCCCGCGCAAACTGCACCGACTGCAAGCGGCTGGACGCCAAGCCACCAAACACAAAGCCACTGCGGGTGCTGTTGGCCAGGTCCACGATCAACTCGCTCAGCTCGGGCGTGTGCCCATCGGCATGCACCAGCGCGGTTTGCGCCTGAAAACCTTGCGCCATGGCCTGACCCAAAGGCGCCATGCCACTGAACACCCTGAATTGGTTTTCGGGGATGTCACACAGCATGATGGCCAATGCGGGCTCATCGAAATATTCCACGTTGTTGGACGAGATACCCACGCCCACCGTGCCCGCCCAATGCGCCACCGCAGGCAGGGCCTCGGCCACATGGTCCATGATGTCTGGCGCGTGCCGTGCAAAGTGGTCGGTGATGTAAATCAGCCCCAGGGGGGGCTGTGCAGCGTACCCGGGGTCTTGCATGCGAGCGCGCAACTGCGCCAGCACCATGTCAGCCGCCATCTGCCAGTGCGGATGGGTGGCATGGCCGTAGGGGAACAGTTTCATCAGCGAGCGGTTTTGCGGGCGGGGGTTTTGCGCGGGGCTTTTTTCGCTGCGGCTTTGGTCGCTGTGTGGGTGCCGCTGGTTTTGCTGGCGGCCTTGGGGGGGCTGGCAGGCTGGGGCATGTGGGCCGCGTGTTTTTGCATGTCCTCCACGGCTTGGGCTGCGATGGTTTGGAACTGCTGGCTGATGGCGCCCCACCATTGCATCGGGTCCACCGCGGGTGCAGCCTCTTTGGCTGACGTTGCTTTGGCTTTCGCAGACGGAGGTGTGGCTTTGCCGGTCATGGCCGCGGCCACATCGGCCATGCCGACGTTCATGCTTTGCAAGGTGGACAAGGTCATGCGCTGCACTTCCATGGCCTGGATGGTGGCGTTCAGGGCCTTGGCGTTTTGGTCTAACCAAAACTGAACCGACTTCAACTCTTGGATGCGCTTGTCGAGTTCTTCGGGATCTAGCGTGGGGGTGACCCATTGCGAGGCCGCAGGCATGGCCGCTGCCGGATTGGCTTGCGCAAACTGTTTCAGGAAATCAAAGCCAGGCAAGAAATGGTCAAAGTTGAATGCAGGTTGGCTGGCCATGAAGTTTTCCTTGGAATGTCAGTGGTTGTGGTGCTGGCCGTGCTCGGCTTTGTCTTTGCCACCCATGGCGCCTTTTTTGGCCACGGCATGCACCTCTTGCTGGGTTTTAACACCAGCGGCGTCTTCCAACAACAAAGTGATCACCACATGGGCGTTGTCAGCCACGGGTGCTTTCAAATCCATCAGCATCACATGCATGCCACCAGGCTTCAATGCCACGGGCTTGCCCGCAGGCAATTCCAGCGATTTGACCGCCTGCATTTTCATGACGTCTTTGTCCATTTTCATTTCGTGAAGCTCGGTCACGCCCGCCACCTCCGACTTCACGCCCACCAAGCGCATGGCTTTTTTGGCGGTCAGGTTCATGAACACGCCCGTGGCTTTTTGGCCAGGGCCCGTCGCGCGTGTCCAGGCATCGGTCACTTCCACTTGGGCGTGGGCAGTCACAGCGGTCAACAAAGTCACAGCAGCAATCAGTTGTTTCAACATGGTGTTCTCCTTCAAGGGGTGTTGCGTTCGGTGATAAAGCCAATTTGCGTCATGCCAGCGCGTTGGGCCGCTGCCATGGCTTGCGCCACGCGTTCGTAACGCACGGCTCGGTCGCCCCGAATGTGCAAAGGGGCTTGCGGTTTTTTCTGGGCTTCGGCTTGCAACAAAGCATCGAGTTTGGCTTCGTCCACCAAGGCGTCGTTCCAGAAATACTTGCCCTCGGCGTCCACCGTCAAACGGATGGTTTGCGGTTTGGCGTCTTGGGGTTGGTTGCTCGCACGGGGCAACTCGATGTTGACCGAGTGCTTCATGACCGGGATGGTGATGATGAAGATGATGAGCAACACCAGCATGACATCCACCAGGGGCGTCATGTTGATCTCGTTCATCACCTCATCGGTGTCGTCTTGGGTGCCAAAGGCCATGGCTTACCCCTTGGCTTTCACGCGTGAGCCGGTCATGAGCAAGGCGTGCAAGTCATGGGCAAAGCGGTTCAAGCGGGTGATGATGGCTTTGTTGCCGCGCACCAAAGCGTTGTAGCCCAGCACGGCAGGAATGGCCACGGCCAGGCCCAGCGCGGTCATGATCAAGGCCTCGCCAATCGGCCCGGCCACTTTGTCGATGGTGGCTTGACCCGCCATGCCAATTTGCATGAGCGCGTGGTAGATGCCCCAGACCGTGCCAAACAATCCCACAAAGGGTGAGGTAGAACCCACCGAGGCCAAGATGGCCAAGCCCGATTGCAAGTTGGCGGTGGCGTCATCTATCGCGTTTTGCAAACCGCGTGTCACCCAGTCGCTGGTGTCGAGTTCTTTCAACAACTCAGGTTGCGAAGAGCCTGTTTTCAAATGCGCCATGGCCTCTTGACCGCGCATCGCCAGCGAGCGAAACGGGTTGTCGGCTTCGTCTCCCAGGGCTTGCAAGCCCCCAGCCACGCTGGAGCTGTGCCAAAACGCCTCGACCCGTTTGGCCTGTTGTTGGGCGCTGAGCAAATTGAGCGACTTCAAGATGATGACCACCCAAGACGCCAGCGACATGGCGAGCAACAAGAGCGCCACAAATCGGGTGACGCCGTCGCCCTCGGTCCATAAATTGATGAGTCCAAATTCGTTGTTCATGACTGCTCTTTATTCCAAAGTGAATTGAATCGGTACCTGGTACCACATGGCTTCTGGCACACCGCCGCGTTTGCCGGGCACATAGCGCCAGCGCATGGCCGCATCCATCGCGGATTTGTCCAAACGCTCAAAGCCGCTGCTGGTTTGAAGCTCGACCTTTTGAGGGGCACCGTCGGGCCCAATCAAGACGCGCAACACCACTTTGCCTTGCTCGCCCATGCGCTTGCTCATGCGCGGGTACTCGGGTGGTGGATTGTGCAGGTAGTCGGCTTTCGAAGACGGCAGTTCGACCTTGGCCGGGGCGGGCGCAGGGGGTGCAGGTGGTGGTGCTGGCGGGGGCGGCGCAGGCGGCGCGGCTTGCACCGCCGGCGCGGTGGGTGCAGCGGTGGGCGCGGCCAACACGGCAGGCGGCTCGGGGGTGGCAGGCGCGGGTGGCTGTGGTGTGGGCGGCGGGGTCAACACCGGCTGCACAGGCTTGGGCGGTGGCGGGGTTTTGGGGGGCTCGGGTGGCTTCACCGGCTCGGGGGGTTTGGGGGGAGGCGGCGGCGGTTCGGCCTGGCTGATGGCCATGACCGGGACCACCACCTCCACCATCCGCTGCAACAAGCCCGCGTGCAACGCCCACAGCGCCGCGACGTGGAACAACACGACGCTGGCGATGATGACGGGGGTGCGGGAATGCATGAACAACGGTTGGGCGAATCGAGATCAATTCAAGATTGTCTCACCGAGCCCGCGCCGCTGCGCTTGACGGCGAGACAACCCTGGCCTGCCAGGCCATGCGCAACCCCAAGCCGCCAAACATCAGCAAGATGGCCAGTACGAACACAGAAACAACGCCGTTGTGGACGTTTCTGCCGAACATGCCCAGAAAGTTCCATTTGTGCAAATAACTGAAGCTCCACCGCTCGGCTTTGGCCGCGTTCGGGCTGATGTCGGCCAGCACACCGGTGGCGGTATCCACAAACACACTGGCGTTGACAGGCGGGCCATAGTTCAGCCGCCACACGGGTACGCGCTTGTTGCGAAAGTCATAGTCGGGGCCAAAGCGGGTGACCACCTCGACCGACTCGATGGCGTCGCGCGACACCCCGGTGAACCGCTCGCCCAGTTCCAGCGCCAATGCTCGGTCACCGCCTGGCCACACCTCACCGCTGTGAGCCAACAGGTACATCGGCTCACCCAAGGGCGTTTTGCCCTCAAACCGCGCCTTGCGTATGTCTTCGGGGCTGGTGGGTGGCTTGTCTTGGGGCTTGGCCAAACTGAGGCGGTACATCCACACGTTGCTGTCATGGCTGCGCACCAAGCTGAGGCCTTGCACATTCAGGTTGTGCGTCATGGCGGTCCATTGACGCTCAAGTGCAAAGTCCATGTGCTCGACTTTCATAGGCGCAGACAAACGCAAGTTGGATGGTGGTTTGGGACCGGCGTTTTGCAGCAAATGCCACGCACCACTGATGGCCAGCAAGAGCAAGGGCAGGCTCAACACATAGGCAGCGCCTCGGTGCCAGTGTTTGACACCTGGCGCTCTGTGCTTGCGCCGCACACCCACCAACAAACCCACGCCCGCCAGGGCTGTCACCAACAAAGCACTGAGCAACAGACCCAACAACACCACCCGCAGGGGTTCGCTGATCTGGCCTAACCAAGCACCGCTGTGCACATGCCTGAACACGGTCTGGCATTGGCTCTTCAAGCGGTTGTTGACCCCAGCCAGCACACTGGTTTCGGTGTACACAAAAGCCACCGTGTCGTCCGCGTTGTCAAAGGCCACCCTGTACACAGGCAGCAAGCGGTTGACTGACGGGTACTCGTCGGTGAACTGGCTGAGCTTGCGGACCTCGTGCACCGGTGTGTCGGGCAAGGCCAGGTAGTGACGCGCCAAAAACAGGGCTTGCTTGAAATCATGGTCCTGCAACTCAACGCCATCGCTCAATCGGAAATAGCGTCGCGCCTGGCCTGCGTCTTGTGTGACTTGCAGCAGGTTTTCATCCTCGCCTGCCACCACTCGCACCATGCTCACCTCCGCAATACCTGCTTGCGACAGGATGTGCGACATCGGCTTCATGCCTTGCAACTGCAAGGCGCGAAGCGGCGGCTGGAACACCTTTTGTTGGGGCCCAAACATACTTAAATAGGTGTGGATCAGGCCTGAGGCACACCACAACACCAACACCACGCCGGCCACCCATGCCAAAGCGCGGTGCCAACGCATGGCCTGGGCTTGCCAAGACATGCGTTTCGCTGTGGCTTGTGAGGAAGAGGTGCTGGTCATTTCATGCTCCAGGTCAGGCCCAGCATGAAGCTGCGCGGGGCACCAGGTGTGTAGGAGTTTTGGGTGTTGGGTGTGAAAGCACCGCTCTTGTATGAACTGGAAGCACTGTCTGCGTAGCGTTTGTCTTCGATGTTTCGAATTTGCGCCCACAGCTCCAAACTGCTGAAGATTTGGTGTGTGGCGTTCACATTCCACAAGGTGTGGCCGTCATAGCTCACGGTGTTGAGGTTGTTCATCCAATAGTGGCTTTGGTGCACCATGCCCAGTGACAAGCGTGAAACGGGTGTGACTTTCCAAGCGACTTGGGCATTCACGGTTTGGTTGGGTGCTTGGGGCATGGTTTTGCCAGAGTAGTCTTCGCTCGCGCCCAACTTGTAAGCCAGATAGGTGTGTTTGGCCAAGGAGGTGCTGATCAACCAATCCCAATCCACCAACTGTTGACTGAGCGCCAACTCCAAACCCTCGCTGCGGGTTTTACCCGCGTTGCGGTTTTCGCTGTTGCCGGGCGAAATCGTGTAAGACACGATGGTGTTTTCACCGTTGAGTTGGTAGAGCGCGGAATCCAAGCGAATGCCATTGGCCAAGATGCTGCGCCAACCCAGCTCCCTGTTTTCATAGCTGGCAGCCGTCAGTTCGGGGATGGCGCTCTTGCCGTAGAGCTGGCTGACTTCAGGCGGCGTGAAGCCACGACTCAGGTTGCCATACATACTATTGGCCGAGTTGACCGCGTAAGTGGCACCCAACTTGGGGCTGAATTTGGCAAAGCTGCGCACTTCGTTGGGGGCCCCGAAATTGGCATTCGGGGTCAGCTTATTTTTGAAGTCGTAAGTGATGCTGTCATGGCGTCCGCCAGCCACCAAGCGCCACGACTCGTTGGGCGCGTATTCCCATTGCGCGAACACCGCATCGTTGGCAATGCCCACACCGTAGTCACGCACACCACTTGGATTGACCGAGTTGTTTTGCACATAACTGATGTAACGTTCGCCAACTTTGGTGACCGACAGGTTGTCAGACACGTAGTCGTTTTGGCTGCGGTCGATGTAAACACCCGTCACCAGGCGAGACTTCAACGGCGCCAGTTCTTGCACATGTTTGATGTCCACGCCGGTGGATTCGACATGGTTGTTGTTGATCGTGCCTTTGACGCCCGTGGGGCATGTACCGCCCGAACAGGTGGAGATGGTGTAGGAAGGCAACTGCCCATGATCATTGTTGCGCGCAAACACCGTGACCGTGGTCAGGCCCTGGGCCGTGGTCTCGCCTTCCCAAGACAAGTTGGCGCGGGTGGTTTTGTCTTTGCGCCAGGTGAAGGTGTTGATGCTTTGCCCGGGGTTGCTGCGGTAGGTGTTTTCAAACACGCTGCCGGTCATGTCAGACACCAGGTTGGTATGAACCAAAGTGGCTTTCAACCAAGAAGACAAGCCCAGGTTGTAGTCGCCGCGCAGGGTCAGCGAGTCTTTTTTTCCACCGCTGTAGGTTTGCCAATTGTCATGTTCACGGTAAGAGCTGTAATGCGAAAAGCGCAGGCCCAAGTCACCCCAGGTGTTGCTGGCACCCGAGTCCAACCTTGAATAGCCCTGAATGGCGTCCCCTCGCAGGCCCAGATAGCCTGTGGGCGTGCGAGATGGCTCCAAAGTCAAAAAGTTCACCGCGCCGCCCACGGCATTGCTGCCATACAGCGAAGAAGCTGCACCCTTGACCACTTCGACGCCACCAGACCCGTTCATATTGGTTTCATTCAGGGCGTTGTGATTGAACACCCCTAAAGGCCTGATCGGGATGCCATCTTCAAGGTACTGGTAAACCGCATTGGTGCTGATGGGCTGGCGAATGCCCATGCTGTGCTGCTCATTGCCCAGGTCATTCCAAAACACACCTGGAATGCGGTTGATGATCTCGCCCACGCTCTTGGTCTTGTCGGCATTCCAGGTTTCTTGGCTGACCGCGCCAATCGACACCGGCGTTTCACTCAATTTGGTTTCGGTGCGAGAACCGGAAACCACCACCTCATGCAAGCTGGAAGATTCGGCTTGTGCCAAGACAGAGCCTGTCGACAAACCCAGCATGGCCGCAACAACCCAACAGGGCAACAAGCCGCGAACCAAACCTCGAAGTGAAAAATACAGGAACATGATTTCCTCTCTTACACACAGTGCGTGTGCGAACCTGAAACTTTGAAATGAGTGCCTGAACCCAGGTTCAGGCGAGCTGCTGGTGAAGATTCAAAGTGCGGGCGGGCCGCGAGAGGGCAGGGGCGGCGCGGTGGCCGAGGCGATGTGTGCAGCTGGCAGCGGTTGCAGTGCATGCGCCAAAGGGGATGGTTTCACTGCTTGCAGGGCAAGCGGTGCAGGCGGAAACGCCAAGGACATGCACAAGGGGCAGTCCATGCTGTGGCTGGCAGCCTGGCCTTGGTCGCCCTCGTCTGCCGCCACCAACTTCACGACGCCGCCGCTGGAACACACCAAGTCGATGGACTTGGGCGACACCAGCGGAGAGGCCATGGCCACGCCCAGCGCCAAAGCAAACCACACCAGCACGAAGCGGGTGAGTTGGCGGGTTTGGCGCAGGGTGTGCAACATGGGTTTCACGCGATCAATGTTGGCCGTGCTGGGCAGGCTTGTGATGGCCTTGGCCATGACCATCGCCATGCGCGGTAGTGGGTTCGATCTTCAACTCGCCCTGGAACAAGGCGAGTTGCTTGAGCTGGGCTTTGCTCAGTTTGGC
>CAJBOO010000225.1 GCA_903956845.1 uncultured Burkholderiales bacterium
CAATAAAACCATTTTGCCACAGTGACACGGAAAGGCACAACAAAAGCAAGCAAACTAAACCAATCATACGGTCGCCCTTCAACTTGTCCAAATCTTGTCAACAAATCATTTTTGTCAACTTTAGTGATTGTAAACAAGTGCCAGCCGATTGGATCAAATTTTATTGACCTGATCCCGTGCTTAAAAGTTGCTTCGTACAAAATCACGTCAATCACAATCCCCCCGTGCGGGTACTGGGTGACCAATCTCGCTTTTGTCACACTTGCAAACATGTTTTGCAAAACCCCCGGTGGTGATGTGTGACGAAGTGCAAGAAAGGCTGTCATTTATGCAACCATGTGGAAAAATAACCAACTGCACTGGAGATGAATGACACGAGGGCCATCCCAGCCCAGAAGCCACCGCGCCCTTGGTTGGCAAGGGCCACCAGCTTTTCGACGTTGGTTTCCATCTTGTCCATCTTGGCGCTCATTTCATCGAATCTGCGCTCATAGTCTTGGACCTTTTGCCACAACACACCGTATTTCACTGGGTCAATTTCAGCACTCTCGAAAGCCATGTCGTACTACCTTGATAAAGAGTTTTGGTTTTCGGGCTCACCGGCCAATGCGTTGGTGGCACCACGAATGGTTGGCGCAACAAGTCGCTGCTTCAATTCGCCGGGGTTGTTCAAAAACTGGATGACCCGATTACGTTCGGACGGTGGAAGCGACTCCAGCAGATTTGCAGCAGATTCTGGACTCCGCATGGCGTCTGACAATGTTTTCATGGTCTTTTGACCAAGACGCTTTTCCAACTCACTGATTGTCTTGTTACCCGCAGCAGCCCAGGCATTGATAAACGAAGGGGCACGCAACATGGATGTGTTCTGCGCCACCAGATTTGCCAGTGCCTTTGTGCCATCGGTTGCTTGTTTTGCAGAGGCAACGCGAAGCATGTGATCGCTGGCTTGTTTACGCAACACGCTCATTGTGTCGTCTGCTAATTCAACGGCTATGTCGTACTTGCCCGGACCAAGAATCTTTTCTACGGTGTTTATGTCATTACCCGTCACCAGTCGAACAAAAGCGTCTTTGTTTGGTTGTTGCCATAAACGCAATGCTTCACCGGTCAGTTCTTTCTCGGCAATCTTTTGGGACAGTTGGGCGTGTTTCTTAAGATACTCTTTGTAGCCGACACCGCCCGCTGTTTCAATGGCATCATCAATAACGGGCTTAATTCGGCTGAGAACCCCAGCGGCAGCCATTTTTTGGCTTGTAGGGTCCATGCCCTGACGGAGCTGCGCCACAACTGAATTAACTGAGTTTTTGCGAATGGCGTCAAGGGCTTTAAGATCAATAACACCACCACTATCAGTCCATTTGGCGATGTCGTTTGCAATTTGTTTGACGGAGCCTTCCACTAAATCAAGTCCAGCAATTTCAGGATTTTTTGCAACATTTTGAATGCTGCTTACCAGTGCATCACTCCTGAGAGGCTGAATGCCAGATTTGCGCAACGCATCTGCGGCTGCTTGCGAGAAACGAGCGCCTTGACCCAAATCGAGAGATGCCGTAGCTGCCTGAGAAGCCCAATCGTCGGACATCTGCGCCAGCTTGCCGGGATAGGTAAATTTTGCCGCAAACTCGTCTGCAAAACCCACTTGGGATTTAGCTGGAGCAAAACGGGAACTTGCTTTCCAACCTTAGTGATAGTAAATGATCGCGCAGCAGC
>CAJBOO010000226.1 GCA_903956845.1 uncultured Burkholderiales bacterium
ATGTCTTCTCCACCCCTGAATTCAGGGGGATGGTCAATGTGAAAAGGACCGAACACCGTGGCCTCGGTGGCACCAGCAGGCTTGTCGTTTTCCATGGCCACCGTCAACATGGACAGCCCCAAGGTGTCAGACAACAAGATGAATTCTTGACGCTTGTCATCGCATTTTTGGCCAGTGGCTGTCAAAAACGCAATGGCCGTCATCCATTCAGATTCACTCAGCCGCACATCACGCGCAAAATCATGCAGGTGTCTGACCAGAGAGGTCATGACCAATTTCAGTCTTGGATTGTCGCAACCGTCTAGTCGATCAATGACGGCCTGGGTGATGGTGTGTTCATCAATGTTGATCATGATTTACCTTTGATTGGTTCTTTCAAACGCCGCTGAGTTGGAAACAACGACCATCCCCATTTTTGCTGCGCGTATCCCCACAAACCTTGCTTGAAATAGATCGTGATGACGATGGCCAAAGAGCCCAGGCCCATCAAGTACCAACTGCCGTAATCGCTGAAAAATTTATTCAGGATCCAAAAAATCAAAGCGCCAACAATGGGGCCCTCAATGCGACCAATGCCGCCAATGACCACCATGAAAATCGCAAAGGCTGTCCAATTCACGCTGAATGCAGCGTCCGGTGTGATGCGCAGGTTACTCAAGTAATACAAACCACCTGCCAATCCAGCACCAAGGCTGGCCACGACATAGACAGCAAGCTTGGTCTTTTGAACTGCTATGCCCTGAGACTCAGCAGCCACTTCATTGTCTCGGATGGCCATCAGTGCCATGCCACGTTTGCTGCGCAAAAAGATGTAAACAAGCGCAATGGAAAAAACCATGCAAGCCAGGGCCAACCAAAAAGTGGTTTGTTCACGTACTGCTTTAGAGATACCGGCAAAGGCGGTCAAACTGGTGCCTGAGCCGCCACCAACAAAAGCCAAATTGGCAAAACTCAATCTGAAAACCTCTGCAATGACCCAGGTGCCGACGGCGAAATAGCCGCCTTGCAGTCTGAAGGCCACGAACGACACAGGAATGGACATGGCTGCAGTGCAAAGTGCTGCAAGCAACACAGACAAAAAGGGATTGACCCCTAGAAAATTGCTGAGCATCAGCATGACATAGCCGCCAAAACCAAAATAGGCTTGTTGGCCAATGCTGACCATGCCGCCATAGCCCGCCAGCAGATTCCACATCAACGCAAAAACCAAATAACAAGCAATCTCGACAAACTCGCGCATCCATGCGGATCGAACTTCTTCGGGTGCCCAAATGGGAATGCTTGCAGCCACTGTCACCAACAGGATCGCGACCATCAACGCGGGCCGGCTGGCTGCATTGCTTCTGCTGACTTTGAGGGTTTCCATTCGATCAGCCTACTGTTTTGGGAAATAAACCTTGTGGCCTTACCAGCAATAACAGCAAGAACACAATGTGACCGAACCAAATGCCCCAACCGGGGTCAAATCGAAAACCGATTTGCTGGGTAATGCCTAACAGCAAGGCCCCTGCCAAGGTTCCCCAAAAAGAGCCCATGCCACCGATGATGACAGCCTCGAATGCAAACAACAGCAGCATGGGGCCGTCCGATGGTGAAACAGTCGTTCTGATGCCTTGCAACACCCCCGCCATGGTGATCAGCATGAATGCAATGCCCGTCGCGTAGGCATACAAACGCTTGGCATTGAGGCCCATCAATTGGGCAATTTCCAGATCATCGGACACAGCGCGGAATCCCCGTCCCAAGGCTGTGTGGTTGAACATCCACTGCAAACCAAACGTGGTTGTGATGGCCAACAACAAAATCAGCACAGGCAAAACGCCCAAGGTGACGCCTCCCGGCAATTGCAAGCTGGCGGTATTGAGACCCGCTGACTCGATCGAGCGCGGGTCGGCGGAAAACACTTCGAGCAACAAATTTTGAATCACGATGGACAAGCCAAAGGTAACAACCAACGAAGGCAATGGGTCTTTACCCAACACCTGATTGAGAACCTGTCGTTGCAACACGTAGCCGAACCCAAACGCAACAATCAAGAGCAATGGCGATAGCAACAAAGGCAGCCACATGGTTTCCGGTGCCAGCATTTTCAAGCCAGCGATGACCGCAATCGCTGTGAAGGAGCCCAGCAAGATGAAGTCTCCTTGGGCCGTGTTCGTTAGCCGCATGACCCCATACATCAGAGACAAGCCCAGCGCAAAAAGACAATACAGGCCGCCTAGTAAAGCACCTTGCAATACGGTCTGCAACAGCATGTCCATCAAGCAACGCCCCCCACAGCAGCATGCGCATCTGGCATGCCGAAATAGGCCTTGGAAATTTGCTCCTGTGTCAAGCTTGAAGACGCACCATGCAAAGACACTTGTCCTTCTTGGAAACAATACAAGCGGCTGGAGACTTCTTTGGCTTTGCTGACATCTTGCTCCACGATGACAGCTGTCAAG
>CAJBOO010000227.1 GCA_903956845.1 uncultured Burkholderiales bacterium
GAAAAAGTGAGCGACAAAATCGTGAAGCCGATTTGCTTGGCACCCGTGAGTGCGGCTTGCAAGGGGCTGACAGGCCGCTGGCGGTCTTGCAGGTAGCGCGTGATGTTTTCGATCATCACGATCGCGTCATCCACCACAAAACCGGTGGCCACCGTCAACGCCATCAAGGTCAGGTTGTTGATGGAAAACCCCGCAAGGTACATCACACCGAACGTGCCCACCAAAGACAAGGGCACCACCACCGCAGGGATCAAGGTGGCCGCCGCGCTGCGCAAAAACAAAAAAATCACCATCACCACCAAGGCCACTGACAACAGCAACTCAAACTGGACATCGCGCACCGAGGCGCGGATCGTCACGGTGCGGTCGGTCATGACCTCGAGTTGCAGCGAGGCCGGCAAAGAGGCTTGAAGTTGGGGCAGCAAGGCCTTCACGCGCTCAACCGTTTCAATCACGTTGGCGCCAGGTTGGCGCTGGATGTTCACCACGATCGCTGGCTGGTCGTTGGCCCATGCGAGCAGTCGGTTGTTCTCGGGCGCGTCGATCACGGTGGCCACGTCTTTTAAACGCAGCGGATTGCCTTTGACATAGGCCAACACCAATTGACCATAGTCTTGGACCGACCGCAGCTGGTCGTTGGCATCCAAACTCGAGGCTCGGGCCGGACCATCCAAGCTGCCCTTGGCCATGTTCACGTTCGATTGGTTGATCGCTTGGCGCACATCTTCCAAAGAAAACCCGGATGCGGCCAAGGCTTGGCTGTTGACCTGCACCCGCACAGCAGGCCGCTGACCACCCGCGATGCTCACCAAGCCCACGCCACTGATCTGCGACAAGCGCATGGCCAAACGGTTTTCCACCATGTCGTGCACACGGGTCATGGGCAAGCTGCTCGAGCTGATCGCCAAGGTGAGGATGGGTGCATCCGCCGGGTTGACCTTGCTGTAGGACGGCGGCATGGGCAAGTCGGTGGGCAAGACGCTGCTGCTGGCATTGATCGCTGCTTGCACTTGTTGCTCCGCCACGTCCAGCGGCAGCTTCAAGCCAAAGCGCAAGGTAATGACCGAGGCGCCTCCCGAGCTCACCGAGGTCATCAAGGCCAAGCCAGGCATCTGCCCCAATTGACGCTCCAGCGGTGCGGTGACCGAGGCGGTGATCACTTCGGGGCTGGCACCCGGGTAAAGCGTGCTGACCTGGATCGTTGGGTAGTCCACTTGCGGCAATGAAGCCACGGGCAACCAACGGTAAGCCAATGCGCCACTGAGCAAGATGGCCAACATCAGCAAGGACGTGGCCACTGGCCGCAAGATGAACAAGCGCGACAGGTTCATGGCTTGGCAGCCTTCACCACCTCCACCATGCTGCCTGAGCGCAGTCGGTCTGCGCCATCGGTGACCACCTGGTCACCTGCCTTGAGTTCTCCTTGCACGGCTTGCCAATCGCCGTCGACCGCCAGCAATTGCACCAGCTTGGTTTGCACGCTGTGATCGGCTTGCAGCACGTACACCAAGGTGCCTTGTGCACCGCGTTGAATCGCTTGCGTGGGCACAGCCAACACATTTTTCAAAGTGTCGAGTTCCAAGCGGATTTGCGCGAATTGGTTGGGAAACAACTGCCCGTCTGGGTTGTCCAAGGTGGCTTTGAGTTTCAAGGTCCCGGTGGCCAAATCGATGGCGTTGTCGGTGGTGCTGACCCGACCCTTGGCCAAGCGGTGTTGCATGTCGCGGTCCCAGGCTTGCACTGGCAAAGCCTGTCCTGCTTTGAGTTTGCGCATGATCAAGGGCACGTGGGCTTCGGGCACGGCGAACACCACGGCCATCGGTTGGGTTTGCGTGATGCTGACCAGGCCGTTGGGGTCACTGGCGCGCACCAAACTGCCCAACTCAGACTGCTTCAAGCCCAGCCGACCGCTGATGGGCGCGGTCACTCGGGTGTGCGAGAGTTGCAGCCGTGCGGCATCGACAAGCGCTTGATCGGCTTGCACCGTGCCTTGCCATTGGCTCACCAGCGCGGCCTGGGTTTCGACTTGCTGACGTGCGATCGCGTCTTTGCTGAGCAGGTCTTGGTAGCGTTGCAAGTCGAGCTGAGCGTTTTTGAGTTGCGCCGTATCGCGTGCCAACTGGCCTTGGGCTTGGTTCAGTTGGGCCTCAAAGGGACGAGCATCGATCTCTGCCAGCAATTGCCCGGCTTGCACCCACTGGCCTTCGCTGAACCGCACGGCTTTCAACTCGCCGTCCACTTTGGCCCGCACCACCGCGGTGTTGAGCGCGGTCATGGTGCCCAAGGCGTCCACGGTTTGTCGAATGTCCATTTGCTTGACTTCCCCCACCGAGACAGGGGTGGGTTTGCCACCGCCGCCAGGGGTGTCTTTGTTGCCTGGTCGACCACTGCCAGACCACTTGCCCTTGTCGCCTGCCTTGCCTGCACCTTGCTCGTTGGGCGTTGCGCCGTTTGCCCGCATCCAGGTGTGTTGGATGTCAGGAAACCACCACACCACGGCAGCCACCACCAGCACCACAGCCACCATCAACCACTGAAAGCGGCCCATCCATCGAGGTAACAAAGACATGTTGGAATTCATTCTTGATCCGTAAACAGGCATATTAACCCTCGCCCATGATCGCCCCATGACCAGGCGACGACTGGGGTTGGACTAAAGCAGGCGGGCAATGCCCGCGCACACCATGCTCAACACGATGGTGGTGGTCAGCGGAATGAAGATTTCGCGCCCGAACAAGCGGAAACGCAAGTCTCCAGGCAGGCGACCAAAGCCGATTTTGTTCAGCCAAGGCGAGATGCCTTGCACCAGCAAGAGCACCAAAAACACCACCAACAGCCAACGGATCATGGCCTACAACCGGTGGGTTCGGTCAGCTTGCACAAAGCCCATGGGCGTCCAAGGCTCGCCTTGACCCAAGGCGATCACCTTGAAGAGCTCACCCATCTCATGGTCTTGGATCAGGGTCTGAGCCATGCTGCGCTCGGCCAGCGTGGCTTGGTCCAACAAAGGCAAGAGGCCGCTGTTGAGCAAGAAATGCGCTTGACTGGTGTAACCCAGCACTTGCAAACCCACCTCTTGCGCGGCCAAAGCCACGCCGGTGAAATTGACATGTGCAGTGATGTCTTTGAGGCCAACCTGCGCCAAGGGGTCGGCGTCGCTCAGGTGCCCTTGGTGGCACATCACGGTGCCCATGTGGCGCTGAGGGTGGTAGTACTCGTGCTCAGGAAAACCATAGTCAATCAGAAACATGGCACCGGACAACATGCGCTCACCCACGCTGCGCACAAAAGCGTCTGCCTGGGGATGTGTTTCGGTGAGGTAGTCGTGCGACCCTTCGATCGCCAAGGGCGGTTCATCGTCGGTGGGCCGGTCTTGCCAAGCCAGCGATTGCGCCACCTCGTCCCACACCACGCCGCGCTCATGCCAATGACCACCCACGCGGTGCAGCAAACGCACTGGCATCGCGTCAAGCACCTCGTTGCCCACCACCACGCCCTGGAACGAGGCTGGCAACTGCTCGAGCCACTGCACCTTGGCAGCATGGGCTTGCAAGGTTTGCGCTTGGCGTTCACGCAAACTGCCCGACACATCCACGATGGTGTAGTGGTGCACAGCATCGCCCAAGGCATCCAACAACTGCAAAGCCAAGGTGCCGTTGCCAGCGCCAAACTCATACACCGTGTGGGTTTGGGTGTGCTGCAAAGCTTCACGAACGCTGTTGGCCAAGGCCTGCCCAAAGCAAGCAGAGATCTCGGGCGCGGTGACAAAGTCGCTGCCGCCTTGGGGCATCCGACCGATTTGCTGGCTGCCGGCGCTGTAATAGCCCAAACCAGGGGCATACAAGGCCAGCGCCATGAAGCGGTCAAAGGGCAACCAACCGCCTTGACTGGCCAAACTCGCACGCAACAGGCGGGTCATGGCCGTTGGGGCAGTCGCTACACTCTTGGCCTGTTCATTCATCCGACCTATTCTCGTTCATGTCGCCTGCGTCTCCCCCTCGTCTCAAGCCCACCGTGTTGGTCACGGGGGCGGCCAAACGCTTGGGTCGCGCCATTGCGCTGGGACTGGCGCAAGCAGGTTGGCAGGTGGTGGTCCACTACCACCGCTCCGCGCAAGAGGCACACGACACGGTCGATGCCTGCCATGCCTTGACGCCTGGCGCCATGGCCGTACCCGCCGACTTGGCTGATGCGCACGCAGCAACTCAATTGGTGCCTCACGTGGTGGCCCACATGGGACATCTGGATGCGGTCGTCAACAGCGCATCGGTGTTCGAGCACGACGCCGCAGACACCTTCAGCGCCGAGCGCCTGGCGCAACACATGCAAGTCAACCTGACTGCCCCGCTGTTGCTCGCTCAGGGCTTGGCAAAGCACCTGCAAGCCCGTCAGGCGGCCCCCGCCACTGGCGTGGTGGTCAACCTGCTGGACCAAAAGCTGTGGAACCCCAATCCCGATTTTTTAAGCTACACCTTGTCCAAAGCGGCCCTTGAACAAGCCACGACCTTGCTAGCGCAAGCACTCGCACCGCAGACACGCGTGGTTGGCGTGGCGCCTGGCCTCACACTCAACAGCCATTTGCTCAGCCAAGCGGACTTTGAAGCCCTGCACCAACTCTCACCCCTGGGTCGGTCTTCCACGGTGGACGATGTGGTCTCTGCCGTGGTGTTTGCCTGCACCAACCGCTCGGTCACGGGCACCACCATATTGGTCGATGGTGGTCAACACCTGACGCCGTTTCAACGTGACTTCTCCATGATGGGGTCTCAGGATGCCTGACAACAACCACCGAATCCTCACCATCCATGGCCTGCGCTTTCACGCCAACTTGGGCATCTTGGACCATGAGCAAAACGCGCCACAGGAAATCCAAGTCGATGCCGACTTGAATCTGAAAACACCGATGCTGCAAGCCGACCAAGACGCGATCGTGCATGTGCTGGACTACCGCTTGGTGCGCAACCTCATCATCCAAACCTGTACCGACCGGCACGTCAACCTCTTGGAGAGCCTCACGGGCAAACTCTGCCAGGCCTTGTTGTCACTGCCCAACGTGGTGGGTACCCGGGCACGCATCACCAAGCTGCATATTTTTGACGACTGTGAAGTCTCTATCCAACAGCAAGTGGGAGACTGGTGACCATGACCATTGAACGCGAAACCCTCAAACTGGAAAAACGCTTGTGCCGCCAAGTCGGCGAAGCCATTGTGCAATTCAACATGATCGAAGCGGGCGACCGGGTGATGGTCTGCATGTCGGGTGGCAAAGACAGCTACGGCATGCTCGACATCTTGCTGAAAATGCAAGCCCGCGCACCGGTGGACTTTGAATTGATTGCCGTCAACCTTGACCAAAAACAACCCGGCTTTCCAGCCGATGTGCTGCCCGCTTACCTGGACAGCATGGGCGTGAAGTTTCACATCGAAACCCAAGACACTTACTCCATCGTCAAGCAAAAAATCCCCGAAGGCAAAACCATGTGCAGCCTATGCAGCCGCTTGCGCAGAGGCATTTTGTACAAAGTCGCCAAAGAACTGGGCTGCAACAAATTGGCCTTAGGCCACCACCGCGACGACATGTTGCAAACTTTTTTCTTGAACATGTTTTTTGGCGGCAAGCTCAAAGGCATGCCGCCAAAGTTGGTGAGCGACAACGGTGAATTCATGGTGATTCGCCCACTGGCCTTCGTGGCCGAAACCGATTTGGTGCGCTGGGCCGAGCACCGCCAATTCCCCATCATTCCTTGCTCGTTGTGCGGCAGCCAAGAAAACCTGCAACGCCAACTGATTGGCAACATGCTGCGCGATTGGCAAAAGAAATACCCGGGTCGCATTGAAAGCATGTTCACCGCGCTGCAAAACGTGGTGCCCTCGCACCTGATGGATGCACGGATCCACGACTTTGCCCACTTGCAAACCACCGGCGTGCCCGATCCGGATGGCGACACCGCTTTCGACCCCGAGAGCTTCGCGGTACCGACCTTGCCAGGGATTCAAACCATCGCGGTTTAAGCCGGCACCAGGCTGACCAAACCCATTTTGGCCAACACCGCCGCCGCCATTTCGGTGGCCGTCAAAGACCAGCCCAGTTGGGTAGCCACCTGACCCAAGGGCACTTCTGCTTGCAAGATCGCCAGCATGTCTTGGGCTTGCGAGAGATTCAACAAACCTGGTGCAGTCGAACGGTACAAACCATGTGCGCTCCATACGCTGTAATCCAGCCCTGCTGCATGGGCACGGGCTTTGACCCGGGTGTTGGCGTCCAAGGTGTGTGTGGGGTAATGGCCAAATGCCCGCATGGGGTTAGACCAGGCCGCTGATTCGCGAGGGGATGTTTGCAAGCGGGTTTGCCATGCAGGCGAGTTGAGTGCCTGTGCGCGAAGACGCCCGAGTTCTTGCCACAGGTGTTGGTATTGGCGGTAAACCACCGCCCAATCAAACACCGATGTGGCCCGTGCTTGCCCCGCCTCGCCCATGCGCTTTCGCAAAGCAGGATCGCTGGCCAGGTCACACAAGCGTTGGCTCAGTGCCGCCATATCGACGCTCACGGTTTGGGCATTGAGGCCGCAGTAGCGGTCATAACTGTCTGCACCACTTTCGTAAGCCAAACTGAATGACCGACCGTGGGCCACGCCCGGCATGAACGTGGGGATGCGAAACCCATCCACGCCGTCCCGCACGGTGTCCTTGTAGCCATTCCAATCGGTGACCACCACTGGCAGGCCAGCGGCCATGGCTTCGACAGGTGTCAAGCCAAAGGTTTCTTGCACGTTGTCAGACAACGAGATGAAGATGTCGGCGGCAGCCCAACTTTGTCGCACTTGCGCAGGTACCCGGCCATCGGTGGTGATGCACCGCACATCCGGGCAAGCCCACTGCGCGCCCGTGGTGAAAGCGGCTTCGATGGCCTCATTGGCATACCAACCCGATTGCAGCAACACCATGGGCTGCCCGGTGCGCAGCGCGGCTTGTTGCAAACCGATGAACATGGCGTGTGGGTGCGCTTTGGCATGGAATGACAAACGCCCGACAAACACACTGACCACGGCTTCGGGGGCGATACCCAACGCCTCTCGCGCCATGCGTCGTTCTTGATCGGTGAACACGAAATCGGCGGTGTGCACACCCAGAGGAATCACAGGCAGCTGCGGCAAGGTCCATTCGGTCTCCCGTTTGCCCCAGCGCCATTCCAAATACGACGCCTGCTGGTCAAGCAAGGTGCGAACGGTTTGCAAGACAGCCTGGGAGGTGCATACCAAGGCGTCCCAGGGCATCACCGGCGCCATCAACAACTTGGCAATGCTGTCCATCGCGCCATGGGATGCGGTGGTGTGGGTCACACCACACACGGAATAAGCAGCCGGTCCCGCTCGCAAGCGCAGCTGCGTGGCATCTTCCAAACCAGGCCCTGGCAAATACAACAGACCGATGCGACCCAACATGTCCAGGCGGTGCGCAGGGCACCATTGGGGCCTCGCTTGGGGGTCCATGCGTTTGACGAGTTGGGCAAAAGACTCGGCTGATGCTTGGGTGGGTGTGTAAGCCCACAGGGCATCGTCTGTTCGACCGGCCACCGCTGCGCGCAAAAACCCATTGCCCGCGGATTGCCGTCCCATCAACTTGGGGCCAGTCAACACATAGCCGTCGGGGGCGTAGTAAATCGCAGGATTCATGTCCATCCTAAGTATTCATTTAATACCTATTATGTATTAAATTGGTACTTTTGATGGTTTATCCGGCAATGGATACCGCTGGCCGTCCCTGCCCCCTTTGGCCTGGATCAGCGTGTCAGCACACCCTGCCCTGGGTACTCAGTGCTTGCGGTAGGCCACCACGTGTTGGTGTTGTTCACCCAATCCGTCGACACCCAAGCGCATGACATCGCCAGGCTTCAAAAACACAGGTGCGGGTTTGCCGTTTTTGTTTTTGCGGCCCATGCCCACGCCGGGGGGGGTGCCGGTGGTGATCACATCGCCCGGCATCAAGGTCATGAACTGGCTGACATAACTCACCAACTTGGCGACATTGAACACCATGGTTTTGGTGTTGCCGGTTTGCACGCGCACCCCGTTGAGCTCGAGCCACAGGCCTAAGCGCTGTGGGTTGGGCACTTCGTCGCGCGTCACCAGCCAGGGGCCGATCGGGCCAAAGGTGTCACAACCCTTGCCCTTGTCCCAGGTCATGCCGCGCTCGAGTTGGAACTCGCGCTCAGACACATCGTTGACCGTGCAATATCCCGCCACATGCTGCAGCGCTTGTGCTTGTGACACGTAACTGGCGCGGCTGCCGATCACCACGCCCAACTCCACTTCCCAATCGGATTTGACCGAGCCCTTGGGCAACATCACCGGGTCGTTTGGCCCTTGGATGCAACTGGTGGCCTTCATGAACACCACGGGTTCTGAAGGCACGGGCAAGTTGGATTCGGCGGCATGGTCGGCGTAGTTCAGGCCAATGGCGATGAACTTGCCCACCTGGCTCACCGGGCAACCCATGCGCGGCTTGCCCCGCACCCATGGCAGGCTGTCTGTTTTCAAACGAGCGATCTTGGCCAAGGCTTTGTCGTTGAGTTGCTCTGGGCTGATGTCCGTGATCACGGCGCTCAAGTCGCGCAATTTGCCTTGTGCATCGATCAAGCCAGGTTTTTCGCGACCCATGGGGCCAAATCGAACCAATTTCATGTGTGCTCCTCGCGCAGTCAGCCGTGAAAGAAAAATCGGGATCATAGGGCTTGGCCAACCCCGGGTATCTGCGTAGCCATGCCAAACGCAGACAAGGGTATTGTCCTGGACTGTCGATCCAGCCGTACTTCACCCATGAACAACTGTATCCGTCTCCATGCCGACGACGACGTGGTCATCGCTCGTCAACAACTGCTCTCGGGCGCGACTGTCGAAGGCCTGAGCGTGCGCGGTTTGGTGCCGCCTGGCCACAAGATCGCCACACGCGACATCGCCCAAGGCGCGCCAGTGCGTCGCTACAACCAGATCATTGGTTTTGCCAGCAAAGCCATCGCACCAGGCGAGCATGTGCACACCCACAACCTGGACATGGGTCCCGACAAAGGTGACTTTGCCCGCGATCACGCGATCGGTGCAGATGTGAAACCCGCGCCGACACCTGCCTATGCCGAGTTCATGGGGTACCAACGCGCGGATGGTCGGGTAGCCACCCGCAACTACATCGCCATCCTGTCCAGCGTCAACTGCTCGGCCACGGTTGCACGCGCCATCGCAGACCATTTCTCCAAGCTCAGCAACCCCTCAGCCTTGGCTGACTTTCCGCAGGTGGATGGCGTGATTGCCCTCACCCACGGCACCGGTTGCGGCATGGACACCCACGGCCTGGGCATGCAGTTGCTCGAGCGCACCTTGACGGGCTACGCCACCCACCCCAACCTCGCGGCCGCCTTGGTCGTGGGCTTGGGATGCGAGTCCAACCAAATCAACGCCTGGCTGTCGCACAGCGGTTTGAGCGAAGGCAGCCACCTGCAAACTTTCAATATCCAAGACAGTGGCGGCACGCGCCAAACCGTGGCCAAGGGCATCGCCTTGGTGCAAGCCATGCTGCCCCAGGTCAACCAAGCCCAGCGTGTACCGTGCAGCGTCTCGCACATCACCGTGGGCTTGCAATGCGGTGGTTCTGATGGCTACTCAGGCATCAGCGCCAACCCAGCGCTGGGCGCGGCAGTGGATTTGCTGGTGGCGCATGGGGGCACCGCGATCTTGAGTGAAACGCCCGAGATTTACGGTGCCGAGCATTTGCTCACCCGCCGCGCGGTGCGCCGTGAGGTGGGCGACAAACTGATCGAACGCATCCGTTGGTGGGAGCATTACACCGCCATCAACGGGGGCGAAATGAACAACAACCCATCGCCTGGCAACAAGGCCGGCGGCTTGACCACCATCCTCGAAAAATCCCTGGGTGCGGTGGCCAAGGCAGGCACCAGCAACCTCGAGGCTGTTTATGAATACGCGGAAAAAGTCAAAGCACACGGCCTGGTCTACATGGACACACCCGGTTACGACCCCGTCAGTGCCACAGGCCAAGTGGCGGGTGGTGCCAACCTGATTTGCTTCACCACGGGGCGTGGCTCAGCTTATGGGTGCGCCCCTTCACCCTCGCTCAAGCTCGCCACCAACAGCGCCTTGTGGGCGCGTCAAGCCGATGACATTGACATCAACTGCGGTGAGATCGTGGATGGCAGCACGAGCGTGCAAGCCATGGGTGAAAAGATTTTTCAGCGCATGATCGAGTGCGCCTCCGGCCAGCCCAGCAAAAGCGAGCTGCATGGCTATGGTCAGAATGAATTCGTGCCCTGGCAGGTTGGCGCGGTCATGTGATCAGCGCCAGCGTCACGTCCAAATGCTCCAAAGGCGAACGCTTGTAACCCGAGCGGGCGAAACGCTGCAAGCGTCCCACCACGAAAGACACCCATAAGGAGGCCTGCGCTTGTGCGTCCACGCTGGGCGTGGCTGATTGGCTGGCTTGCGCTGCGTCGCGCAAGACCTGCTTCAAGCTGGTTTCGACCTTGTCGAAAAACAAATTCATGCGCTGATGCAAACGGTCGTTCTCGAACACCAAGGCGTCACCCACCATGACACGCGCCATGCCCGGGTTGCGCTCGGCAAACTGCAACAACACCGTGACCATGCGCCGCACCTTGTCCATGGGCGCATGCGGGGCTTCTGCGATTTGGTTGAGCAAGTTGAACACGCTGGATTCGATGAAGTCGATCAGGCCTTCAAACATCTGCGCTTTGCTGGCGAAATGGCGGTAAAGCGCGGCCTCGCTGACCTGCAAACGCGCAGCCAGCGCGGCGGTGGTCACCCGTTCGGCACCCGGCTGCTCGAGCATGGCAGCCAGGGCCTGCAAAATTTGGATGCGCCGCTCGCCCGGCTTGGGACGCTTGCGTGGCGTGGCCTCAGGGTTGGCGATTGGGGCTTGCTCGTCGGCCATGGTTGCTCCCTTGCGTGCTCAGTGTGAACGGATCATGGTGCCAAAGGCTTGGTCGGTCAGGATTTCCAACAACAGCGCGTGCGGCACGCGCCCGTCAATGATGTGTACCGAATGAACACCACTCTTGGCGGCATCCAAGGCGCCGCTGATTTTGGGCAGCATGCCGCCGCTGATCGTGCCATCGGCAAACAAGGCGTCGATTTGGCGTGCACTCAGGTTGGTCAGCAACTGACCCGCTTTGTCCAGCACGCCAGCGGTGTTGGTGAGCAAGACCAGTTTTTCGGCCTTGAGCACGGTGGCCAGTTTGGCCGCCACCACATCCGCGTTGATGTTGTAGCTCTCGTTGTGTTCACCAAAACCGATCGGACTGATGACCGGGATGAAGGCATCATCTTGCAAAGCCTTGACCACGCTGGGGTCGATGCTTTGGATGTCACCGACTTGCCCGACATCGTGCTCGATGCTGGGGTCTTGGTTGTCCAGCATTTTCAATTTGGTCGCGCGGATCATGCCGCCGTCGCGCCCGGTCAAGCCGACGGCCTTGCCACCGGCTTGGTTGATCAGGCCCACGATGTCTTGCTGCACCTCACCGGCCAACACCCATTCCACCACTTCCATGGTTTCGGCATCGGTGACCCGCATGCCTTGGATGAATTCGCCTTTTTTGCCCAAACGCTGCAAAGCGTTTTCAATTTGCGGGCCGCCACCATGCACCACCACGGGGTTCATGCCAACCAATTTGAGCAGCACCACATCAGCAGCGAAATCGGCTTGCAAAGCTGGGTCGGTCATGGCGTTGCCGCCGTATTTGATGACCAGGGTTTTGCCGTGGAATTTTCGAATGTAGGGCAGCGCTTGCGCCAGGGTGTTGGCGGTATCGCGGTGTGCGTTGGCTGGTTTGTCGGTGGTGTTCATGGCTCGACGTGAATGATTACTTGCATTGTGCACCAAGCTCAGACAGCCGCAAGAGGGCATTTGAGGGCTTCATGAAATAGCCCCCAAGGCTGAATCCCTGTTTCAAATAGACATGCTTTCGCAAGTTTGGAATATATGCATTTGTATATCGGTTTGAATATGCGAGATAATGTGGTTTGAATATATTGAATATGGAGTTTGAATATGTCTCGATTAAGTCCCGCCAGCCAATTGGAAAAAATCCGCGCCGCCAGAATCAAACTGGAAAAAGAGGAAAAGCGCCTCATGTCGCGCACCCACGATAAAGCCTTGGCGCAAATCGTTCAAATCGCCCACGCAGCCGGATTAACGGCTGCTGACATCACCGCGGCGCTCGGCAGCAAGGGCAAAGCCAAGCCAGCCGGGAAGTCTGTCGCCAAAGCCCCGAAAGCCAAACGCGCCACCGCTGGCAAAAAAGTCGCGCCCAAATACCGCGACCCCGCCAATCCCGCGCAAACTTGGACCGGTCGTGGTCGCATGCCACAATGGGTGCAGGCCTTGCACGCGGCTGGCACTTTGGCCAGCGCAGAAATCAAAGCGGCTGAATAAAAGGCCTGGCCGCAGCGTCTTTGGCGGACAGCTGCGGCGGCCCCTGAATATCTTCCAGGGGCCAATCAATCCCAATCTCTTCGTCATTCCAAATGATCGCGTCTTCATCGCTGGCAACCCAGTAATCCGTGGTTTTGTAAATCACCTCGGCCTGCGTGCTCAGCACCAAAAAGCCATGGGCAAAACCCGGCGGAATCCACAGCTGGTGGTGGTTTTCACCACTCAAAAGGGCTGAAGTCCATTGCCCGTATTGGGCAGAATCTGGGCGAATATCCACCGCCACATCGAATATCTCGCCACGCACCACCCGAATCAATTTGCCTTGCGGAAATTGTTTTTGAAAATGCAACCCGCGCAGCACCCCTTGCTGGGACAAGCTGTGGTTATCTTGGACGAAGGGGATATTCAAACCCGTGGCTTGCTCAAATGCCCGTTGATTGAAACTTTCAAAGAAAAACCCGCGCGGATCTGCAAATACTTTGGGGGTCAACAATAAAACTTCATTCAAACCGGTTTTTTCAACGGAATAAGGCATGTCAGTCCAGTAATTTCAAAAGGTATTGACCGTAATGGGTTTTTTGGTAGGGCGCCGCCAGTGTTTGCAAGGCTTCAGCGCTGATCCAGCCTTGCGCATAGGCGATTTCTTCGGGGCAAGCCACCATCAAGCCTTGGCGTTTTTGCAGCGTGGCAATGAAAGTGGCGGCCTCCAGCAAACCGTCGTGGGTGCCTGCATCCAGCCAGGCGTAACCCCGTCCCATGGTTTCCACATTCAATTGCTGTTGATTCAAATAGCGCTTGTTCACATCGGTGATTTCCAATTCACCCCGCGCCGAGGGTTGAATATCAGCGGCAATGTCACACACCTGCTGGTCATAAAAATACAGCCCGGTCACAGCGTAATTCGAGGTGGGGTGCTTGGGTTTTTCTTCAATCTGGACAGCTTTGTGCTGTGCATCAAATGTCACCACACCATACCGCTCAGGGTCGGTCACATGGTAGGCAAACACGGTCGCGCCTTCGGTGCGTGCGTGCGAGGCTTGCAACTGCTTGACCAAATCGTGGCCATAGAAAATATTGTCCCCCAGCACCAACGCGCTGGGTTGGTGGTTCACAAAGTCTTTGCCGATGATGAAAGCCTGTGCCAAGCCATCGGGCGAAGGCTGCACCGCGTACTGAATGGACATGCCCCACTGAGAGCCGTCGCCCAACAAATCGGCAAAGCGCGGCGTGTCTTGGGGGGTGGAGATGACCAAGACCTCGCGGATGCCACTGAGCATCAACGTGGTCAGCGGGTAATACACCAGGGGCTTGTCATATACCGGCATCAACTGCTTGCTGACCGCTTGGGTCAAGGGATACAGGCGGGTGCCGGAGCCGCCAGCCAACAAAATGCCTTTGCGCGTTGGATTCATGTGTCCTGCCATGGTGTTCTTCATTAAGATGGCTGATTATCATTTCAAATGGAATAGCCAAGCCATGACACACCTCCCACGCCAAAGCTGTGCCCTTGGGCTGTGCCTGTGGGGGGCTTGCTTGACTGGCGGCCAAGCCCTCGCCCAAACCCAGGACACTGCTGAGCAGGCCTGGGGCATGAGCGTGGGTGTGCAGCGCTACAGCGAATCCTTGATGCAACTTCAGGGTCCCGAGATCGGCGTGCACTGGCGCAACCACGCCCAAGCTCAGCTTGCAGGGGTGCAACTGGAAGTCGATGCGATCTGGGGACTGCAAAACTACAGCAGCCCAGTCTCGGGCACCTTGAAAAGCATTCCCAACATCGATACCCGCTGGCGCTTGATGGCACCGTTATCTTTCATGCCCGGCGTGAGTTATGGCCTGGCACTGCACACCGATTACAACAACATGCGGGGCATCACCAGCGTGGGGCATGGCGGCTATGAACGCATATCTACGCAACTGTGGTTGCCACTGCGTTGGACCTTGCCCACGGCCCAAGCTTGGGAATTGGATGCTGGCGTGTTGCTCTGGGGGCAACATGTGTCGCGTTTGTCGCAGGCCACCGCCAACAGCGAAGACGTGACCAATACCCAAGACATCGGGCTTTACCTGCAAGCGGCAACCGCGATCAACACCTCCCGAGGCAAGGTCACCCCTTTTCTGCGCTGGGCGTGGATCGACCACTCCAACGTGGTGTTGGCCAAAGAGTCAGGTGTGATGAAGTATGTGCAAGAGCCTCGCAACAACCGGGTGCAAGTGGGCTTGCAGTGGCAACTCAGGTGAGGGGTGGGGCGGGACGCAAGGCCTCCAGCACCTCGTTCACACCCGATTGCCAGGGCGGCAAATCCACCCCCAAGGCTGCAGCCAGCGGTCGGCTGTCCATCAGCGAATAAGCGGGACGCACAGCAGGCAAGGGGTATTCATCCGTGCGAATCGCTTGCACCTCCTTGACCAGCAAACGCCAACCCAAGGCTTGGGCATGCGCAAACACATGTTCGGCATAGGCATGCCAAGTGGTTGCTCCCGCAGGCGTGAGGTGAAACAAGCCTGACAAACCCTCCTGGTCAGACAGTTGCATGGCTTTGACGGTCATCTGCGCCATCCAATTTGCTGACGTGGGCACCCCCTGTTGATCGGCCACCACCCGCAAGTGCTCGCGCTCTTGGGCCAGACGCAACATGGTTTTCAAAAAATTGTTTCCGTGCTCACCCACCACCCAAGAACTGCGCAGGAGCAAGTGGCGAGCGGCCGTGGCTTGCACCGCTTGTTCGCCCGCATGTTTGGTGCGGCCATAGACGGATTGCGGGTCAGCCAGGTCAGCCTCGGTGTAGGGCCGCGTGGCGCGCCCATTGAAGACATAGTCGGTGGAGTAATGCACCAAGCCTGCGCCAAGCTCGGCAGCCACCTCGGCCATCACCCCAGGCGCAGTCGCGTTGATGCTGGCGGCCAGGGTGGCTTCTTGCTCGGCCCGATCGACCGCCGTGTAGGCCGCGGCATTGACAATCCATCGGGGTTGATGCGCCACAACACAGGCACGAACAGCTTGGGCATCCGACAGGTCAAGCTCAGCGCGGGTCAGCGCGGTGACATCGCCAAACGCTTGCAAAGGCATGCGCAATGCATGACCGAGTTGCCCGGCCGCGCCGAGCAACAAGACGCCTTTAAGCGCCATATTGCTTGCCCACCCACTGGCGGTACTGGCCGCTGGTCACATTGGCCACCCACTCGCTGTTGGCCAAATACCATTGCACAGTTTTGCGCAAACCGGTCTCAAAGGTTTCTTCTGGTCGCCAGCCGAGTGCTTGCTCGATCTTGCGGGCATCGATCGCGTAGCGGCGGTCGTGGCCTGCACGGTCTTTCACAAACGTGATTTGTGTGGCGTAGCTCTGGCCGTCAGCGCGAGGTTGAAGCTCATCCAGCAAGCTGCACAAGGTGCGCACCACGTCGATGTTGGGCTTCTCGTTCCAGCCACCCACGTTGTAGGTTTCTCCCAAGCGACCAGCCTCGAGCACGCGGCGAATGGCGCTGCAGTGGTCTTGCACGTACAACCAATCGCGTACCTGCATGCCGTCACCGTAAATCGGCAAAGGCTTGCCCGCCAAGGCGTTGTGGATCACCAAAGGAATGAGCTTTTCGGGAAAGTGAAACGGCCCGTAGTTGTTGCTGCAGTTGGTGGTGAGCACTGGCAAGCCATAGGTGTGGTGCCAGGCGCGGACCAAGTGGTCTGAGGCCGCCTTGCTCGCGCTGTAAGGGCTGTTGGGCTCAAAGGGGTGGGTTTCGGTGAACGCCGGTGCATCCGGGGCCAAGCTGCCATACACCTCATCGGTGCTGACATGCAAAAAGCGGAATGCGGTTTTGGCGTCTTCGGGCAATGCAGACCAGTAAGCGCGAACAGACTCAAGCAACTGAAAGCTGCCCACCACATTGGTTTGAATGAAATCCATGGGCCCGTGGATCGAACGGTCCACGTGCGACTCGGCGGCGAAATGCACCACGGCACGCACCTGGTGTTGGGCCAACAACTGGGGCACCAACTCGGTGTCACCGATGTCGCCTTGGACGAACACGTGGCGGGCATCGCCTTGCAGCGCCGCTAAATTGGCCAGGTTGCCGGCATAGGTCAGTTTGTCAAGGTTGACCAAGGTTTCATCAGAGGTGGCCAACCACTGATGGACAAAATTGCTGCCAATGAAACCAGCGCCGCCGGTGACCAGGATGCTCATGCAGGCATGCCTTCAGGCGCCATGCCCAAGACTGTGTTGCGCACCATTTCGCGCAGCATTTTCTTTTCGGGGAAGCTCAACGGGCGGTCCAAGGCGCGGCGCACACGCAGCAACATGTGGCGGTCCACCTCTTGCGGCAGGCCTTGGCTGCCACGCAACTCGTCTCGCAAGTCTTCGCGCAAATCTTCGGGTTCGTCGTCCCACCATTGGTCGACCACCTCTTGCAACTTGACACGCACCACCTCAGGATCCATGGCAGGCGCTGCGGTGCGGGGCTGGGCGGTGAATTCGCGGGCGGCTTGCGGCAGCATCAACACTCGTCGATCGGCTTGGCCGAGCAAGCGGCACCAAGCCGGGTCTTCATTCACCAACTGGTCCATGTGGCGGGCCGATTCATCGGCCAGCAAATACACATTCACTCCGTGCAACTGCGCTTCGTCAATCACGCCAGTCAGTCGGTCATCGTCACTGGCCACCAACAGGTGGTCACAGGCATGGCGCTCGGCCAACCGGGCCATGTCTGAGGACATGGCTTGCAACACCACGTCGCTGGGTTCGCCCGCGGCGCTGTCCAACAAGCGCACGATTTGGTCTTGCGGAAACAAGGTGTCAGGGTTGTCGGTGTACCAATACACGCGCTGGACATCCAAGCCCAAACCCGCTTGCTTGAGCGCATGGGCCAAGCTGGGGATCAGGCCTGAGCGGTCATAGGTTTCAGCCTCTGCGCCTTCTTCGTTGGTCGGGCGCATCAACCAAGACATGTAGTTGCTGTCGATCAAGGCGATGCAGCGACCGCTGCGTGCGGGGGAGGGTTCTTTGCGCGTGTGAAGTGGGCGTGTATCGTTCTTCATGGGGTGTGCCTGTTGCTAAGCATGTAAAAAAGCTATGTGTAAAAAAACGCCTGTCAAAGTGAGCAGGAAGCGTTGTCAATCAATGACTAAGTCTGCGGCTGGGATATTAGCTGATCTTTGACCTGCTCGTCGGTGCGGCCAAAACGGCGCACCCGCTGGCCATAGGAATGAATTGCTTTTTTCAGTGCATCGGCATCAAAGTCAGGCCAATGCACATCGGTGAAATACAGCTCGGTGTAAGCGGTTTGCCACAGCATGAAATTGCTGATGCGCGACTCGCCGCCGGTGCGGATCAGCAGTTCGGGGTCGGGCAAGTCGGCCGTGCTCAAGTGGGCCGCCAAGGCATCTGCGTCCATGTCTTGCAGGGTTTTGTCGGGATGGGCCATCTGCCATTCGCGCATGGCGTTGAGCAAGTCCCACTGA
>CAJBOO010000228.1 GCA_903956845.1 uncultured Burkholderiales bacterium
AGAGTTTCATCACCACGGTGCACACACCTGTGAAGAAACCAGGGCGGAACTCGCCTTCCAAGATGTTGGCCAGCGCAGGGTCGGGCTGCACCTTGAAGGTTTGGGTTTGTGGATACAAATCAGTTTCGGTCGGCGCAAACAACACATCGCAGCCCAAGGCTTCGAGTTGGGCGCAATCGCTCTCGAAAGTGCGCGGGTAGCTGTCAAAGTCTTCGTGCGGCAAAAACTGCAAGCGGTTGACGAAGATGCTCGCCACGGTTTGGTCACCCAAGGTTTTGGCGTGGCGCAGCAGGGCCAAATGGCCTTCGTGCAAATGGCCCATGGTGGGCACAAAAGCGGGTTGGTCAGCGGATGCGAGTTGCTGGCGCAACTCGGCCACGGTGCGGGCGATGAACATGGGTTACCAGGCGTGCAAAGTGTTGTCGGGGAAGCTGCCGTCTTTGACCGCAGCCACATAGTGTGAAAGCGCGGTCTGAACACTGTCGGCATGGGTCATGAAGTTGCGAACAAATTTGGGGTTCTTGCCCAGGTTGATGCCAAGCATGTCGTGCAGCACCAGCACTTGGCCAGCGGTGCCGTTGCCCGCGCCGATGCCAATCGTGTGGCAGCGCGGCAAGGCCTCGGTGAGGCCCGTGGCCAAGACCGCTGGCACCATCTCCAGCACCAGCATGCTGGCACCGGCTTCTTGCAATGCCAGGGCGTCTTGCGTCAATTGGGCAGCCGCGGCAGGTTCGCGGCCTTGCACCCGGTAGCCTCCCAGGGCGTGCACGGTTTGGGGCGTCAAACCCAAGTGGGCGCACACAGGCACGCCACGTTTGACCAAAAATTCGACAGTCTCGGTGGTCCAGTCGCCACCTTCGAGCTTGACCATGTGAGCACCCGCTTGCATCAGCACCATGGCACTGCGCAAAGCTTGTTCACGCGACTCATGGTAGGTGCCAAAGGGCAGGTCGCCAATCACCCAAGCGGTGCCTTGCACCCGGCGCAAACCGCGCACCACGCTTTCGGTGTGGTAGCGCATGGTCTCCAAACTCACGCCGGCCGTGCTGTGCAAGCCTTGGCAGACCATGCCCAGCGAGTCGCCCACCAAAATGCATTCCACCCCGGCGGCATCGGCCACGGCCGCAAAGGTGGCGTCATAGGCGGTCAGCATGGTGATTTTTTCGCCACGCGCACGCATGTCGTTCAAGCGCGGCAGGCTGATCGGCTTGCGCGAAGACATGTCGGCGGCGGGCGGCAAGGTGCCGTAGGGACTGGCAGCGTTGGTCATGCGGGTTCTCCCCTCATTTATCCGTTGGCGGGCGCATAAGCCAGGCGCACATAAATCGGTGCGTAGGCTTCGGCCTGGGTGATGTCCACCAGGGTTTCTTTGGCGAGTTCGAGCAGCGCAATAAAGGTCACCAACATCACGGGCACACCCAAACTGGGGTCGAACAGGTCCTGGAATTCCACAAAGCGTTGGTTTTGCAATTGCTTGAGCACGATGCTCATGTGCTCGCGCACGGAGAGTTCTTGGCGGCTGATTTTGTGGTGCTGCACCAGCTTGGCGCGACGCAAGATGTCAGCCCAGGCTTGTTGCAACTCCAAGGCCTCGACGTGCGGAAAGCGCGGTTGAATCGATTGCTCGATGTAGACCTGGGCGCGTAAAAAGTCTCGGCCTTGCTGCGGGGCCTCGTTCAACCGGGCAGCCGCCAGCTTGAGTTGTTCGTATTCGAGCAAACGGCGCACCAGCTCGGCACGGGGATCTTCAGCTTCCACGCCTTCGGCCACTTTTTTCGGTGGCAGCAGCATGCGTGACTTGATTTCAATCAGCATGGCCGCCATCAGCAGGTATTCGGCGGCCAGCTCGAGGTTGGTTTTGCGGATTTCCTCGACATAGCTCAGGTATTGGCGCGTCAGGCCTGCCATGGGGATGTCGAGGATGTTGAAGTTTTGCTTGCGGATCAGGTAGAGCAGCAAGTCAAGGGGGCCTTCAAAGGCTTCTAAAAAGATTTGCAGCGCGTCGGGCGGAATGTAAAGATCCTGCGGCATCGCGAACAAGGGCTCGCCATACAAACGCGCCACGGCCACGTGGTCGATGACCGTGGGCATGTGGGGCAGGTCGGCGTTGCCGCCTTGCCAGGTCGCCTCGGGTGGCGTTGTGCTCACTTGGCAGACGTGTTCAGGTAGACATAGGGCTGTTGAGCCACCCGCGCGGCCTGGTATTCGGCCTGTGCTTGCCGATCCACCGACTTGTCCCACAGCAAGGAACGTCCTTGACGTTGCTCGGCTTCCAGCGTGGGCTTTTGCACCTTGAGCTGCTGGATGAAGGTTTGGGCTTCAGAGGTGTATTCGGGTCGGGCAAACAATGACATGACGGGGTCCTCAAAGGGGAGCCGCATTCTACCCAGCCAGGGTTTTCTCGGCTTGGGGTCAGTCGGTATCAGGGTGCCCAAGCGGGAGGCCAAGTGAGACGCAGACCTGTTCTCAGGGTGAACAAGGCCAGGTCTTCCAAATGGTCCAAGTCGGTGGTGTAGTGGTTGTTGTCAGTGGCGAACGGCAGCACTTGGGGTTTATGGGCTTGCCGCCATTCTTTGCAGCCAAAGTCTGGACCTTGCGACAAGATGGCCTCTCGGGCCGTGTGGCTGAGCATCACCGGATTGCCTGGCATGCCGTCCACCATGGGGAACACCATGTGCTTGTCTGCTGGTCTGGCGGCAAATGAGGCGACCAGGGTGGTGATGTCGGCGGCGTTGAGCAAGGGCTGGTCGGCCAACATCATGAGCACGCCTTCAGTGTGACCAGGCACGGCTTGCAAACCCAAGCGCTGTGAAGACACCAAGCCGTCGTCGGGACGCGGGTTGTGCACGATCTGGATGTCCAAACCCGCCAAAGCAGCCGCGATGTCCGAGGCGTAATGCCCCAGCACCACCTGGACAGATGCCGCGCCCGCTTGCTGCAAGTGACGCACATGGCGGCGAATCAGCGGTTCGCCGTCGAGCAACAACAAGGACTTGGGCCGGTGGCCCATGCGCGAACCCGCGCCGGCTGCGAGCACAACCGCAGCCCAGTTCATCAATGGATCCGCATGCCAGGCGTGGCACCCGGCCAAGGGTGCAGCACATGGATGCCGGGTTGGGCTTTCTCGTCTGCATGAGAAGCGGCCAAGACCATGCCCTCGGAGACGCCGAATTTCATTTTGCGCGGCGCCAGGTTGGCCACCATGACGGTGAGCTTGCCCACCAGGTCTTCGGGCTTGTACATGCTGGCAATGCCGCTGAACACATTGCGGGTGCGGCCCTCACCCACGTCCAGGGTCAGGCGCAAAAGCTTGGTGCTGCCTTCCACGGCTTCACAGTTGACGATGAGGGCGATGCGCAGATCGACTTTGGCGAAGTCGTCGATGGAGATGGTGTCGGCGATGGGTTCGCCGCCAGGAACAGATAAATTGGGGTCAGAGCCCGAGTTTTCCTTCGGAAAATCGGTATCTGACCCCAATTGATCTGGCTCAAACAGGGCTTCGAGCATCTTGGGGTCGACGCGCTGCATCAGGTGTTGGTAATTGCCAATCGTGTGACCAGCGCCCATGCGTTGGTCGCGCTGCGCGAACTGCAAGGGCGCAATCTTCAAAAACGCTTCCACGTTGGCCACCAAGGCGGGCAGCACGGGCTTCAAGGCCAGGCTGAGCAATCGAAAGGCTTCGATGCAGGTGCTGCACACATCTTGCAATCGGGCATCTTGGCCTTCAAGCTTGGCCAATTCCCAAGGCTTGTTGGCATCCACATATTCATTCACACGGTCGGCCAGGGCCATGGTGTCGCGCAAGGCCTTGGCGTAGTCGCGGTGGTCGTAAAGCGTTTCAATCGCGGGCAGTTCAGCGTGGAGATGTGCCAGCAACGCGTCGCCATCGGCACTGACCGCGCCCAATTGACCGTCGAACCGCTTGGCAATGAAGCCCGCAGCCCGGCTGGCGATGTTGATGTACTTGCCCACCAAATCCGAGTTGACCCGCGCCATGAAGTCCTCGGCGTTGAAGTCGATGTCCTCGTTGCGGCCATTGAGCTTGGCGGCCAAGTAGTAGCGCAGCCACTCGGGGTTCATGCCGAGTTCCAAGTACTTCAAGGGGTTCAAACCGGTGCCACGGCTTTTGCTCATCTTCTCGCCGTTGTTCACGGTGAGAAAGCCGTGGACAAACACCTTGTGGGGCACTTTGCGGCCGCTGAACTTCAGGATGGCTGGCCAAAACAAGGTGTGGAAGGTGACGATGTCTTTGCCAATGAAATGGTATTGCTCGGTGTCCTCAGCGGCCATGTACTCGTCAAAGCTGCGCGTCTCACCGTGCTGAACCTTGGGCCCACCTTTGTCGAACCAGTTTTTCAGCGAGGCCAAATAGCCAATCGGGGCATCGAGCCACACATAAAAGTACTTGCCCGGTGCGTCGGGAATTTCGATGCCAAAGTAAGGCGCGTCGCGGCTGATGTCCCAGTCGCCCAAACCTTCGCTGGTCGAGCCGTCTGGGTTGGTGCGCACGCTGAACCACTCTTTGACTTTGTTGGCCACCTCGGGTTGCAGGTGTTGGCCGTTTTGGGTCCAGTCTTGCAAAAAATCAACGCAGCGTGGGTCGGACAATTTGAAGAAGAAATGCTCGGCCTGCTTCAGCACGGGGGTCGCCCCCGACAGGGCTGAGAAGGGATTTTTCAGATCGGTGGGCGCGTAGACCGCGCCGCAGTTTTCGCAGTTGTCGCCATATTGGTCTTTGGCACCGCACTTGGGGCATTCGCCTTTGATGAAACGGTCGGGCAAAAACATGTTTTTCTCGGGGTCGAAAAACTGCTCGATGGTTTTGCGCTCGATCAGCGAGCCGCCTTGGTCCGCAGGCAGGTCACGCAAGTCACGGTAAATCTGCTGCGCTAAGGAGTGGTTCTCAGGCGCGTCGGTGCTGTGCCAGTTGTCAAAGGCGATGTGAAACCCATCCAAGTACTGTTGCCGACCCGCCGCGATGTTGGCCACAAACTGCTGCGGCGTGAGGCCGGCCTTTTCGGCGGCGATCATGATGGGCGCACCGTGGGTGTCGTCGGCACAGACAAAGTTGACCGCGTGTCCCTGCATGCGTTGAAAACGCACCCAGATGTCGGCCTGGATGTACTCCATCATGTGCCCGATGTGGAAGTTGCCATTGGCATAGGGCAGGGCGGTGGTGACAAATAAGCGGCGCTGGGTCATGAGGGGGTCAATACAGAGAGGGAGGCCGATTTTATGCGGCAGCTTCAATGGCCCTTCGAGGGCCTTCAACCATGCCTGCCGTGGGGCCGTGCCCGCTTGGCTAGACTAGCCCCCTTTTGCCCGACAGACACTGGAGTACACATGGCCCTGAGCGAACAAGATGTCACCAACGCGTTGAAAACCGTGGTTGACCCCCTCACGGGCCAAGACTTTGTCAGCAGCAAATCAGTCAAAAACCTGCGCATCGACGGTGGTGCGGTGACCGTCGAGGTCGCATTGGCTTACCCCGCCAAAAGCCTGTGGGCTGCTTTCGAGCAGCAGTTGCAGTTGGTGCTTGGACAGGTGCCGGGCGTGACGGCAGTCACGGCCAAAGTCACCAGCCAAGTGGTGGCCCATGCCGCCCAACCGGGTGTCCCCTTGCTGCCACAGGTGAAAAACATCATTGCCGTGGCTTCGGGCAAAGGCGGCGTGGGCAAAAGCACGACCGCGGCTAACCTGGCGTTGGCACTGGCCGCGGAAGGGGCGAGCGTGGGCTTGCTCGACGCGGACATTTACGGCCCCAGCCAGCCCATGATGATGGGCTTGACTGGCCGACCCGAAAGCGCAGATGGCAAGACCATGCAGCCACTGGAAGCGCATGGCGTGCAGGTCATGTCGATCGGCTTCTTGGTGGCGCAAGACCAGGCCATGGTGTGGCGAGGCCCGATGGCCACCCAGGCGCTCGAGCAGTTGCTGCGCCAAACCAACTGGCGCGACCTGGATTATTTGATCGTTGACATGCCCCCCGGCACCGGCGACATCCAACTCACCTTGAGCCAACGCGTGCCCCTGACCGGCGCGGTGATCGTCACCACCCCGCAAGACATCGCGTTGATCGACGCATTGAAGGGCATCCGCATGTTCCAAAAAGTCGGCGTGCCGATTTTGGGCATCGTGGAAAACATGGCGGTGCATGTGTGCAGTCAGTGCGGCCACGCGGAACACATCTTTGGCGTGGAAGGCGGCAAAAAAATGGCGCAAGCCGAGGGCATGAACTACCTGGGTGCCTTGCCTTTGAGCATGTCGATCCGGGTGCAGGCCGACAGCGGCTTGCCCAGCGTGGTCGCAGACCCAGATGGCGAGGTGACCGCGATATACACCTCTGTTGCCCGACAACTGGCGGTGAAAGTGGCGGCCAAGGCCAAAGATTTCTCCTCGAAATTTCCCACCATCAAGGTGTCCAAAGACACCTGAAGGCCGACTGGCCTCTCGATGCATTAAAGTGCAGGGATGCGACACACCTTGCCTGACGACAAGCATCCCTACCTGGTCACCCTGGGCGCACGCGTGCGCAGCCTGCGCGCCCGGCGTGGCCTGACCCGCAAAGCCGCTGCCGCCCGGGCGCAGGTGTCCGAGCGGCATTGGGCCAATTTGGAGTCGGGCACCGGCAATGCCTCCATCCTGGTGTTGTTGCAAGTGGCCAAAGCGCTGCAATGCGGCTTGATCACCTTGCTCGAAGAAGCGCCCGAGGCGGGTACCCTGCGACGCCAACACATCGCCCTCATCGGTTTGCGGGGCGCCGGCAAGTCCACCTTGGGCCAGCGCTTGGCGCAAGAGCTCGGCTATGTGTTTGTCGAACTCAGCCGGGTGATTGAAAGCCTCGCCGGGTGCAGCATCAGCGAAATCCACGGCCTGTATGGGCCACAAGCTTACCGACGCTATGAACGCCGCGCCTTGGAAGACACCTTGGCACAGCATCCGCATGCGGTCTTGGCCACGCCGGGGGGTTTGGTGTCTGAGGAAGCGACTTTCAATTTGCTGCTGGCGCAGTGCTTCACGATTTGGCTGCAGGCCACACCCGAGGACCACATGGCTCGCGTCTTGGCCCAAGGCGACACCCGCCCGATGGCGTCGAGCAACGAGGCCATGCAAGACTTGCGGCGCATCCTCAGCAGCCGCTCGCCCTTTTACGCCAAGGCGGATTTGCATTTCGACACCAGCTTGCAGCCGCTGGAAGAGAGTTTCCAGGCCCTGAAAAAAGCATGGTTGGCTCAGAATTGAATTATTGCAATATATTGCATTAAGCAAGCCATTTTCTGCACGATGATGCACAGCTTCGGCCAACCCAACGGTTTGGCCTTTGCCACAAGGAAGCCCACGCATGTCTGATTTCAAGGTCGATTACCAAACACACCCCAGCTCATACCGCCATTGGTCTCTGGCCGTAGATGGCGAAGTGGCCACCTTGTCCTTGGACATCCAAGAAGACGGCGGCATCCTGCCAGGCTACAAACTCAAGCTCAATTCCTATGACTTGGGCGTGGACATTGAATTGCATGACGCTTTGCAGCGGGTGCGTTTTGAACACCCCGAGGTCAAGTCGGTGATCGTCACCAGCTTGAAGGACCGGATTTTTTGCTCAGGCGCCAATATCTTCATGCTGGGTTTGTCCACTCACGCATGGAAGGTCAATTTCTGCAAATTCACCAATGAAACCCGCAATGGCATCGAAGACAGCAGCCGCCACAGTGGTTTGAAATTCGTTGCTGCCGTCAACGGCGCATGTGCCGGTGGTGGCTACGAACTGGCGCTGGCCTGCGATGAGATTGTTTTGGTCGATGACCGCTCCAGCAGCGTGTCTTTGCCTGAAGTGCCTTTGCTGGGCGTTTTGCCTGGCACCGGTGGCTTGACCCGCGTGACCGACAAGCGCCATGTGCGCCACGACCATGCGGACATTTTTTGCACCAGCGTCGAAGGCGTGCGCGGTCAACGTGCCGTGGACTGGCGTTTGGTGGACGCGATCGCCAAACCTGCGCAGTTTGCCGAGGTGGTGGCCAAGCATGCCAAAGACCTGCCTGCCCATGCCAAACGCGCCGGTGCATCTGCCAAAGGCCAGGGCGTCGAGCTCAAGCCTTTGCACAAAACCGTTTCCGCAGACGCATTGCAGTATGCATTCGTCAAGGTGGACATCGATCGCGCCAAGCGCACCGCCACCCTGAGCGTGTCTGCACCCAAAGTGGCCGTGCCCACCACCTTGGAAGGCATCCAGCAGCAAGGCGACGCTTGGTACCCCTTGCAAATGGCGCGTGAGTTGGACGATGCGATTCTGGCCTTGCGGACCAACGAACTCGACATTGGCACCTGGTTGTTGAAGACCACTGGGGATGCCGCGCTGGCACTGCAATCGGACGCGGTGTTGGTGCAGCATCAAAACCATTGGCTGGTGAACGAGACCATTGGTTTGCTGCGACGTACCCTGGCCCGCTTGGACGTGTCTTCGCGCTCGTTGTTTGCTTTGGTTGACGAAGGTTCTTGCTTTGCAGGCACCTTGGCCGAGCTGGCGTTTTGCGCAGACCGCACGTACATGTTGGCCCTGCCAGGTAACGACCAAGCGCCGCACATCACCTTGAGCGAGCTCAACATGGGCTACTTCCCCATGGTGAACCACCAATCGCGTTTGCAACGCCGTTTTTACGAGGAAACCGTGGCCATGGAAGCCGTGCGCTCTGTCATCGGCAAACCGCTGGACGCTGAACAAGCCCTGAGCTTGGGCCTGGTGACCGCCTCACCCGACGACATCGACTGGGCAGACGAGTTGCGCATCGCCATCGAAGAGCGTGCTGCCATGTCCCCCGACTCACTCACCGGTTTGGAGGCCAATTTGCGCTTCAGCCAAAAAGAGTCGATGGAAACCCGAATTTTTGGCCGCTTGTCAGCCTGGCAAAACTGGATTTTCAACCGCCCCAACGCCGTTGGCGACAAGGGTGCTTTGAAGGTTTACGGCAAGGGCGAAAAAGCCGCTTTCGATTTGAACCGCGTTTAACTGGGGTCAGATTCCCATTCTTTTCATTCCCATCTTCAGGAAACAACATGTCAGCCATCAACTACAGCGAAAAAATCCCCAACAACGTCAACCTGAGTGACGACCGCACCTTGCAACGCGCCTTGGAGCAGTGGCAACCCAACTTCATCAACTGGTGGGACGACATGGGCCCCGAAGGCACGACCGACAGCGAGGTGTATTTGCGCACCGCC
>CAJBOO010000229.1 GCA_903956845.1 uncultured Burkholderiales bacterium
GCAAACCAAGCCTGTACCTGACCGCGTGAATTTCCCGGCACACTGAAAAGCTTGGAGAAATCAACCATGAAACAAATCATCCTCAGTGTGATCTTGGCTTTTGCAGCTTCTTTGTCCGCGCACGCCAGTTCCGACACCATTCCATGGGACAAAGCACCTAACCGACTCAACGACCTGGGCGCTTTGCAAAATGGCGCCAAATTGTTCGTCAATTACTGTTTGAATTGCCATGCAGCCAGCTACATGCGATTCAATCGTTTGACGGACATTGGGTTGACCGAGCAACAAATCAAAGACAACTTGCTGTTCACCACGGACAAAGTGGGCGAAACCATGAAAGTGGCGATCGATCCCAAGCAAGCCAAAGATTGGTTTGGTGGCAACCCACCTGACCTGACCGTGATCGCTCGTTCGCGTTCTGGCTCGGGTGGCACTGGTGCCGATTACCTCTATACCTACTTGCGCACTTACTACCGTGACGACACCAAAGCCACAGGCTGGAACAACCTGGCCTTCCCCAATGTCGGCATGCCGCATGTGTTGTGGGAATTGCAAGGCCAACGTGCACCCATCTACGAAGACATCGAATCCCATGGGCACACCACCCATGTGCTCAAAGGCTGGACTCAGTTGACCCCTGGCAAACTCACCTCTGCCCAGTACGACTCTGAAGTTGCAGATTTGGTCAACTACATGCAATGGATGTCTGACCCCTCCCAAGGCACCCGTGTTCGGGTGGGCGTATGGGTCATGTTGTACCTGTTGGTGTTCTTTGTGATTGCTTGGCGTTTGAATGCGGCTTATTGGAAAGACATTCGCTAATCCAGTTTTTCAGCAGCAACCCACCTAGGTGGGTGCTTTCAATGGGCCGTCAATGGCCCATTCATGTTTTCGTTTTTCAGGAGCCACACTCATGATGGTCTTGTACTCAGGCACAGTCTGCCCTTTTTCCCACCGCTGCCGTTTTGTTTTGTTTGAAAAAGGCATGGATTTCGAAATCCGTGACGTCGATCTGTACAACAAGCCAGAAGACATCAGTGTGATGAACCCCTATGGCCAAGTACCTATCTTGGTCGAGCGCGACTTGATTTTGTATGAATCCAACATCATCAATGAATACATTGACGAACGTTTCCCGCATCCCCAATTGATGCCCGGCGACCCTGTTGACCGTGCACGTGTGCGTCTGTTCTTGCTCAATTTCGAAAAAGAACTCTTCACGCATGTGATCACCTTGGAATCGCGCACACAAAAGGCCAATGAAAAAGCGGTCGAAAAAGCGCGTTCGCATATCCGTGACCGCTTGACCCAGCTCGCTCCCGTGTTCTTGAAAAACAAGTTCATGCTTGGCGACAACTTCTCCATGTTGGACGTGGCCATTGCTCCCCTGCTGTGGCGCTTGGACCACTACGGCATTGAGTTGTCCAAGAATGCCGCACCCTTACTCAAATACGCAGAGCGCATCTTTTCACGCCCCGCCTACATTGAAGCATTGACGCCTTCTGAAAAGGTCATGCGCAAGTAAACGCTTCCCCATGATCAACATCACACAATCCTCATCCACGCGCCCCTATTTGGTTCGTGCGTTGCATGAGTGGTGCGCCGACAATGGCTTCACGCCTTATGTGGCCGTGTCGGTGGATGATTCGGTTCAAGTGCCGCGTGAGTATGTGAACAATGGTGAAATCGTGCTCAACATCAGCTTTGATGCCACCAGCCACTTGCAGTTGACCAACGAGTTCATCGTGTTCAAGGCGCGTTTTGGTGGCGTGGCTCGGGAAATTTCGGTCCCCATGGGTCGTGTCATCGCGATCTATGCCAAAGAAAACGGTCAGGGGATGGCATTTCCTGCCCCCGTGGATGCCGACACCAACCTGGTCTCCGTCGACAAAATGCAGCCTGAGCCAGAACCACCCACCCCGCCAGGAGGTGGCACCACCCGTCCGCAACTCAAGCGGGTGAAATAATTTTCAAAAACAGGCCTTCAAGCTTCGTTAGAATCCTTCCCATGCCGCTTTAGCTCAGTTGGTAGAGCAACCGCCTTGTAAGCGGTAGGTCGTCAGTTCGAATCCGACAAGCGGCACCATTTGAAAAGCCAGTACCTCCCAAAGAGGTCTGGCTTTTTTCATGTCAGTCGTTCACAAATTGGTCTGGGTTTTTTCCCTGGAATGCAGCATAAAAAGCCTTGATGTGAACCATGTCTGCTTCGAGGTCGCCTGTCGGCAGGAAGGCCGGGCCCAGGCCGCTGTGCTTGGTTGCAAAGTCCATGTAGCCCAACACGATAGGCACCTGGGCACCCAAAGCGATGTAATAAAAACCGGTTTTCCAATGCCTGGATTTGCTGCGGGTGCCTTCAGGCGGCACCACCAAGTGCAGGTCTCTGTGGGCTTGTTGCAGCGTTTGCACGGACGCTTCCACCAAGTTGGTGGACTGGGATCGGTTGACGGGAATGCCGCCTAGCCACAGCATCAGCTGTCGAAAAGGAAACCGAAACAGCTGTTGCTTGCCCATCCATTGGATATTGAGCTTCATGGCAAATGCGACCATGAGTGTGTATGGAAAATCCCAGTTGCTGGTGTGGGGTGCAGCGATCACCACGCTTTGAGGGGTGTTGGCTGGCATGGCGCCAGTCAGTGTCCACCCCAAGGCTTTCAACATGCGCACTGACAACCAATGCAGGATGGGACTGAGGATGGGGGTGGTGAAAATCGTGATTCGCATACATCAGCGAGTGAATAAATTGACCCAACCATACCACCAGGGCCCTGCACTGGGTTAGCGGTTACTCATCACCTTGACACGGATATCGTTCACGGGATGCCCTTTGGCGCGCAAATGGGCACTGATCGCGGGTAGCAATTGGCGCAATTTGGCGGCAGCGGCGTTGTGTTGCACCAGCAAACACCAACCAGCCTCATCGATGGGACCGGCCTTGATGTGAGGCGCCAGGCCAGGCGGAAGCACGGATTGAATCGTTTGGAGGTAAAGCACCGATTGCCTGTGTACCCCCAACAAGCTGGCCAACGAGGTCGATTGCTCAATGGCGGTCATGACCGGGGTGCCAGGCGCAGAGGTGAAAGTGGGACGAGACATGGGGAATTATGGACCGTTCAGACGGTTAAAATCGCTCGCTTCGACAAAGGAATGTGCGCCCATGGCATGCCCCCCGGCACTGTGTGGACGCAAAGCTTGCATGGCCTTCAATCTTCTTACCCAACTTTTTGGCAGCCGCAATGACCGGTTGCTGAAGCAATACCGCAAAACGCTCGAGCGTATCAACGCTTTAGAGAGCAGCCTGACCGCCCTGAGCGAAGAGGCCTTGCGGGCCAAGACCGACGAATTCAAGCAACGCTTTCAAGCCGGTGAAAGCCTGGACGCACTGTTGCCCGAGGCTTTTGCGGTGGTGCGTGAAGGCTCTAAGCGGGTCATGAAGATGCGTCACTTTGACGTGCAAATGATGGGTGGCATGGCTTTGCACCAAGGCAAGATCGCCGAAATGCGCACGGGTGAAGGAAAGACCTTGACCGCCACCTTGGCTGTTTACCTCAACGCCCTGAGCGGGCGCGGCGTGCACGTGGTCACCGTCAACGACTACCTGGCCAACCGTGATGCGCAGTGGATGGGCCGCCTCTACAACTACCTCGGCTTGAGTGTCGGTGTCAATTTGTCCCAACTGTCACGTGAAGAAAAACAAGCTGCATACCAGGCTGACATCACTTACGGCACCAACAACGAATA
>CAJBOO010000230.1 GCA_903956845.1 uncultured Burkholderiales bacterium
CGCACATGCAGCATGTCGCGCACAGGGATGCCTTCGGTGATGCAAATCGCCAAATCCAGGTCGGCTTCCACGGCTTCCCAAATCGCGTCTGCCGCGCCAGCAGGTGGCACATAGATCACGGAGACGGTGGCGCCTGTTTCGTGCGCGGCTTCTTTGACCGAGGCGTAAATCGGGATGTTGAAAATCGATTCGCCGGCTTTCTTGGGGTTCACACCCGCGACAAAACAGTGTTTGCCGTTGGCGTATTCCTGGCACTTGTCGGTGTGGAACTGACCGGTTTTGCCGGTGATGCCCTGGGTGATGACCTTGGTGTCTTTATTGATGTAGATGGACATGATTCAAGCTTTCAATGCGGCTACAACGGCTTGCGCGGCTTCGGCCATGGTGTCGGCGCTGATGATGGGCAGACCGGACTCGGCCAGCATCTTCTTGCCCAGGTCTTCGTTGGTGCCCTTCATGCGCACCACCAGTGGCACGCTCAGGTTGACTGCTTTGCAGGCGGTGATCACGCCGTGCGCGATCGTGTCGCACTTCATGATGCCGCCAAAAATATTCACCAAAATCGCTTTGACTTTGGGGTTCTTCAACATGATCTTGAAGGCTTCAGTGACTTTCTCGGGGGTGGCACCGCCGCCCACGTCGAGGAAGTTGGCGGGTTCTGCGCCAAACAGTTTGATGGTGTCCATGGTCGCCATGGCCAAACCTGCGCCGTTGACCAAGCAGCCGATGTTGCCGTCCAAGGAGATGTAGGCCAAATCAAATTTAGAGGCTTCGACTTCGGCCGGGTCTTCTTCGTCCAGGTCGCGAAACGCCACGATCTCGGGGTGGCGGAACAAGGCATTGCTGTCGAAATTGAACTTGGCGTCCAAGGCAATGATGTTGCCTTTGCTGTCGCGGTTGAGTGGGTTGATTTCCACCAAGGACGCATCGGTGTCCATGTAACAGGTGTAGAGCTTTTGGAACACATCCACGGCCTGGGCAGTGGAATCGGCGGGCAAGCCAATCGCGTCGGCGATTTTTTTGGCTTGCGCGGCGCCCAAACCGGTCATCGGGTCGATCAGTTCGGTGATGATTTTCTCGGGCGTGCTGTGTGCCACTTCTTCAATGTCCATGCCGCCTTCGCTGGACGCGATGAACGCGATTTTTTGGCTGGCACGGTCGGTCACCAAGGACACGTAGTACTCTTTTTGGATGTCTGCGCCGTCTTCTATATATAAGCGGCGTACTTTTTGGCCCTCAGGCCCTGTTTGGTGGGTTTTGAGCTGCATGCCCAAAATCTCAGTGGCCAAGCGTTTGACATCATCGATGCTTTTCGCCACTTTCACGCCGCCGCCTTTGCCGCGACCGCCTGCATGGATTTGGGCTTTGACCACCCAGACCGGGCCACCCAATTTTTGGGCTGCTTCAACCGCCTCTTGCACCGTGAAGGCCGCGATGCCGCGTGGCACGGGCACACCAAATTGACGCAAGATGTCCTTGCCTTGGTATTCGTGGATTTTCATGAAGTCTCGCTTTCAATTCAGCGGCCTAGCGCCGCCTGGTCTTTGCCTCAAACCCTGTGCGGGCTGAACTGGCACGAAATGTATCATGGTGCACTGCATCAAGAGCGATTCTTGACGCACAAATGACAGCTGGCTGACAACGCTGGCCCAGACTTGATTTGACCGAAAGTGATCGAATGGCAAAGGTATTCATCGACGGCGAGGCCGGCACCACGGGACTGCAGATTCGCGAGCGTTTGGCGCAAATGCCGCAGATCGAGGTGGTGAGCATTGATCCTGCCTTGCGCAAAGACCCTGCGGCCAAAAGCGCGTTGATGGCGGGTGTGGACCTGGTGATCTTGTGCTTGCACGATGACGCCGCGCGTGATTCGGTGGCGATGATCGACGCCATGCAGGGCCAGCAGCCCCGCATCATTGACGCGTCCACTGCGCACCGCACTCAGGCCGATTGGGTGTATGGTTTTCCGGAGCTGGCGGTGGGTCAGGCCGACCGGGTGCGCCAAGCCCAGCGGGTGGCCAACCCAGGTTGCTACGCCACCGGGGCGATTGCTTTGATTCGCCCATTGATCGACGCCGGCTTGATCCCACGCGATTACCCCTTGAGCCTGCCTTCGGTCAGCGGCTACTCGGGTGGTGGTCGCACCATGATCGAGGCGTACGAAGCCGGACAAGCGCCATTGTTTGAAGCCTATGCCCTGGGCCTGTCGCACAAGCACATCCCGGAAATCATGCACTGCACGGGCCTGACATGCCGGCCCTTGTTTGTGCCCAGTGTCGGCAACTTTGCTCAAGGCATGATCGTGCAGCTGCCCCTGCATTTGGCTGCCATGCCTGGCAGACCAACAGCTGCCGATGTGCATGCGGCTTGGTCAGCGCATTACGCCCGCACCAACGACGCTGCCAACCCTTGCGTGAAGGTGTTGCCGCCGACAGACGACTTGAAACTCGATGCCACCGCTTTGAACGACACCAACTTGATGGAATTGCGCGTGTTTGCCAACGAGGAGCATGGTCACGCGGTGTTGATGGCCCGCCTGGACAACCTGGGCAAAGGGGCGAGTGGCGCGGCGGTGCAGAACCTGCAACTCATGCTCGGGGTGTGAGGCCGTGCTGATCTGAGGTGTTTGTCAGTCAGCAGCGGACTGACACCCGCCAGCTGAATAAGCGCTATTCGTCCTCAACGCCGGCAACCACCTGCTTGACCACATCGCTGGAAAACCCACGGGTGGCCAAGAAACGCGCCTGTCGGTTGCGGGTGGCGGCATCGACCGCGACATGGCCATATTTTTTCTGCCAAACCGCCCGCGCCCGCGCCAACTCGGTGTCTTTGAGGCCTGCCATGGTTTCGGCCACCAACTCGGGTGAAACGCCTTTGGCTTGCAACTCTTGACGCAAGCGCATGCCGCCCAATTTGCCTGCCCGCCGGTTGACCAAGGTTTCGGCGACACGGGTGTCGTCGAGCAAGCCCTTGGCCTCGAGTTGCGCCAAGGCCTGCTCGACTTCTTCAGGGCTGGCTTCTTCGCTGGCGAGTTTGTCTTGCAAGGCTTGGCGCGAGTATTCGCGCTGGGCCAAGAGACTCACCGCCCGGGCTTTGACTGACGTGGCCTTGCCCTGCGCCTTGTCTGTTGGCGTGTCAGCGGGGGACTGCCCCCCGCCTTGGATGACTTTGAAGGGCCAACTCACCGTGGCGGTCCTCATTTGACGGCTTGCAATTTGACGTCTTCCACCTCTTGCGCGAGCAAGGGGATGCCCAAAGACTCGCGCACTTTGTTTTCGATTTCAAAGGCCAACTCGGGGTTCTCGCGCAAGAACTCGCGTGAGTTGTCACGGCCTTGGCCGATTTTTTCGCCCTGGTAGGCGTACCAGGCGCCAGACTTGTCGACGATTTTGGCGATCACGCCCATGTCGATGATTTCACCGTGGCGGCTGATGCCCTCGCCAAACAAGATGTCGAACTCGGCGGTTTTGAACGGCGGGGCCACTTTGTTTTTGACCACCTTGACTTTGGTTTCGTTGCCAATGGCTTCTTCGCCTTTTTTGATGGTGCCGGTGCGGCGGATGTCCAAGCGCACGGAGGCGTAGAACTTGAGCGCGTTGCCGCCGGTGGTGGTTTCGGGGCTGCCAAACATGACGCCGATCTTCATGCGGATTTGGTTGATGAAGATCACGGTGCAATTGGTTTTCTTGATGTGCGCGGTGAGTTTGCGCAGGGCTTGGCTCATGAGGCGGGCTTGCAGGCCGGGCAAAGAGTCGCCCATTTCGCCTTCGAGCTCGGCCTTGGGTGTGAGCGCTGCCACCGAGTCGATGACGATCAGGTCTACCGCGCCCGAGCGCACCAAGCTGTCGACGATTTCCAGGGCTTGCTCGCCGGTGTCGGGCTGGCTGATCAGCAGGTCTTGCAGGTTGACGCCCAGCTTTTGGGCGTATTGCACGTCCAGCGCGTGTTCGGCGTCCACAAACGCGCAGGTGCCGGCTTGCTTTTGCATTTCGGCGATGACTTGCAGCGTGAGGGTGGTTTTGCCAGAAGACTCTGGGCCGTAGATTTCGATGACGCGTCCGCGTGGCAAACCGCCCACGCCCAAGGCCACGTCCAAACCGAGCGAGCCGGTGGAGACGACCTGGATGTCTTCGATGGCCTCGCCCTCGCCCAGGCGCATGATGGTGCCTTTGCCAAACTGTTTTTCAATTTGGGCCAGGGCGGCTTGCAAGGCCTTGGCTTTTTCGCCAGCGGCGGCGATGCTCTTCACGTTGTCCATGGAAATCTCCTTGTGGGTCAATGGGTTGTTGGGTTCATCTGCACCTGCTTTAAAACACAGGCTGGATGCTTGAACAGTACTTTATCTCAGAATATAAATCTGTAAAGACTTTTTTTGGTCAGTTTGCCTTACCATATACCCATGGGTTTCAACCTGCTGTTCACCCACCAAGACTGGCGCCAAGCCCACCTGGGACGCTTGCTGGGCCACGCCATGCGGCGCTTTGACGAGCGCGTGTTGCAGCTCATGGCGCACCACCTCGAGGTGCCCCTGGCCCTGGCCAACCTGGCCGCACGCGACAAAGTGAGCGCGGCGCATGTGCACATCACCCGCCACCTGCCACGCGAGGGTGCGCGCTTGAACGACTTGGCGGTGATGGCCGGCATGAGCAAACAGGCCATGGGCGACCTGGTCACGCAGTGTGAAGCCTGGGGCTTGGTGCAGCGTTTGCCAGACGCCTTGGACGCCCGCGCCAAGCGCATCGTGTTCACCGAGGACGGGCTGGCTTGGCTCAGCGCTTTCGAGCAAGCCGTGGCTCAAACGGAAGACGAGTTTGTGCAAGCGGTGGGCAAAGACGTGGCCACTGTGGTCAGCCTGGGCCTGGAGGCCTACGCCAATGGCTATCGTTAACCCGATATTCGGGGTTGGCAAGCGTGAAATTCAGATACCTGCACCTAGAATGAATCGACAGCGTTTGTTGCGCTGGGGAGAGCGTGCATGCGCATACTGATTGCCGAAGATGACCAGGTGTTGGCCGATGGCTTATTGCGCACCCTGCGCGCATCCGGCGCAGCTGTGGACCATGTCGCCAGCGGCAGCGAGGCTGACGCCGCCCTCATGACCTCCAACGAATTCGATTTGTTCATCCTCGATTTGGGTCTGCCCAAGCTGCATGGCTTGGAAGTCCTCAAACGCTTGCGTGCCCGTGGCAGCAGCATGCCGGTGCTGATCCTCACCGCCGCCGACAGCGTGGACGAGCGCGTCAAAGGCCTGGACTACGGCGCGGACGACTACATGGCCAAGCCCTTTTCCTTGCAAGAACTCGAAGCCCGTGTGCGCGCCCTCACCCGACGCGGCATGGGCAGCACCACCGCCACCATCAAACACGGCCCCTTGGTGTATGACCAAGCCGGACGCATGGCCACGATCGATGGACGCATGGTCGAGCTGTCAGCCCGCGAGTTGGGCTTGCTCGAAGTGCTGTTGCAACGCGTGGGCCGTTTGGTCAGCAAAGACCAGTTGGTCGAGCGCCTGTGCGAGTGGGGCGAAGAGGTCAGCAACAACGCGATCGAGGTGTACATCCACCGCTTGCGCAAGAAAATCGAAAAGGGCCCAATCCGCATCGCCACCGTGCGCGGCTTGGGTTACTGTCTGGAAAAAATTGCACCGCCGCCCAATTGACCAGGCCTTGTGCGCCTGGTTCCCCTTGTCCACACCCCCCTTTTTGCGCCTGATGCAACCGACATGGTGAAGCTGTTTCAACGCCGCCAAAACTCGCTGTTTGGCGAAATCCTCGATTGGATGCTCACGCCTTTGTTGCTGATTTGGGCGATCACGTTTGGCTTGACCTGGCTGGTGGCCGAGGGCATCGCCCGTGTCCCGTTTGACCGGGGTCTGGGCCACAACGCACGCGCTTTGGCGCAGTTGGTGCAAAGCGATGAGCGGCAGGTGCGGTTTCAACTCGCGCAATCGGCGCATGAAATTTTGCATGCCGACGAAACCGACGAGGTGTACTACCAAGTCTTGGGCGCCAAGGGTGAATTCCTGGGCGGCGACCGCTCTTTGCCGCCACCGCACGACGATGAAAAGCTGGTGACCGATGAATTGCGCATGCGCGACGACGTGCTCAAAGGCACACCGATCCGTGTGGCTTACATCTGGGTGCGGGTGCAAACACCCGATGCCCGTCCCGCCTTGGTCCAAGTCGCCGAGACACTGGAGAAGCGCTCGGTGCTGGCGCATGAAATCATCCAGGGTGTGATGCTGCCCTTGTTTGTCATCTTGCCGTTGGCGGTGTTGTTGGTCTGGCTGGCCTTGGCACGCGGCATCCAACCCCTGAACCAACTCGAGGACCGCATCCGAAACCGCAAGCCTGACGACATGAGCCCGCTCGACGAGAGCGTGGTGCCCTCAGAGGTGCTGCCCTTGGTGTCCTCCATCAACGACTTGCTCACCCGACTGCAAGACTCGATTGCCACACAGAAACGTTTTTTGGCGGACGCGGCACACCAATTGAAAACCCCGCTGGCGGGTTTGCGCATGCAGGCCGACTTGGCGCAACGCACTGACGCCAATGCAGATGATTTGAAGCAGTCTTTGAAGCAAATCGGCCGCGCCAGCATGCGGGCCACGCACACCGTCAACCAGCTCTTGGCGCTGGCACGGGCCGAGAGCAGCGGCGCACCCGTGGCCATGCAAACCTGCGACCTCATCTCACTCACCATGGATGTGGTGAAAGCCTCGTTGCCACGCGCTATGGACCGCCACATCGACCTCGGCTTCGAGGGGCCAGAGGACACCCGCGCGTTGATCCAAGGCAACCCCACTTTGCTCAAAGAAATGGTGCGCAACCTGATTGACAACGCGATCAACTACACCCCATCGAGCGCAGCGCACCCGGGGGTGGTGACGGCGCGGGTAAGCGGCGGGGTCAGCATGGGTTGGCTGCTGCAAGTCGAGGACTCGGGTCACGGCATTCCGCTGGCTGAGCGCGAACGCGTGTTCGAGCCGTTTTACCGGGCCTTGGGCACCGAGGCCGATGGCTCTGGCTTGGGCCTGGCCATCGTGCAAGAAATCGCAGATAAGCACCAAGCCAAAATCAGCCTCAAAGACACCCACCCAGGGCAAGCGCAACCAGGCGCTTGCTTTGGTATTTTGTTCAACGCCTCCCCTCCTTCAACCCAGTGAGACATTCCCTTGAAAAGCAAATGCTTAACCCTGTTGTGCCTTCTTCCTTTCTCGGCTGCGTTGCACGCAGCTTGCCCCACCGATGCCCAAGTCGACGCCTACCTGGTCGACTACAGCAAGCGTCAACTCAGCGCTGGTTTTGGCAATGACATCAGCGCAGCCGATGCCGATTGCGCCAAGCACAAATTGGCGGCCAAGCTGCCCTTGTATTTGGGTGACCGCGTGGGTTACAAGGCCGGTTTCACCAGCCCGGCATCGCAAAAAAACTTCGGCATGTCTGGCCCCCAATGGGCCTACATGTTCAACCGCAACATGGTCGACATCATCGCGGTCATCCCAGCCAAATTTGGGGCCCGCCCGACCTTCGAGGCCGATTTGCTGGTCGAGGTGAAAGACCCGGCGTTGGCAGACGCGACCACCCCCTTACAAGCGCTGGCCTGCCTGGAGTCGGTCATCCCTTTCATTGAATTGCCCGACTTGATGATGGACGGCAAGTTTTCAGGCAACGCATTGTTGGCCGCCAACCTGGGTTTCAGGGGCGGCGTGCTGGGTGCCGAAGTGCCTGTGCAAAACACCCAAGCCTTTGTGGATGCTTTGGGCAACATGACCGTGGTGATGAGCGACCGCGGCCCCCAAGCCAAAGAATTTGGCCGCGCCAAGGGCAGCGATTTGCTGGGTCACCCCTTGAATGCGGCGATGTGGTTGGCGCAAGCCCTGAAAAAAGACGGCATCACGTTGAAGAAAGGCGACTTGCTGAGTCTGGGCGGGTTTTTGCCACCCGTGCCGAGTCAGTCAGGCATGCACATCCAGTTGCAATACCTGGGGCTGCCAGGCGACCCGGCAGTGAGTGTCGAATTCAACTGAGCCGGCTTCGGCTGTCTGCGCCAAACACCACCACGTGGTCGGCTTGCAAGCGGATGCCGATCCACTCGCCCAGGTGATGGTCGTGGTGACTGGGCACATGGGCCATCACGGTTTGTCCACCCGCCATGCGCAGGGTGTACAAAAACTCTGAGCCGCGAAACGCTTTGCGGATGATCTCGGCTTTCACCTCGGCCTCATCGTCGTGCACGATGTCATCCGCCCGCAGCAGCACATCACACGCACCCTCTGCAGTCAAGGGCAAAGCCGGCAGGTCTTGCGCCACGTCGTGCAAGACGCCCAGCGGTGTTTGCAACTGGGTGGTGCCCGCTTGGTGCTCGACCTGCGCAGGCGCAAACACACCGTGGCCAATGAACTCGGCCACGAACCGCGTGCTTGGGCGGTGGTAGAGCTGGTAGGCGGCATCCCACTGGTGTAACTGGCCTTGCTGCATGACGCCAATCACATCGCCCAAGGCAAAGGCTTCCATTTGGTCGTGGGTCACGAACAAGGCGGTGATCTGCGCTTGCTTCAAGATGTCGCGTAATTCATAGGCCAAGCGCTCGCGCAAATCGACATCCAAATTGGAAAAAGGCTCGTCGAGCAACAGCAGGTGTGGCTCGGGGGCCAAGGCCCGTGCCAACGCCACGCGTTGTTGCTGCCCGCCTGAGAGTTGGTGCGCATGGCTGCGTGCCTGGCCTTGCAGGCCCACCAGCGTGAGCATCTCGTTCACACGCGCCTGGCGTTTGGCAGCGGGCCAATGTGCCAAGCCAAAGCCGACGTTGTGCGCCACGTCCATGTGGGGAAACAAGGCGTAGTCTTGGAACACCATGCCGATGCGCCGTTGCTCAGGCGGCACATGGTGCAATGGGCTGCTGATGTCTTGCCCAGCCATGCGGATGCTGCCCTGGCTGACCCGCTCCAAGCCCGCGACGGCGCGCAACAAAGTGGTTTTGCCGCAACCCGAGGGGCCGATCAACACGCCCATCTGGCCCTTGGCCAACCCAAAGCTCACGCGGTTCACCGCCGCCTGCTGGCTGCCGGGGTAGTGCACTTGCAGTTGATCAACTTCGAGGAACATGGTTTTCATTGTAGGCAAAGGGGTGTGAAACGAGCGCCTGCCTACAATGACCTTTGCTTCACCTGGGGTGCTGTTGTCAGCACATTGCATGGCCTTGATGTCCCTCTTTCGAACCCTGCTGGTCTTGTTGTTGGCTTTGCCCGTGCTGTTGGTGTTGGCCGCATGGACGCAGTGGGACGCGGTCTCTGCCGAGGTGTTCCAAGCCCTGTCACACACCGTTTTGCCCGACTATGTGACCACCAGTCTGGTCTTGTGCGGCTGGGTGGGCTTGGGCGTGGTGGTGCTCGGCAGCGTGAGCGCGGCTGCCGTGACCTTGTTTGAGTTCGCGGGTCGACGCACCTTGTCTTGGTTGTTGTTGCTGCCCTTGGCCATGCCCGCTTACGTGGTGGCCTATGCCTACACCGATTTTTTGCAATTCAGTGGCCCCTTGCAAACCTGGCTGCGCGGCGCCTTTGGTTGGCAAGGCGCTTTGTGGCCCGATGTGCGCAGCGTCTGGGGCGCGGCGGGCGTGTTGACCTTGAGCCTTTACCCCTATGTGTATTTGCTCACCCGCACGGCCTTGGCCGAGCGTGCGCCGCAGTTGATGGAAGCCGCCCGTTTGCTGGGGGCCAGCCTGCCCAGACGGATGGTGCAAGTGGCCTTGCCGCTGGCACGTCCCGCCATCGCGGCAGGGATGGCCCTGGCGTTGATGGAAACCTTGGCCGACTTCGGGGTGAGCAGTTATTTTGGTGTGCAGACCTTCACCGCAGGCATCTACAAAGCCTGGTTGGTGATGGACAACCGCTGGGCGGCCGCACAGTTGTCGACCGCGCTCTTGGTGTTGGTGGGTCTGATCTTGTGGCTGGAACAACGCTCGCAGTCGCGCATGCGCTTTGTCACCAACCGCAGCGCCAGCCGCAGCGGCGAATCGCAACCGCTGCGCTTGCAAGGCGCAGCAGCAGGTTGGGTGTTCACGCTGTGTTTGTTGCCGGTGTTGTTGGGCTTTGTGCTGCCTTTGCTCATCATGTTGCATGCCCTGTGGCAAGCCAGCCATGTGCAGGCCTTGCCTTGGCAAGCCTTTGTGTCCTGGACCTGGAACAGCATGCGCCTGGGCGCATTGACCGCGTTCTTGGCCGTGGCCGCGGCCTTGCTGTTGGCCTATGGTCAACGCGCCCGGCCCAGCCCTTGGCGTTACTGGAGCACCCAGTTGGCAGGATTGGGTTATGCCGTGCCGGGTGTCGTGATCGTGGTCGGCCTGCTCTGGCCGGTGGCGTGGTTGCAGCAACATTGGCCGCAAAGCCAAGCCGGGTATTGGTTGACCGCCACCATCTTGGGCCTGGTGTGGGCCTACTTGGTGCGCTTCATCGCCGTGGCCTTGCAAAGTATCCAAAGCGGTTACAGCCGCATCTCCAGCAGCACGGATGAGACCGCACGCATGCTGGGCAGCACCGGTTGGTCTTTGTGGCGGCGCGTTCATTGGCCCTTGCTGCACGGTGCGAGCTCGGCGGCGCTGCTGTTGGTCTGGGTAGATGTCATGAAAGAGTTGCCCGCCACCCTGGTGCTGCGGCCCTTCAACACCGATACGCTGGCCGTCATGGCCTACCAACTGGCCCGCGACGAACGCCTGGGTGAGGCGGCCTTGCCCTCGCTGGCCTTGGTGCTGGTCGGCTTGGTGCCCGTGCTTTTGCTCAGCCGAACCCTGAAAAAACCCGGCTGACAGCACGACATTTGATGTAAGTCAAATGCGAATAATTCCTATTTGAGATAGGATGGTGGTTTGTTCCATGCCACGATCCGCTCAAATGCCATGCTTATTGATTAACCCTTCCGCCAAACTGCTCTGCGGCTTGATCGTCTCCTTGGGATTGGCTTGGGCGCAGCCCAGCCTGGCCGAAGAACCGGTGCTCAACCTGTATTCAGCCAGGCATTACGCCACCGACGAAGCCCTCTACAGCAACTTCACCCAGGCCACGGGCATCCGCATCAACCGGGTGGATGCCGATGACGCAGGCATCTTGGCCCGCTTGAAAGCCGAGGGCAGTGCCTCTGCTGCCGATGTGGTGCTGTTGGTGGATGCGGCACGCTTGTGGAAGGGCGAGGTCGATCAGTTGTTTGCGCCCGTCAAATCGCCCGTCCTTGAAAAAGCCGTTCCCGCGCACTTGCGCGCCCGCGCACGGGATGAGGGCAGCATGTGGTTTGGGTTGTCCACGCGTGCGCGGGTGATCGTGTATGACAAGCAAAAGGTCAACCGCGCAGATGTCGACACCTACGAAAAACTGGCCGATCCGCGCAATGCCAAGCGTTTGTGTGTTCGCTCTGGCTCACACCCCTACAACCTGTCTTTGTTTGGCGCCATGATGGAACACCTCGGGCCGGCGGCGACCGAGGCCTGGCTCAAGGGCCTGGTGGCCAACATGGCACGCAGCCCCAAGGGGGGTGACACCGATCAAATCAAAGGGGTGGCCAGCGGTGAATGCGGCGTGGCTTTGGCCAACTCTTACTACCTGGCTCGCATCCTGCGCAGCAACACCCCGGAAGACAAAGCGATTGCCGAGCGGGTGGGGGTGATTTTCCCGAA
>CAJBOO010000231.1 GCA_903956845.1 uncultured Burkholderiales bacterium
ACCATGTGGGCAAGGAAATCGGACCGATCGCCAAGCCCAAGGACATCCGCTTTGGCGACAACCTGCCCAAAACCCGCTCGGGCAAGATCATGCGCCGCTTGTTGCGCTCGATTGCCAAGGGTGAGGCGATCACTCAGGACATCTCAACCCTTGAGAACCCTGCCATCTTGGATCAGCTGGCTGACAACCACTGAAAATGGTCCCCATGGGGTAATTGGGGTCAGATTCCAATTAATTCACGTCAGGCCGAACATGGCGGGTCGGCCCGTGTAGCGAACGTCGCAGCTCTGCTGCCGTGAGCGGCGGACGATCCCGCCGTGGTCGGTCTTTCGTGTGTCTTTCAAGCGCATCTGAAATAAGTCACGCTGGAGCCCCCGCCATGGGGACTCATTTTTCTGGTCTTTCGCTCAAAAAATGGTCCCCAGGCCGTGTGGCTCTGAAGTGATGTTTCAGCGCAAGGTGGATCGGTTTGCGGAATATCGCTTTCGGCAACTTCGCTAGCCAATCAAACCAATTAGCCTTGTCCGACGTGCTGGGTCAAACGTGTAGCGAACGTTGCCGCTTGCGGCGGTGAGCGGCGTTTGAGCCCAGCGCGGCGGGCAAGCCGCGTGAATTAATTGGAATCTGACCCCAATTGTTCCGCCGTGGGGCTTATTTCAAGCTGAGAATCCAGGCCACCAACTTCTTGGCCTCCGCCTCATTGACTTGCGGATTGGCAGGCATGGGCACCGCGCCCCAGACACCACCGCCGCCTTCGCGGATCTTGGTGGCCAAGGCCGCAGCGGCCTCTTTGTCGCCAGCGTATTTTTTGGCCACATCTTTCAGAGCGGGGCCCACCACTGCGGTACCGACAGCATGGCATGCCAAACAGTTTTTAGAGCCTGCGAGTTTTTGGTCGGCCAAGGCCGCGCCAGAGAAAACAAAGGAAGCCAAAACGGTGGTCAATACAGATTTCATGATCAGGTCTTTCATCAATTAAAAAAAGCGCTGCAGCTTTGCAAGTTCATCAAGTTGCACAAATGTCTCAGAACAAATCCAACACCGCACCCTTGCTGGCGCTGGAGGCGTTGTGGGCAAATTTTGCTTGTACGCCACGGATATAGCGCGGTGTAGGGGCTTTCCAGTTGGCGCGGCGTTTGGCAATCTCGTCATCCGCCACGTTCAGTTGCAAGACCAGTTGGTGGGCATCGATGGTGATGCTGTCGCCTTCGTGGATCAGGGCGATCGTGCCACCCACTGCAGCCTCGGGGGCCACATGACCGACCACCATGCCCCAGGTGCCGCCCGAGAATCGGCCATCGGTGATCAAGCCCACGCTCTCGCCCAAGCCCGCGCCAATCAAGGCGCTGGTGGGGGCCAGCATTTCAGGCATGCCTGGGCCGCCTTTGGGGCCGAGGTAGCGCAACACCATCACGTCACCTGCCTTGATCTTGCCGTCCAAAATCGCTTTCAAAGCAGATTGTTCGTCGTCAAACACACGGGCAGGACCGGTGATGACGGGGTTTTTCAGGCCAGTGATCTTGGCCACACAGCCCTCGGGTGACAAATTGCCTTTCAAAATAGCCAAGTGACCCTCGGTGTACATCGGCTTGCTCAAGGGTCGAATCACATGCTGGTCGGCGCGCGGCTCGTTGGGCACATCCGCCAGGTTTTCAGCCACGGTTTTACCGGTGATGGTCATGCAGTCGCCGTGCAACAAACCAGCGTTCAACAACAGCTTCATCACCTGGGGAATGCCACCCGCTTTGTGCAGGTCAACTGCCAAAAACTGGCCGCTGGGTTTGAGGTCACAAATCACAGGGATCTTTTTGCGCATGCGCTCAAAGTCGTCGATGGTCCAGTCCACCTCGGCGGCGTGGGCAATGGCCAAGAAGTGCAACACCGCGTTGGTCGAACCACCCGTGGCCATGATGACCGCGACCGCGTTTTCAATCGCTTTTTTGGTCACGATGTCGCGTGGCTTCAAGTCGTTTTTGATCGCTTCGATCAGCACCTTGGCAGCCGCCTTGGCCGAGTTTTGGGTCTCGTCGTGCGGGTTGGCCATGGTCGAAGAATAGGGCAGGGACATGCCCAAGGCCTCGAAGGAAGAGGACATGGTGTTGGCGGTGTACATGCCGCCACATGAACCCGTGCCTGGCACGGCGCGTTTTTCAATTTCCAACAAATCGCCGTCGCTCAGGTTGCCGGCAGCGTTTTGGCCCACGGCCTCGAACACGCTCACGATGTTGAGGTCTTTGCCTTGGAAGCTGCCAGGCAGGATGGTGCCGCCATACACATAGATGGCTGGCACATTGGCCCGAAGCATGCCCATCATGCCGCCGGGCATGTTTTTGTCGCAGCCGCCCACCACCAGCACGCCGTCCATCCATTGGCCGCCGACACAGGTTTCGATGCAGTCAGAGATGACTTCGCGGCTGACCAAGGAGTACTTCATACCCTCGGTGCCCATGGACATGCCGTCAGAGATCGTGGGGGTACCGAAAATTTGCGCGTTGCCACCGGCCTCTTCAATGCCAGCAACTGCCGCGTCCGCCAATTTTTGCAAGCCGCTGTTGCAGGGAGTGATGGTGGAGTGACCGTTGGCCACGCCCACCATGGGTTTGACAAAGTCGCTTTGTTCGTAGCCCATGGCGTAGTACATGGATCGGTTGGGGGCGCGGGATTTGCCCTCGGTGATATGGGCCGAACGGCGGTTGATTTTGATCGGGGAGGTGGCCATGGCAATCAGTCCTGTCACATGAAAACCATGAGTTTAGCGGGCACAGCGAGCGTGGCTTGGCAACCGCGTCCGCTTGGAGACAAGCCGTGCGGGGTTACTTGTAAGTCACGGTGTAAGTGGCAATGCTTTTAAATTGGCCTGGTGTGACTTTGGCCGCAGTCGATTTGAGTCTGGCTGCAAAGGTTCGGGCGGTGCTGCCCGTCGAGTAGGCAGACTCGAGATCAAATGGCACGCCGTTGCTGATGGTGGCTTGAGTGGTTTTGTCAATCACTTCCAAAGCCAAGCCCGTGGCGCCACCCTTGTCTTTGTCAATGGTGTTGGCCATCAGTGCTTCATTGTCGGCAATCGGTGTGAAATCCATTTGCATGCTCATCGCGTAAGCGGGATAGTTCACGGTGTGCAATTGCAATATGTTGTCATACAGCTGGTGCTGGGTGGTTTTGTCATAACAACCTATCCAACGCATGGTGAACTCCACCTCTGAGCTGGCGTCACCCACCTTGGCAAATTTGGAGGCGGGGATCTTGCCCAGATCCACGGTGATCGCCTGGTCCGGAGTAGAGGTGCATCGCATCAACGGTGGCATCCAAAACGAATGTGAGCTGTTGAGACTGAGCCCGTAGCTGCGCCCCGAGGGTTGGTTTTCATCCAGCACCAGGTTGCCCATGTTCGTGTTGACTTCAGCGATCCTGAAATTGGATTCATCCCTGATGCCCTCAATCACCCAGGTGTAGGACAACTGGATGGCGCAGCCGACGTAGCCTTGGTAGGGCACGGCTTTGGTTTTGTCGACGGTGTAGGTGGTGACTGTTCCTTTGCCTGTCACGTCTGTGGAGACATCGATGTTGCAAAAGAGCGTGGCGGAATCTGTCAATTCGCTTTTGAGAGCCAGGCCATTGTCCAAATCCAAACGTGGATAGGTGGTCACAACGCAGGAGGCGGTCTCGTCGGTGCGATGGGACAGCATAGTAAAAAACACCACCTCGATGATGAATTTCTGCGGATTGCTCAGCGACACAATGGTTGGCCTGAACAGCTCGATTGCGGTGTTTTTGCAGTAATCGCCTGCCCCAGCCCAGCTGGCCTGACAAGCACACAGACTGAGGATCACCCACACAGCTCGGACCCATTGCTTGCAGGTCAGGGTCGTCCGTGGAATGGTCGGTGTCATGCGTATCTCCTTCACTCTTGGGCCACCGAGATGGCCTGCGCCAAACCGGATGTGTCGCAAGCGGTTTTCAAAACAATGAAACCGCTTTTGTTGATGGGTGTTTTCGTGCTGATGTTGTAGTTGAATTCGCACCGCTCGTTCGGTGTGTCACCCCAAATGACTTTGAGCCGACCCAGCGCTTTGCGCAGCCTGACCAGCGCACGGCTGCCTTGACCGACCGAACCGAGGATTTGGTCGTCCTCGTCTTGCACCGTGGCACCGATCGGTACGTTGTCACCGCTGTCTCGGCTGATTTGAATCAAAGTCGCCTTGCCAGAATTGGC
>CAJBOO010000232.1 GCA_903956845.1 uncultured Burkholderiales bacterium
AACCTGAACAGCTTCAAGTTCATGCAGCAAGCCATCGACTATGAGGTGCGTTGGCAGATCGAACAAATTGAAGACGGCCACGCGATCCAACAAGCCACGGTTTTGTTCGACCCCGACACTGGTGAAACCCGCGCCATGCGCACCAAAGAAGACGCTGCCGATTACCGCTATTTCCCCGACCCCGATTTGCCGCCGCTGCTGATTTCACGCGAGTGGGTGGCGCGGGTGCAACATGACATGGCCGAGTTGCCACGCGTGATGGCCGAGCGCTTTGTGCGCGACCATGGCCTGCCCGAATACGACGCCACACAATTGACGCAAAGCAAGGCGGTTGCCGCCTACTTTGAAGCCACGGCCAATGCCTGTGGTCAACCGAAATTGGCCAGCAACTGGATCATGGGCGAGGTGTCACGCCGCATGAACAGTGGCGAAGTGTCGTTTGAAACCCTGCCCGTGAGCGCCGCCCAACTGGCCGCCTTGATTGGCCGCATCAGCGACAACACCATCAGCAACAGCGCAGCTCGGCAGGTGTTTGAAGCGCTGTGGAACCAAGCCACGGCATCAGCAGATGCAGATGCCTTGACAACCATTGACGCATTGATTGACGCCAAAGGTTTGAAACAAATCAACGACACCGGCGCGTTGGAAGCCATCATTGACGACGTGTTGGCCGCCAATCCGAAGAATGTGGAAGAGTTCAAAGCGGGCAACACGAAAGCCTTGAACGGCTTGGTCGGGCCCATCATGAAAGCCAGCAAGGGCAAGGCCAATCCGGCTCAGGTGAATGCGTTGTTGATGAAGAAGCTGGGATGATGCGGTTTATTTTCCTTGCATTTTGAATATTTGATATTTAAAATACAAGGATGTTTTCACGTATCGCCCTTGATTCTCTGACCGCCGCGCTAACCTGGAGTCCTGCGGTGGCCATCCTTGGCCCAAGGCAAGTTGGCAAAACCACCTTGGCCCGCTCGCTGCTTGAAAGCCATGCTCAAGCCCTCTATCTGGATCTCGAATCCCCCCAAGATCGGGCGCGGCTGGGCGAAGGCCCACTCTTTTTACAAGCCCACGCAGCGCACATGCTCATCTTGGATGAAGTGCAAAACAGCCCAGAGTTATTTTCTATCTTGCGCGGCGAGATTGACCGTGTACGTCGCCCCGGACGCTTCGTGCTGCTGGGATCGGCCTCGTTTGAATTGCTTCGTCAGTCGCAGTCTTTGGCAGGGCGCTTGAGTTTGATTGACATGCATCCGCTGCTAGTGAATGAGGTGGGCACCGACCTTCAAACCGTGCAGACCCTGTGGTTGCGCGGCGGCTTCCCACCCAGCTTTTGCGCTGCTGATGGGCAAACCTCTTGGCACTGGCGCGAAGCCTTCATTCGCCATCTGTTGCACACAGATTTACCCGCTTTGGGCCTGCGTGTCGATGAGCCCAGCCTACGTCGTTTTTGGCGCATGTTGGCGCACGTCCACGGGCAACTGTTCAATGCCTCGGGCATCGCCAATTCCTTGGATGTCAGCGCACCAACAATCAACCGCTGGCTAGACCACATGGTGGGCGCACTTTTGGTGCGCAAGCTCGAACCCTTTCACACCAATCCGGGCAAACGCTTGGTCAAATCACCCAAGGTCTATGTGCGTGACAGTGGATTGCTGCACAGTCTGCTTGGGTTGACCAGCGTTGCTGATCTGCAAGGCCATCCCTCGGTGGGTGCCTCCTGGGAAGGCTTCGTGATTGACCAAATCGCTGCACACTTGCCCGCCGGGGCCAGCATGTCTTTTTACAGAACGGCTGCCGGTGCCGAGTTAGATGTGGTGGTTGAAGCGGGGCAACGAAGAATAGGCTTTGAAATCAAGTTCAGCGTGGCGCCAAAAGTGAGTAAAGGGTTTTGGCAATCCCTTCAAGACGTGCAACCCCATCACACCTACATCGTTGCCCCGGTGCCGCAGCGATGGCCTTTTGCAGAGGGTGTGGATGTCATACCCGTGGGAGATATTGCCAAGGTATTGGCTGGTTAAGCAGCAGCAGCGCGGTAGCTCAGGAACAAATCCGCAGGCAATGGATGCTGCATCTTCCAAGTGATTTGCATAGGCATTTCAGACTGGTGACTTTGGTAGCTCGCTGGCCCCAAGAAATGAAAAGCACGATCTTCTGCATTCAGGCGCACAAACACCATGACTTCTGTGCCCTGGGAACGATGCAACTGGTAGCGCCGTCCAGTGGGCGAATCAGCGGTGGTGCGGGACTGGCTTTCCCAATGGAACAGGCTTCGATTGATTGCGTAATCGCGGTAACGGGTGCTGGGAGAAAACCGTTTTTCTGTTTTGTTCAAGGTGATCAAAAACACATCGCAGCGCGCTTGATGCATGAATTTGACGCCCTCGCGCCAAGCAGGCACTTTGATTTGCGCATGCTCGTCTTGTCCTGATGCCGCATCGCCAAATGCCGCTTGAATTTCAAAACGGCTGTAACGCGCATGCACTTGAAGTGGCACATCCAAGCGCTCGGTCAAGGCGCATCCCAAATGCTGATTGCGTTGCGCCAACAGCGCGAACAACTCCATCAGCTCCGCGCGAACTTGTGGGTGTTGCCAGACCCATTGCGCGGCATTGTTTGTAGGCCACGCATTCACTTCGGGACTGGCAGCGGCCAACACACTCAACAACATGCGCAGCCAACGGCCTTGCGGTTTATTCAGGTCAATCAGGCTTGGCGCATCATCGTTTGCCAACCAATCTTGATAAACCTTCAAGCGACTGGGGTCGTCCAAATGCAGCAAGCGTGCGCAGGCTTTGCGCAATGTTTTTTCGCCTGGGCCGCTGGCCAAGACGGGTTCGTCTGCGGCCTGCAACACATCGCTCCAGCTGCGGTCATGGGAGTAGACATCTTCAAGATCCAAGCCGCTGTGTTGTAAGAAATTTGCCAAGCTGATAGGCTCGCCCATCTGACGCATGGCACGAATTTCGTCTGCCATTTTGGTCAAGCCTCGGGGTACGGCGTCTTTCAAGCTTTGCAACACGCGGTCTCGCGCAACACCTTCGAGTGCCATGTGGCAACCCGATGGCAAGAGCGGAAAGCCTTGTTCAACTTGCGCCATGAGTTGTTGACGGGTGCCGCCCAACAAGGCGCGAAGCCGGCGGTCGAAACTGAATTCGCGGCGATGCTGGCCGACAAAGTCGAGCACTGTGCACATCTGCTTGTCATCGTGCCGCCGCAATCCACGTCCCAGTTGCTGCAAGAACAAGGTGGGGCTGTCTGTGGGTCTGAGCATCAACAAGGTATCGACTGCAGGTACGTCAACGCCTTCGTTGAACAAGTCCACCGAAAACACTACTTGCAGCGATCGCACCGCCAACTTTCGCAAAGCATCTTCACGTTCGGCCGTGGTGGAGTCGGCCGACACCGCCACCGATGCAATGTCGTGGGCATTGAACACGCGAGCCATGAATTGGGCATGGCTGACTGACACACAAAACCCCAAGGCCCGCATCTCGGACACGCGATCGACCTTGCGCGTCAATTGAGCGATCACCATGCGTGCCCATGCATCGTCAGCTGTGAGCAACTGACTCAAAGCAGAACTGTCGTAACCCCTGCCGCGTTGCCAAGGAATGTTTCTGAGATCGGTCGTGTCGGCAACACCGTAATAGGCGAAAGGCACCAAGCGCTGTTTGTCGATGGCATCCCACAAACGAAGCTCTGCCGCGATCCGACCGCCAAACCATTGCAATACTGATTGTCCATCGGCACGCTCTGGCGTGGCCGTCAAACCCAATAATTCAACCGGTTGCAAATGCGCCAGCAAGACCTCGTAGGTGCGTGCAGCGGCATGGTGAAACTCATCGATGATGACCACATCAAAGTGTTTGGCACCCAACAAAGCGAGGTCGGCATGCGACAAGCTCTGCACGGAGGCAAACACATGCTCAAAGCGTTGTGGCTTGGCCCCATCTACCCACATTTCTCCAAAGCTTGCATCTCGCAAGGCGTATTGAAAAGTTGCACGAGATTGGTCCAAGATTTCTTTGCGGTGTGCGATGAACAACAAGCGTGCACGACCCAAGCGATGGCGCAACCGCGCATAGTCGACCGCGGCCATCACCGTCTTGCCAGTGCCGGTGGCCGAGACCAGTAAATTGTGGTGATGCCCTCGGCTTCGTTCTAAATTGATGAGTTCCAGCAAATGCTCTTGAAAGGGCTCGAGCCGCAGCTCAATGGCTGGCAGCACACCGAGGTGACGATCTGTTTTATGGTGGTTTTGCCGATCAAGTTCTTCGGCAAATTGGTCGGCGTCGAAATCAATGAATTCGTCGCTGTTCCAGCATGATTCGAATAAGGCCGACATGCGTTCAAGCACGTGGCTGTTGCGTGCGGCGGAAACGCGCAAATTCCACTCTAAGCCATGCACTTGCGCTGAATGCGTGAGGTTGGATGATCCGATGTAGCCAGTTGAAAAACCATTGTGCCGATGAAACACCCAGGCTTTGGCATGCAATCGGGTTACCGAGGTGTCATAGGAAACACGGATCTGAGCACCCATGTTGTTCAAATCTTCCAACGCGGCCAGTTCGGTCGAACCTGTGTAGGTGGTGGTCAAGACCCGCAAATTTTTTCCAGCTGAAAGATGCTGACCCAGCGCCTCGCGCATTGGCGCAATGCCACTGCGTCGAATGAAGGCCATGATCAGATCGATGTCATCGGCAGAAGGAATTTCTGAAACAAGCTGCGCACCCAAGCGGGGTTCTCCGGGTGCATTGGTCATTAAGCTGGTGTCCAGCAGCGGCACGACAGGCGGCTTGACAAACGCCGCCGAGCCATCGGGATGACGACGCGCCACTTGGGTCAACAAGCGCCCGCTCGGTTCGGGGACCTCGCCCAACAACACCGAGGACTTGCCTTGCAGAGCTTGCACGATCAACGCACCAATCAATTTGCTGCCGGCCGCCACCCGTTGCTCCGTGGGCATCGCCGCCAAGACTTTTTCAATGACACGCGCCAAATGCAAAGCCAAGCGGTCCGCCGCCTCCGCAGCGTCTAGCGTGTCGAGTTGGTGCGCCCATGAACCATCCAGCGCTTGCAAGGCCGCGAGCAAGCGGCGCGTGACAAGGGCTTCGTAGCTTCCGGGAATGGGTTCCATGTGCGTTCCCCGTTAGATTGAAAAGGATTGGTATTTACCCATGCAATCCTGGATTTTCTCTTCAAAAATGAAGCGCAAACCACCCCAACACACTTCAAACCGCCAAGCTCAAGCCTTCTCAGTCTTGTTGTGAGTCTGCGAACCCAACCTGCCTGTGACCATCCAACCCTGCGCCAAATAATAGGTGGCCAGCACCCACAAGCCCGCCACAGGCAAGGGGCTCACAAACTTGTCATACGCCAACAAGGTGTCCGACACCATGAAGGCCACGCTGCCCCAGGCCAACCACAGGCTACTGGGTGTGCCCAGGTGTTTGGCGCGGCCCCAGGCTTGGGCGGCCATGGTGGCAATCACCAACACATACACCGCCACGGGCACGCGCAGATCGGCAGGCAAACCGTTGGTGTCGAGCACCGCATACACCAGCGCTGCGGCTGACAGCGACAAGGCCAAGGCCCGACGGCTATGCAACCAAGGCGCGTCTTGGCGCAGCATCCAGATATAGCAAACATGCACGGCCAAAAAGGCCACCAAGCCCGGCAAAAACAAACTAGGGTAGAGCAACAACACATCGCCCACCCATGACAAGCCCAAGGCGCGCACCAACCAGGTTTGCACCGGTTTGCTCAAGCCCTCGGCGGACCACGCCGCCCACATCAAAGTCAACATGGCCAAGGGCTTGGCCATTTGGTACACCTCTTGCCAGCCGCACACCTGGCTGGCCGTGGCCAAGGCGGCCCATTGCACAAAGGCACACAGGGTTGGGTTGAGGCGGTTTTGCAGCATCGCGTTGACCGCCCACAAACCCGCACTCACGGCCAGCACACAGGTGGCCGCTAACGCCCAAGGCATGTCTTCCATGTGCCACAACACCATCATGGCCGCGGCCAACAACATGACGAACCAACCACAAGCCAACACCAGCACGTAACGGCTCTGCTCAGGCTGGTAAAGCGGAAAGTCATTCAGGTTGAACGCGGTGCGCGGGAACCGCTCGGCCACATCCGCCGGCCGCCAGCCGGGGTGTTTGAACCACACCCTCAGCTTGTCGCTCCAACGCTGGGTGTGCCAGCTGTCTTGCAACAGATCGGTGTAGCCATGCACGTTGGCCCACAAAGGGTCCCAGCTGTTGAGCGCTTTACGGGTGCCGTAGACGCAGCGATGGTTGTCGTTTTCTTCTTGGAAACTGCCAAACAGCCTGTCCCACACCACCCAGATACCGCCGTAATTGCGGTCCACATAGCCGTCGTTCACCGCGTGGTGCACCCGGTGGTTCGAGGGCGAACAAAACCAACGGTCAAACCAACCGAGTTTGCCCACATGCTCGGTATGCACCCAAAATTGGTAGAGCAAGTCGATCAGAGCCACGATGCCAAAAATCAGTGGCGGCACGCCCAGCACCGCCATCGGGATGTAAAAAATCCAGCTGGTCACGATCCCTAAGCTGCTTTGGCGCAACGCGGTGGACAAGTTGTAGTGCTGGCTTTGGTGGTGCGGTGCATGCGAGGCCCAAAACACCGCCACCTCATGGCTGGCGCGGTGAAACCAGTAATAGCAAAAGTCATAGAGCACCAACGCCAAGAACACGCCATACCAAGTGGTCCACCAAGCGTCGTTGGGCAAGAGCGCCACTTGCTCGAATACCAAGGTGTAGATGCCAATGCGCATCACACGCGTGAAGATCCCCGTGATTTGGTTGATGATGCCCATGGAGATGCTGCTGATCGCGTCATCTAAGCGGTAGGTTTGTGCTCCAGCCTTGCCCTGGCGTGACAAGCGCAGGCCCCACAACCATTCGAACATGATGGACAGGAAAAACACGGGTGCAGCCAGGACAATGACGAATCCCATGGTGGAAACCTTTCGTATGTAGTCGCGATATTAAGCGGAAGTTACTTAGGCCATAACACCCACAGTCGCAGGGGTTGTTTCATGCGCCCTGCGAGTTCACCCACTTGCCACCCAGTGCCCATGAACAAGTCGGCACGCACCGCACCCACGATGGCGCTGCCCGTGTCTTGCGCCACGACCAAGCGTTGCACTGCTTGGGTCGGGCCGGGCGAGACCAGCCACAAGGGTGTGCCGTAGGGAATGCTTTGGGGGTCCACCGCGATCGAACGACCCGCGATCAAGGGCAAGCCTTGCGCGCCGCGCGGGCCAATGCTGGGGTCAGGCAGGGCCTCTTCGCGGAAAAACACATACCTCGGGTTGACCCACAACAAGGCTTGCACCCGCTGCGGGTTGCGCTGCACCCAGGCTTTGATACCAGGCCAAGACGCATCTTTGACCTCGCCGTTGTCAAGCAACCAGCGACCGATGCTTTGGTAGGGGTGTTCGTTGGACGCGGCATAACTCAGGCGCACGGTGCGCACACTGCCATCGGCTTCGAGGATGCGCAGCCGCCCCGAACCTTGTATTTGCAACACCAAGGCATCGACCGGGTCGGCCAGCCAGGCAATGGCTTTGTCGCGCAGCGCGCTTTGCGCCTCGGCCTGGGTCTCTATCTCTTGCCGGGTGAACCACGGCTGCCCGGGTTTGATGCCTGCGGGTGCGGCATACAAGGGCGTGGCAAAGCTGTCGTTGGGCAAACGCTGCGCCTCGAACACTGGTTCGTAATACCCCGTGAGCAAGCCATTGGCCTCCCCCTCCCAGCTCTCCACGCGGTGCGCTTGCATGTTTTGCATGAGCCAAGCGCGTTGGCTGGCTTCATCGGCAATGCTCAATCGTCGAATGGCGGGACACAAAGGCGCCATGGTGGCGCCAGGGCGTTCACAGTTCGACAGCAACACGCTCCACGCCTCACCCATGCTGTCGCTGCCCCAACCCGGCAAACTGTCCCAGGGCACGGGTGTCCAACGGCTGCGGCGGATGTCTTTGCCAAAGGCCCCTGGGACAGGTGGCGCAGCACCCGATGGGGAGGTGCTGGTCGCAGGCGCTGGGGTGGTGGCAGGCGATGGCGTGGCGGCTGGGTCTGGCGTGATGGCAGGGGCTTGGCTTGCAGGCACCTGGGTCGACGGCTTGGGGCCATCGCTGAATGGTCGGGGTGCAGCACAGGCTGCCAACAACAGCAACAGGGAATAGAGCAGCGCCGCACGAAGGGTTTCGCTGCTTGGCTTTACAGTTGCTGTGGCAACACAAAATGGAAACAACATGTGGCTGATTTTGCTTGAAGCGTTGGGCGCGGGTTTGATCCTGGTCTTCATCGTCTGGTGGACCATGATCAGTGGACGGCCCAAGGACGACGACAACGAGCCGTGATTCAAGGCGTCGCGGGGTTCACCGCTGGCAGTTGCAAGCGACGCTCGCGCAGTTGAGCGATGTCGAGCTCAGCCAAGACGCAAGCCGTGCCTTGGTCGTGTGACGCCACCACCTGCCCCCAGGGGTCTACCCACATGCTGTGACCCCAGGTTTGCCGACCGTTTTCGTGCACACCCCCTTGCGCGGCGGCACCGACCCAGACCAGGCTGTCGAGGGCGCGGGCGCGCAACAACACCTCCCAATGGGCAGAACCGGTGGTGTGGGTGAATGCGCTGGGGACCAAGACCAACTCGGCACCCATGGCGCTCAACTGCTGATAGTGGGCTGGGAAACGCACATCGAAACAAATGCTCAAACCGATGCGCCACGTGTGACCGTCGCGTGAGGGCAGGTCAAAGCACACCGGCGTGTCACCCGCTTGCAGCACCAAGCGTTCGTCGTAACGCTCGCGCCCATTGTCAAAGTGGAACAAATGAACCTTGTCGTAACGCGCCACGCACTGGCCCTGCGGGTTGAATACCAGGCAGGCATTGCGCACATGGCTGGCGTCACCCTCGATGGCCAAGGGCAAACTGCCGGCCACCAACCACAGGCCATGCTGCTGCGCGAGTTGGGCCAAGCGGGATTGCATGGGGCCGTCGCCAAAGCGCTCAGCCACGGCCAACTTGTCCGCGTCTTGACGCCCGATCAAACAAAAATACTCGGGCAACACCGCCAACTCGGCACCTGCTTGCGCGGCTTGTTGCATCAGCACAGCAGCCTGGTCCAGGTTGGCCTGCACCTCGCAACCAGAGACCATTTGCAAGAGTGCCGCTTTCATGGTTTGGCAGGCGCTGGGTTGGCAACGGGCGCGTCGATCTTGGTGACTTTGGGCTCTTTCCAAGAGCCTTGCACGCGCAACTCTTGGGTAGCCGATTTGATGAGCGGCTTGCGCAGGAAATACTGCGCCAAGAAACTGGTGATGCCCACCACCGGGTTGATGGCCGAGTAAAACAAGGAAGCGGTGCCCGCATTGAGCTCAGGCACCACCACCACCTTGATGTCTTGGGTTTCACGCTGGATGTCTGCGTGGCCTTCCATCAACACAGCAGCGCTCACCCCCTTCATTTGCAAGTTGGTGGTGCTGGCGATGTTTTGCTGGATAAAGACATCGCCACGCACGAAGTCAAAGGCAAAACCCTCGCTGAACACGTCAGAGAAGTCGAGCATCAAGCGACGAGGCAGGGACTGCAGGCTCAGCACCCCCAAGAGGCGAGACACGCCCGGGTCGGCTTTCAAAAATTGCCCGCGCTCCAAATTGACGTTGAACTGGCCGCTCATGGTGTTGTAGTCGGGTGAGAAAGGCGAGCCTTGCCAACCGACTTGTCCGATCATGCGCCCCTTGCCATCGCGGATGGCACCCTTGTAGCCAAATCGCTCGAGCAAGTCACCCGAATCTTGGATTTGCAAGGTGAAATCCAGTTGCGAGCGCTTGGCCGCTGCTTTGCCAGCGCCACCCCATTGGCCTTTGCTGAGAAAACTGGCCTCGGGCATGACCAAGTTGAGTTTGTTGATCACCCATTCACGCGAACCAGTGGCGCTGGTGCGGGCATAGCCGTCGATTTCTGCTCGCCCCATGGGGATGCCGCGCAACTCGAGGTTGTCCACCACGATGTCCAAGGCGGGCATGTCTTTGGGCGAGTCGGCCATGGCGGACTCGACTTCTTCGAGCACCGACGGCGGGACTTGCAAATGGCTCAAGCGCGCCACCAAACGCGCCCCTTCGCCACCCTGGGCAACACGGTATTCCGCGTTGCCTTGCAGCTCGGTGGCTTTGGCCTGGACGCGCCAGACCTTGGACTGCTTGTCAGCCGTGGCTTGGACGGAGTGAAAACTGCGGCCCAACCAGGTCATCTCAGCGGTGCTGATCTCGATGCGGTTGGGCATGTAGGCTTGCCAGGGGTTGCCCATCGGGCCCGCCCGCGGACCGTCATCGTCCAACCACGGGCTCAATGCCTGCTGCCAATCGTCGACATTCACCAACGGGTGCCGCACCTGCACCATGACCGTTTGGTCTGCCGGCTCTTTGCTACTGACCACTTGCCCGAGTTGAACCTGTCCGCGCACAACCGTGGGGGCGGCGCCGCCCAAGTCGCGCACATAGTTGAGCGCCAGCACCTGCCCCAAACTGGCTTGCATCTGTGACAAGTTGGCGTTGCTTTTGCCGCTGGGGCGCAAGGGCTCAGCATCGATGCGCAAGGGCCACACCACCTCTTTGGGCTTGTCCATGGGCGGAGGTAAATCCAGCCCCATGCCTTGCATGTTGCTGCTCACCGAATAAACCACTTGTCCTTGGCGCAAACCGAGCGTGGCCACGTAATTGGCGCTGCCGTTCATGAACGAGGTGAAAGCAGACAAGCCGCTCAACTCGGGTGCCTGACGCAATGCGTCAGATGTGATGTTGCCTTGCAAACTCAAGCGGGTAGGCCCGTCGGTGTAGTTGTCGACAAAACGCAATGCGCCATCGAGCTTGGCGTCTCCACCCAACAAGCGCATGCGCACGCCATTGACGCTCATGCCTGACTCGCTGTAATTGACCGTGCCGCGTGCTTTGTAAAAACGCGGCAGGCTGGGCATCCATTGAACGTCGTTGCCAGCGAGCATGACACTGCCTTGCACCCGCGACAAAGACAAGTTGTCCAGTGGCAAAGTCAATTGCAGTTGGTGGTCGGCCAGCCCGTTGGCAGTCACCGCACCCAAATAAGGACCTACTTTGTCTGCCAAGGGCGAGGCGTTGACCATGGACAAGGCGTCGCTCAATGGGCCTTTGAGCTGAGCGCTGACGTCAATCACGATGTCACTCAGGTCGTTGATTTGCACCTCCAGCTTGGGCACTTGCATCACACCACCCGCCCCGAGGCGGGCAGCCGCCGACTTGACCAGCAAGCGGTGGCGGTTGATTTGCAGCTCACCTGAGAGCTGCTGCAAGGCGGGCCAGACTTGCTGCTCTCGCTTGGCCACGGCCGTGACGGGCGGCCCAGGCACGTACTGAAAACTGGTCTGCTGAAATGGCGCGTTGACCGTGAACACGCCGTCATTGGTTTTGGCGAAAGGAAAGTGGTCCAACAAGCCTTGCACATTCACCTGGGCTTTGACAAATTGCCCTGCACCGATCGCGTCGCGCAGGTAATGCCGCGCTTGGGCATCCATTTCACGCGGCAAGTAGCGGTGCAGCGCTTTGGCGTCGAGCTTTTGCACTTGAACTTTCAAGTCCAAGTGGCCCAGGGGTTTGTTGGCCAGGCCTTCCTTCCAAGTCAGACCGAATTCACCTTGTGCCCATTCGTTTTGCAGCTGTGCTTGTTGGATCTGCAAGACCCATTGTTGGTCTTGCTTCGCCCAAGAAACCTCGCCCGTGAGTTTTTGCAAGCCAATGCGCGGCTCTTCTAGCCAATCCACCAAGGACAAGCTGCCGTCTAGCACCGTGACTTGCGCGCGGCCGCCGTGTTCGGTGATTTGAAACTGCACTTGCGCGGCTTGCGCCCCAGGCCACCACCAGGCGCTCGCGGGGCTGTTGGGTGCGGAGGATTGCAGATGCATATCGGCCACCTGCCCTTTGGCATTGAACTGCACAGCTGGGGTGTGGGCATCGGACCAACGCAGATCCAAAGCTTGCAACTGACCTTGGGGTTTGGCCTGAACCAGTGCAGCCCGGACCTTGGGGTCCAAGGGCAAACGTTCACTCAGGCGGGTCAACACCGTCAGGGGCACCGTGTCGATGTGCAGTTCGCCTGTTTTGGCCCACAGCTCGCCTTCGTTGCGCCACGCCAAGCGCAGCTTGCCACTGGACAAGGCCTCGCCATCGGCCAAGGTGACTTTCAAATCCTGGGTGGTGATGGCATGGCCCAGGCCATCGCTCCAATCTTGCCAATGCACGCGCCCTGAGACATCAAGGACTTCCACTTGCGTCTTGGCATCGCTGGACTGCCAATGCAAGTCGTTCAATGCCAGGTCCACGGTGGGGTTGAGCCATTGGCCATGGTCGACATCCACCCAAACACGCGCCCAACCATGGCCTGACAACCACTGACCCATGGGCGCGATGGCCTGCAGGCTGCCTGACATCGGCGCTAAGGAGAGTTGCGGCATTTGTGCGTAAACAGAGCCTTTCCAACTGGACACGTCACTGGCGCGGCGGTTGAAAAACGCCTGAGTGAACTGGCCTTGCAGGCTGATGCGTTGCCCCCACTCGCTGGGCGGGTTGGCATCCAATCGCCAATCGTGGCTGCGCAAACCGTTGCGCATGCGCAGACTGACGTCGCTCAACTCCACTGGCGCTTGTTGGTTCAGACCATCCACCCAGCGCAGTCGGCCATGCTGGATGTGCAGGTTGGGTTGGGACAGCAGCCAGTCGGCCCAGTCCGACCCACCCTCTGCCGTGATCGGCACGCCACCGACACGCCAACTGCCATCGGCGCGTCGCTCAATCTCCAGTTCGGGGCCATCGAGTTCAATGCGGTCCAAGGACATCCGCAACAATGAAGCGGGGGTGAGGCTCGCGCGCACCACAGGCAAGCGCAACACTTGTTGGCCTTGTGCATCGCGGATCACAAATTCGTGCAACTCGAAAGAAGGCACCCAACCATCGGAGACCGAGTTGACCTCGCCAATGCTGACCTGCACCCCCCAGGCCTTGGCAACCATCTCCTCCATCTGGGGTCGCCAGTCGATGATTCGGGGCACAATCAAAACATGCAAGGCAAACGTCGCGCCCAACAGCATGAGCCAGGCAAGAATGACCACCCACCAGACCGCAGTGGACAACCGGACGAACCAACGCAGGCCTGCGGGCATGGGGCTGGGCGCAGGGCTTGTTTGGGGAGGAGGGGCGGGTGTGTTCAAGCTGTTTGAATTATCACAGGCATTCATGGCAAACGCGGTGCGACAGCCCACATGACCCACACCTCATCCTCCCATTCTGAAAGTAGCCGGCTGGTGCAGCGCTTGCGACGCCGTTACGCAGATCAACTGCAGCTGTTGCCGCCAGGTGCGCCCAACCCCGAGCGGTTGGCGCAAGGGTTGGCGGCTTTGATGCCGCACTACCCTGAACTGGGTGACCGTTTGCGCGTTTTGCGCCAAGGGGTGATGGCGCGTTTGGTGGTGCTCGACTGCGAGCAACATGCCCCCTTGTCGGTGGTCACCCAAGCCATGACCTGGTTGGCTGAATTCACGTTGGCGCAAGCCCAGCAAGCAGCCCTGAACCGGGTCGCCTTGCGCCACGGCTTGCCGCAACGCCCAGATGGTCAAACCGCCCAACTGTGGATCGTCGGCATGGGCAAGCTGGGTGCAGCCGAGTTGAATGTCTCGAGCGACATCGATGTGATTTATGTGTATGACGAAGATGGCGACACCACTGGCTTGAGCGATGGCAGCGGGGTGGTCAGCAACCAGGTGTTTTTTGACCGGGTGGTCAAACACATTTTCAGCCTGATCGGTGAAACGACCGAACACGGGTTCGTGTTCCGCATGGACCTGGCGCTTCGCCCCAATGGCGAATCGGGGCCGAGCGTGGTGTCGCTGGCGGCATTGGAAGAGTATTTCCAGGTGCAGGGGCGCGAATGGGAGCGTTTGGCCTGGCTCAAGGCGCGTGTGGTGGCCCCGGCTGCTTGCATCGATCAGGTGCCGGCCTTGCGCGACATCGTCATGCCGTTCGTGTTTCGCCGCTACCTGGACTACAACGTGTTCGAGGCGCTGCGGGTGCTGCACCAGCAAATCCGCACCCAATCGCAGCGCCGCAGCGCGTTGCGCCCCGAGCGCGCCAACGATGTCAAGCTTGGTCGAGGTGGCATCCGCGAAATCGAATTCACGGTCCAGTTGTTGCAAGTCGTGCGGGGTGGACAGTTCCCCGAATTGCGCATGCGGCCCACCCTCGAAGCCCTGCCAGCCCTGGTGCAGGCGCGTTTGATGCCCGCTGATACCGCGCGGGCTTTGCATGAGGCCTACGTGTTTTTGCGACAGGTCGAGCACCGCATCCAGTATTTGGATGACCAGCAAACCCATGTGCTGCCCACCGACGCAGCGGATGTGGGGTGGATTGCCCAGACCATGGGCTTTGAGCACACCGACGACTTGCTTGCCCAACTGGCGACTCACCGCGCCCACGTGGCGCAAGAGTTTGAGCGTTTGTTGCGCCAAGCAGAACCGCCGACAGATGCCCAAGCCCCGTCTGTCCCCACCGATTTCGAGGTGCTGCTCGAGGGCTTGAGCCCGGCACTGCATGCGCGTGTGTCGCGTTGGCCAGCGCTGCCTCGGGTGCAAGCCCTGCGCGAGGACGCATTACAACGCTTGCTGAAACTGGTGCAACGCACCCAGCAATGGGTCAGTCAAGGGCAAGTCAGCGAGACCGCCGCGGTGCGATGGTGCGATTGGATGGAGCCGCTGCTGCGGCGTGAAACCTATTTGGCGCTGTTGGTCGAGCGACCCCAGGTGCATGCACAGTTGTTGCGTTTGCTGGGCGCGGCACGCTGGCCCGCACGCTATTTGCTCAAACACCCCGGTGTGATTGACGAACTGGCCGACCCCAGCATGCTTGACGAGCGCTTTGACCCCTTGCTGTTTGAGCACAACATCGAGGCCCGCTTGAGCGCATTGCAAGCCAGCCATGGCGACGACGACGAGAGCTTGCTCAATGTGCTGCGACGCGCCCACCATGCCGAGTTGTTTTTGACCTTGGCGCGGGATTTGGAAGGCCGCTTGGGCGTCGAGCAAGTGGCCGACGACCTGAGCGCCTTGGCCGACACGATCTTGACAATCGCCGCGCGGTGGGTGTGGGCACGCTTGAAATCCCGGCACCGTGAACACCCCTGCTTTGCCATCATCGGTTATGGCAAGTGGGGCGGCAAAGAGCTGGGCTATGGCAGCGACTTGGACATCGTGTTTGTCTACCAAGATGAACACCCCCAGGCCAACGAGATTTACGCCCAATTTGCACGCAAACTGATCCAGTGGTTGACGATGAAGACCGGCGAGGGCGATTTGTACGAGATCGACACTGCCCTGCGCCCCAACGGCAGCTCAGGCTTGTTGGTGAGCAGCTTGGACGCCTTTGCCGACTACCAAACCCAACGCGGCAACAACACTGCTTGGGTTTGGGAACACCAAGCCATGACGCGTGCGCGGTTTTGTGTGGGAGACGCGCAGTTGCGCACGCCGCTCGAGCAAGTGCGTCGACAGGTGCTGTGCGCGCCGCGCGACTTGCCCGCCTTGGCGCAAGACATCATGGCCATGCGCGACAAGATGCGCGCCGCTCACCCGGTGCCCGAGGGCTTGTTTGACTTCAAGCACAGCGAAGGCGGCATGATCGATGCCGAGTTTGCGGTGCAGTACCTGGTGCTGGCGCATGCCCACGCGCATCTGGGCTTGCAAGACAACGTGGGCAACATTGCCTTGCTCTTGCAAGCAGAGAGCGCAGGCTTGTTGCCCAAGGACATGGGCCGAGACGCCGCCGATGCTTACCGCGAGTTGCGGCATTTGCAGCACCAAGCGCGTTTGGATGAACAGGTGGGTCGCTTGCCAGCCAGTGAGTTGGCCACCGCCGCCCAAGCCGTCAAGGCTTTGTGGCGTTTTGTATTTGCTTGACCAAGGCCGTGGTGGAGTAACCCTCCACAAACGGAATGGCCTGGGCGCGGCCACCATAGGCCAACACCACTTGGGTTTCGGCCAACACCGACATGTCGTAATCACCGCCTTTGACCAACACATCGGGGCGCAATTCGGTGATGAGTTCCAAAGGCGTGTCTTCTTCAAACCACGTGACCAAACTGACCGACTCGAGCGCAGCCAACATCACTGCGCGGTCCGCTTGGTTGTTCAAGGGCCGGTCGGGGCCTTTGCCTAGGCGGCGCGCCGAGGCGTCGCTGTTCAAACCCACCACCAAACTCGCACCCAATTGACGTGCGCGGTCGAGGTAGCTGGCATGGCCTCGGTGCAACACATCGAACACGCCATTGGTGAACACCACCGGCCCCCGTTGGCGCAGGGCCTGCACAGCTTGAAGCGCTTGAGGGCGGGGGCAGATTTTGCGACTGAGTTGCAGCTCAGCCATGTTGCTTGCGCCAGCGCTGAACCTGCTCGGCAATGTGACCCAGGCTGGACAGAACAAAGACCTCGGCAGGGGGACGGCGCTGCAACACAGGGTTGCTGCCACCGGCCCAAATTTCCATTGAATCAGGCAATTTTTTGCGTAAATCGGCCAAGCCATCGAGGACTTGGTTTGGATTCAAACTGGTGCTGAAACTCAGTGCCACCACATCGGCTTTGTGCGCCTCTGCCGCGCGGGCGATGTCGTGCAAAGGTGTTTGCACGCCCAAGGAATAGCAATGGCAGCCGTGCAAAGCCATCAAGCATTCGACCATCAACAAACCCAGGCCGTGCTGTTCTTGCGGGAAAGTGGTCAACAACACCGTGGGGGCTGACTTTTGGGAAGAGGTGCTGACTTGGTGAATCGCTTGGTGCATCACGGCGGTGATGCACTCGGTGTAGAGGTGTTCCTCGAACACCTCGAGCTCACCGCGCATCCATGATTCGCCCACCATCACATTCAAGGGCGCGACCAGTTCGGTGACAAATTGGTTGATGCCCATGCTGGCCAAGGCTTGGTGCAAACCGCGGCGCAAGCCGTCGAGGTCGTGGCGCAGCAAGGCCTCCATGTAGTTGCGCAAATCCGTGCCCTGGGCTTCGCTGATGCCCGCCAAGCCCTGCGGCGAATACACCTCGCTGAAGCTGAGCTTTTGCAATGCTTCGATCGGCAAGGCCACGATGCGCCCAGGACGCTGACCCTGGTCAAGCAATCGTTTGATGATCCGCAGTTTTTCAACCTGATCCAGGGGATAGCTGCGCTCATCGAATTCATCGCGAGCGGGTTGTGGAAACCCATAGCGGCGCTCCCACACACGCAAGGTGTCTTTGCCAATGCCGGTGTCGCGCTCGACGGCGGCGATGGACAAGTTCAGGGGCTGATTGGGATTTCGCAAATTCATGAGGTGATTGTCATGGAAAATGGGCGGTCTTTTGATGTGTCATAGACAATACCTCTAAATTAACGCATGATCCAGCATATGAAATACACACATACCCGAACCCCTGGTTTTTTCTTTGCATGGCTGTCAGCTTTGTTTGTCCTTGCGCTGTGTCAACCTGTCTTGGCACAAAACAACAAGGCCGCTGCTTGTCCTGCGGTGTTGCAACACACCGTCGAGCGCTTACAAGACGAAAAGCCCCAAAACCTCTGTCAATACGCAGGCAAAGTGGTGGTGGTGGTCAATACCGCGAGCTTTTGCGGCTTCACGCCACAATACAAGAGCTTGGAAGAATTGCATGCCCGCTACAAAGACAAAGGCTTGGTTGTGCTGGGTTTTCCCTCCAACGATTTTTCCCAAGAGCCTGAGAACAACAAAAAGATTGCCGACTTTTGCGAAAACACCTATGGCGTGAAATTCCCGATGTTCAGCAAGACCGCGGTGCGCGGCAGCGATGCGTCCCCTTTGTTCAAGCAACTGACACAGATCACCGAGACAGCGCCCAAGTGGAATTTTTACAAATACATGATCAGCCGCGATGGCAAAACCGTGCAAAGCTTCAACAGCACCACCGACCCCTTGAGCAAAACCTTTTTGGCCGAAGTCGACAAGTTGGTAGCAGTCCCCAGCCCTTGAGATGAGCAAACGCGTCGCCATCGTGGGCTCGGGCATCGCGGGCCTGTCTGCTGCCCACCATTTGCAAGGCATGGCCGAGATCAGCCTGTTCGAGGCGGGTGACTACTTCGGCGGCCACACCCACACGGTTGACATCACGCTGCCCAGCCCCAACGGCCCCTGTACCCATGGGGTAGACACCGGTTTTTTGGTTTACAACGAACGCACCTACCCTGGCTTGATCGCCTTGTTTGAAGCCTTGCAGGTGGAAACCGCGCACTCAGACATGTCGTTTTCGGTGCAAGCGCCTTGGACCCCTGGTGGACGCGTCTTGGAATGGAATGGCGCCACGCTCAACAGCGTGTTTGCCCAGCGCAGCAACTTGTTGCGCCCGCGCTTTTGGCGCTTGTTGCGCGACATCCTGCGCTTTAACCGCCTGGCCACAGACCTGGCGCAAGCCCACAACGACGGCGCCTTGATGATGCCCTTGCAAGCCTTCTTGGACCAACATGGCTTTGGCAGCACGTTCCGTGACGGTTATTTGCTCCCCATGTTGGGTTGCATCTGGAGTTGCCCCACCTCGCAAATGTTGCAGTTCCCCGCCGCCACCATGGTGCGGTTTTGCGACAACCACGGCTTGCTTCAGGTCAACAACCGGCCACAGTGGTTCACGGTCAAGGGTGGCGCCAAACATTACGTCAAAGCCATCACCGATGGCATTGCCGACAAACGATTGAACACGCCGGTGTGGGGCATCGCACGCGACGACCGCGGCGTGCAAGTGGCCACGGCACAGGGCACCGAGCGGTTTGACGAAGTCATCATCGCCACCCATGCCGACCAAGCGCTGCGCCTGTTGCAGCAACCCACCAGCGAAGAAACTGCGCTGCTTGGCCAGATTCGCTTTCAGGCCAACCGTGCGGTCTTGCACACGGATGCCAGCGTGATGCCCAAGCAACGCTTGGCCTGGGCCGCCTGGAACTACCAACGCACCAGCGAGCACAGCGAGCAAGCCCATGTGTGTTTGCATTACTGGCTCAACCGTCTGCAGCCCTTGCCTTTCCATCAAGACGTTTTTGTCTCACTCAACCCGGCCGTGCCCATCGATCCTCAGCATGTGCTGGGCAGCTTCGACTACGACCACCCGGTGTTTGACTTGGCTGCGATCCAAGCGCAGCGACAACTCGCGACACTGCAAGGGCAACACCACACCTGGTTTGCTGGCGCGTGGATGGGCTATGGCTTCCACGAAGACGGTTTGAAGGCGGGCCGCGCCGCTGCCAACGGGGTCTTGACCCTGATTCACCAGGAAGCCCACGCTTGAACCACGCCTTGGCAACCACGGCCACGCCGATGATTGGCACGGGGCAGGTGCGCCACACTCGACTGCGCCCCAGCCGCCATGCCTTTGCTTATGCCACCTGGTTTCTGATGTTGCCCATGCGCCAAATCGCGCTCACGGGCGCGGGTGAGCTGCCCATCAACCGCCGCGCCTGGGTGTCCTTCCATGACCAAGACCATGGCGATGGCCGCGGTCCTGAGCAGGGTGGCGCATTGGGCTGGCTGGACGAACTCTTGGCCGCACAAGGCGTGCACGACGCGCAGGGCGAAGTGTGGTTGCACACCTACGCGCGTGTCTTGGGCTATGTGTTCAAGCCGGTGAGCTTTTGGTATTGCCACCGCACAGACAACAGCCTGGCCGCCATCGTGGCCGAGGTGAACAACACCTTTGGTGAACGCCATTGCTATGTGTTGCCCGCGCCGCGCTATGGCCAAACCTTGCAGGCTGAAAAGGTGTTTTATGTCTCGCCGTTTTGTGAAGTGCGCGGCGACTATGCATTTCGATTCATGCGCACCGACGGCGAACAAGGCGCTCGCACCGTCGTGCGCATCGACCACAGCGACAACCAAGGCCTGCTGATCAGCACCAGTGTGAGCGGTCATTTGCAAGCCCTCACCGCGTCCGCACTGCGCCGTGCCTTCTGGGCGCACCCGATGCACAGCCTGGGCGTGATCGCCCGCATCCACTGGCAAGCCTTGTGGCTGTGGCTCAAACACGTGCCCTTGGTCACCAAACCCGCTCCCCCCAAAGATTTCGCCACGCGAGGTCATCTCTGAACCTGAAGACACCATGACCACTTTGCAACGCCCTCACTTGGATTTGTCTGAACTCGTCAAGACCGCACCCACTGCCGCGCAACGCGCATTGCGCATGCTGCAACGCATCAGCGTGGGCGGTTTGCGCATGCAGCTGCCCGATGGACGAACCATCGACTTTGGCCAAGCCACGGGGCCGCAAGCCAGCATCGTGTTGCACAACTGGCAGGTGTTTGGCGCGTCCCTGCGCTCGGGCGACATTGGTTTTGCCGAGACCTTCATCGCCGGCGATTGGCAAACCCCTGACCTCACCGCCTTGCTCGAGCTGTTGATCGTCAACCGCCGGCCCATGGACGACTTGATTTTTGGCACCTGGTGGGGACGCCTGGCTTACCAAATTCGCCATTGGATGCGACGCAACAACCGCAAAAACAGCAGCAAAAACATCCATGCCCATTACGACCTGGGCAACGCGTTTTACAGCCTGTGGCTTGACCCCACGATGACTTACTCCTCTGCCTGGTTTGACGGCAATCCCCAACAAGACTTGGCCAGTGCACAGCAAGCCAAGGTGCGCCGTGCATTGCGCATGGCGGGCGTGACGCCTGGCGCGGGACAGCGGGTGCTGGAGATTGGCTGTGGCTGGGGCGGCTTGGCTGAAATCGCCACGCTCGAATTTGGCGCCAAGCTCTCGGGCATCACCTTGAGCCCCGCCCAACTGGCCTATGCCACCGAGCGCATGCACGCGCAAAGTCGCCATGCCGATTTGCGTTTGCAAGACTACCGCGACACCAACGACGGCCCCTACGACGCGATCTGTTCGATCGAAATGATCGAAGCCGTGGGACGCGAGTACTGGCCGACCTACTTCCAAACCATTGCCCGTTTGCTCAAGCCCGGTGGCCGCGCTTGTATCCAAAGCATCGTGATCGATGACGCGCTGTACGAGCGTTACGCCTTGGGCACCGACTTCATCCAACAGTACATCTTCCCCGGTGGTTTTTTGCCCAGCACCAGCGCCTTCCTCGCGCAAGCGCGTGCCGCAGGTCTGCAAGTGGTCGATCAACTCGCCTTTGGCCAAGACTATGCAGAGACCTTGCGCCGCTGGCGTGAATCCTTTTTAGCGGTGCGCGACGAGATGCCCAGCCTGGGTTTTGACAAGGCGTTTGAACGCACTTGGTTGTTCTACCTGGCCTATTGTGAAGCGGCATTCGCCCAACACAACACCGACGTGGTGCAGTTCACTTTGCAAAAACCCCTGTGAGCGAGCTCAACACCACGGGTTTGGCGCGGTTGGGCATGCCGGCCTTGCCGCTGGCGTTTGTGGCATTGCCTTTGTATATGTTTTGGCCGCACCACATGGCCACACAGTTTGGCGTGTCGCTGGGTGTGCTGGGTGGCTTGTTGTTTCTTGCTCGCGCCTTTGATGCCTTGACCGATCCCGCCATCGGTTGGTGGGTTGACCGCTTGTTTGCGCGCAGTGCACTCACCGTGTGGCGTCGCAGCCTGGCCGTGGCCACGGCTTTGTCGGTGTGTTTTGTCTTGCTGTTTTTCCCGCAATGGCTGCTCGGTCACACCATGACCATGGAAGCCTTGTTGCTGCTGTGCACGGTGTTGCTGGTGGTGGGCTACGCGGCCTACAGTTTTTTGAGCATCGCATTGCAAACCTGGGGCGCCCGGCTGGGCGGTGACCGTTTGGCGCGCAGCCGCTTGGTGGCTTGGCGTGAAGGTCTGGCCTTGGCAGGCGTGATCTTGGCATCGGTGGTGCCCAGTTGGCTGGGCTTGCATGTCTTGGTCAGCGGCTTTGTTTTGTTGATGGGACTGTCCTTGTGGGCTTGGTGGTCCGCACCCCGGCCTGTGCCTGTGACGCTGCCCCACCTCACAGAGATGGGCTTTTGGCGTTCATTGGCACGGCCTTGGCAGCACGCAGGGTTTCGCCGATTGCTGTTGGTGTTCATGCTCAACGGCATTGCCTCCGCCGTTCCCGCCACCTTGATTTTGTTTTTCGTGCAAGACCGTTTGCAATTGCCCGCGGCATCGCAAATGCAGTTCTTGGGCGCTTATTTTGTGGCCGCGGCTGTGTCTTTTCCGCTTTGGTTGCGTGTGATTCGCATGATGGGTTTGCGCCGCGCGTGGTTGCTGGGCATGGGCTTGGCCACCGCTGTGTTCATCTGGACCTTGTCGCTGGGTGCGGGTGACGCGGTGGCCTTCACCTGGGTGTGCGTGCTGTCAGGCTTGGCCTTGGGCGCAGACTTGGTAGCGCCGGGTGCGCTGCTCAATGGTTTGCTCTCAGAAGCAGACCCGGCGCAACCCGCCCATGCAGGCGCATACTTGGGCTGGTGGCAAGTGGCGACCAAGCTCAATTTGGCACTGGCTGCAGGCTTGGCACTTCCCCTCTTGAACCTGTTGGGCTACACGCCTGGCACGCAAGACGCACCGGCATTGCTCGCCTTGTCCTGGGCCTATGCCTTGGTGCCATGCCTTTTGAAACTGTTGGCCGCCGCCGTGCTGTTCGCGTCAGCGTCCGTTTTGCACAAGGAGTGAACATGCAAAGACGATGGGTATTAAGCGCAGCAGCTGCCAGCGCATTGGCCGCGACCGGCTGTGCCGGCCCCAGCCTTGACGAGTACGCAGCTGAAAAACCTGCGCTCGATTTGCGCGACTATTTCAACGGCGTGATCGATGCTTGGGGCGTGTTCACCGACCGCTCGGGCAAGGTGGTCAAGCGCTTCACCGTGGTCATGCACTGCCATTGGCAAGGCGATGAAGGCGTGCTGGACGAAGACTTTGTGTATTCAGACGGCACCACCCAAAAGCGCATCTGGACCCTCAAGCACCTGGGAGAAGGCAAGTACCCCGGCACCGCGGGCGACGTGGTCGGGCAAGCCAGCGGTCGCACTCGCGGCAATGCCTTCAACTGGCGCTACACCATGGCCTTGCCCGTGGACGGCAAGGTCTGGGAGATGCAGTTTGACGACTGGATGTACCTGATGAATGACCGCGTCATGCTCAACAAAGCGAGCATGCGCAAATGGGGCATCTTCTTGGGCGAGGTCACCTTGTCTTTCACCAAGCGCGCCTGAGCGATGGCTTTTTTCAAACCCCTGAACACCCCAATCACCGACTGGCGCGGCAAAAGCGTTTGGCTGGTCGGCGCCTCCAGTGGCATTGGCTTGG
>CAJBOO010000233.1 GCA_903956845.1 uncultured Burkholderiales bacterium
GCGTTTGGCCAGCAATTGCAAAGGCTGGGCAAAGTCTTCTGCTTCATCCGGGCCGCGCAGCACCTCCGGGTAGAACTGGTCGCCCAAGATGGGGATGCCCAAAGCGTTCATGTGGATGCGCAATTGGTGGCGCTTGCCGGTGGTGGGTTCCAAGCCATACAAAGCCAGGCCGCCTTGCTGGGCAAGCAGCGACAGATGGGTTTCGCTGTTGGGCTCGCCCGGTACTTCCTTTGACCGGAAAAATGGCGCGTCTTCTTCAATGCGGCTTTGGTAAACCAGTGGCAGGGTCAAGTGCGGTGCATGGGCCGCCACGGCCTGGTAGTGCTTGTGTACTTGCTGTTGACGAAACAGCGCTTGGTAAGCGTCGCGGTCTTGGGCGCGTTTGGCCAACACGACCAAGCCTGCGGTTTCGCGGTCAATCCGGTGCAGGGGTGACAGGTCCTCGCAGCCCGTGCGTTGCTTGAGCTGCACCAACAAACTGGTGTGCAGGTATTTGCCACCGGGGGTCACCGGCATGAAATGCGGCTTGTCAGCCACCAGCAGGTGCTCGTCCTCAAAGACCACTTCAGCCGCTTCAGGCAAAGCAGGTTCTTGCGTGGTTTCGCGGTAGTAATGCACCACCTGGCCATGTGGGCAAGGGGCGCACATCGCGAAGGGCTGAGCATGTGCATCCAACACCAAACCTTGCGCCAAGCGATGCGACCAAGCGTCAGCCCCCACAGCGGGGAAGCGCGCACTCAAAAAAGCCAGCAGCGTGGGCCAGTTGCCATGCGGGACCACCACCCGGCTGGCGCTCACCCCCTGGCGGATAGGCGGGCGTGGGTCATGGGACGGGGCTGCCATGGTTGCGAGTGAGTGGCGAAAGGCAGGACAGTCCTCAGGCCCGCTTGAACACCAGGTCCCAGACCCCATGGCCTAGGCGCAAGCCTCGGTTTTCAAATTTGGTCAGCGGTCGGTAGGCGGGTTGATCGGCGTACCCATCTGCGCGGGGACTGGCATTGACCAAACCGGGTTCGAGTTGCAGCACCGTCAGGATGTGCTCGGCATAGGGCTGCCAATCGGTGGCGACATGGACATAAGCGCCGGGTTTCATGCGTTGCAAGAGTTGCTTGACAAAAGGTGCTTGGATCAAGCGGCGTTTGTGGTGACGTGTTTTGTGCCAAGGATCGGGGAAAAAGATATGCACGCCGTCCAAACTGTCGGGGGTCAGCATATGGGCCAACACCTCAACCGCGTCGTGTTGCAGGATGCGGATATTGCTGAGTTGTCGCTCGCCCATGTGTTTGAGCAAAGCGCCCACACCGGGTTCGTGCACCTCGCAACACAGAAAGTTGTCGTCGGGGCGAACCGCTGCGATGTGGGCAGTGGCGTCGCCCATGCCAAACCCAATCTCCAATATCAGCGGGGCTGCGCGACCAAACACCGTCGCCGCGTGCAATGGTGCAACTTGATAGGGCAGCACAAAACGTGGGCCGAGGTCTTGCAAGGCTTTGGCCTGCCCGGTGGTGGTTCGGCCCGCACGGGTGACAAAACTCTTGATGGTTTTCGGGTGGGGGATGTGGGCGGGTGGGGCGGTCATGAAGGGCTAGGGGTCTGGTGCGCGAAGGGCAGCCAAGGATTATCGCGGCAGTGGCCAACTGGCAACCCATTGCTGCAAGGCCTGCTTGGGGGTCGTGCGGACCTGTGGCAGGCCCAAGACCCCTGCAGCCTCGTTCAATGCCGCGAGCGGATCGCCCAAGTCCAAGGCCTGTGCCCCGTTTTGCTTGCTCAGCTTTTCACCGTTGTCGCCCAGCACCAAGGGGGTGTGCAGGTAGCTGGGCGTGGGCAAGCCCAGGGCATGTTGCAGCAAGACTTGCCGCGCGGTGTTGTCGGCAAGGTCGGCGCCCCGCACGACATGGGTGACGCTTTGGGCGGCATCGTCTACCACCACCGCAAGCTGATAAGCCCACAGGCCATCGGCGCGCTTCAACACAAAGTCGCCCACGTCTTGACTCACGTCTTGGCATTGGTCCCCGAGCCAGCGGTCATGCCAAGTCAGGGGAACAGACAGTTGCAAGTCATCGATCACGCGCTGCACGTTCAAGCGCCAGGCGCGGGCGGGTTTGCCATGGAGCCCGTCGCGGCAGGTGCCGGGATAAACGGCTGCGCTGTGCCGCGCGGGGCGTTGGCCCAGGGCGGCCTGGGCGTCTTCGATGTCTTTGCGTGAACAACCGCAGGGGTAAGCCCATCCTGCTTGAACCAGGTGATTCAAGGCGTTGTCGTAGGCATGGCTGCGCTGGGATTGCCAAAGCACCAGGCCATCTGGCAAGAGTCCACAGGTGTGCAATTGCGCCAGGATGGCCTGGGCAGCCCCTGGCACGCAACGCGGGGTGTCGACATCCTCGATGCGCACCAACCAGTGCCCCTGATGCGCTCGCGCATCCAGCCAGCTGGCCAAGGCCGCGACCAATGAACCGGCATGCAAGGGCCCAGTGGGGGAGGGTGCGAATCGTCCTGTGTACACGTTGGTGCGTTTTTTTAAAAAATAGTGAATAAATTCAATGGCTTTTGAGCCTTGCAGACTGTACACCAAGGGGTTTCCCTATATTTGTAAATAAAGATTGACAGGTGTCTATGTCAATTTAAAATAACACAGAGCCTGAAAGGGCTTTCCCAATTCGTGGCCATGGGGGCCACGGGTAACCCTCGTGCGGGTTTTGCACGGACGTGAGATCTTTCAAGGAGATAACACCATGTCAGATAAAGTCGGGCCAACAGGCCTATCAGAGGCCGAGTCGGAAGAGATTCATCGGCACCTCATCCAAGGAACTCAGATCTTTGGAATGATCGCCGCGCTGGCACATTTGCTGGCGTACATCTATTCCCCTTGGCTGAAATAAAAGGAGAACCACATGATCTACGGAAAAATCTGGACAGTGGTCAAGCCTTCTGTCGGTATCCCTGTTTTCATTGCAGCAGTTGCCATTGGATCGTTCTCGGTTCACCTGGCACTGACCCTCAATACGACATGGGTCAAGAAATTTTTGAACGGAAGCGCGGCGACCGCAGCAGTCATTCAGACTGTCAAGACGCCTACCGCCTAACCCGCTCAATCATTTTCTGTCTTGATGGGCCGGGGTTTCCAACCTCGGTCCATTTTCAAAGATGACCACCCAAACCGAAAAACTCTCTCGCAGTTGGACGCGCATAGGTCTGCGGTTGTTGCCCTTTGCAGATGCGGCCTCCGAAGACTTGCCTTTGAGTCGGTTGTTGCGTTTATCCCTGTTTCAAATATCTGTTGGCATGGCACTCACCATGCTGGTGGGCACCCTCAACCGGGTCATGATCGTGGAACTCAAGGTTCCCGCAGCCCTGGTTGCCGTCATGGTGTCCTTGCCTTTGCTGGTGGCGCCCTTTCGCGCGCTCATTGGCTTTCGATCTGACCACCACCGCTCTGAGTTGGGCTGGCGTCGCGTTCCCTACCTGTGGATGGGAACGATGCTTCAATTTGGGGGCTTTGCCATCATGCCTTTTGCCTTGTTGGTGTTGGGTGGCCTGGGGCAAGCGGCCCATGCCCCTGCCTGGGTAGGCCACATGGGCGCTGGTTTGGCATTTTTGTTGGTGGGTGCAGGCCTGCACACCACCCAAACCGTGGGTCTGGCACTGGCCACCGATTTGGCTCGACCCGAAGACCGGCCCAAAGTGGTCGGCCTCATGTATGTGATGTTGCTGGTGGGCATGATCCTGAGTGCCTTGGTCTATGGCTACTTGCTCCGCGATTTTTCGCCAGGCGCCTTGATCCGCGCGGTACAAGGGGCGGCCGTGATCACGGTTTGCCTGAATGTCATCGCCATGTGGAAACAAGAGGGCAGGAGTGTTGCCCGCAAGCCCGGTCGCCAGGAAGAACCAGACCCTGATTTCATGGCCTCTTTGAAACACTTTTGTGCTGACGCTGCGGCTTTGCGTCGGTTGTGGGCCTTGGGTTTGGGCACCATGGCGTTCAGCATGGAGGAAGTTTTGCTGGAACCCTTCGGTGGCGAAATCCTGCACATGAGTGTGTCTGACACCACTTTCTTGACCGCGGCATTGGCTTGTGGGAGCTTGTTGGGGTTTGCTTGGGCTTCCAAAGTCCTCAGCCAAGGCGCCGACCCGCACCGCATGGCCAGCATGGGGGTGTTGTTGGGTGTGCCTGGCTTTTTGGCTGTCATGGTGTCAGCGCCGCAAGCGCTCCCATGGTTGTTCATCGTTGGCGCGGTCTTGATTGGTTTTGGGGTGGGTCTGTTTGGCCACGGCACCTTGACCGCCACCATGAACCATGCGCCACCGGGGCAAGCCGGTCTGGCCCTGGGTGCCTGGGGCGCCGTTCAAGCCACTGCGGCTGGGGTGGCCATGGCGCTGGGCGGTATCATTCGAGACGTGGCAGCGCAGGTCACCGATTCCGCCAGCGCCTATGCATTTGTGTACAGCCTGGAGGCAGCCTTGTTGGTCGCCACTTGGTTGATCATGATTCCCTTGGTGAAAGCCAAGCCCTGACGCCCCAGTGGCATTTTCATTCCATCAAACGAGGAGACATCCCCATGAAAATTCAAACCATCTTGTTTATCTTTTGGATCGTTGTGATGGTCTTCCTGTTGGCCAATTGGTTCAGCAAGCCTTACAAACCTGATTGAGTTTCAGGCGCGTTTGTCAGCCATGGCCAGCGCCAAGCTCAGGCCACTGACAAACGCATCTTCCACGCGGTGACCCAGCAGCCAGTCACCGCACACACCCAAATTCGCTCGGGAGTCCCACAGATGTGACTGTCCCAAGGCTTGACGTGTTTTGGCGTAACGCCACAAATGCACCTGCGCAAAACCGGGTTCGGCACGAATGCCGGTGAGCTCTGCAAACGCTTTCATCAGCTTGGCCTGCACCCGCTCTGCATCGTCATCCACATGTTCTTGTGACCACTCCGCGCTGGCTTGCACCGTCCATCGCTCCAACGGCGCACGCCCGGGCTTGGAGGACTCACGCGAAATCCAAGCCACTCGGTGGTGCACGCTGCGTGCCGCATTCCATTGAGGACCCAGGTGTGGCAAACCTGGCTGGTTGGCCAAGGGGTAGGCGAGCATCAGCGTCCAGCACGGATCGACTTCTACCTTGGCCATGGCGGGCAGGCCGTCGAATTGCGCGGCTTCTCCCCCCGATTGGCGCAGCAAAAAATCCGCTTGCACATGCGGGATGGCCATCACCACCGCATCAAAGCCGGTGTGCTTGGAGCCATCGGCACACACCACCTCCCAGTGCTTGGCTGACTTGGCAGAGCGGCGCACGAATTGCACCTGGGCTTTGACCTGCAATTGGCCCAGGTCCGCCAAGGGCTTGGCCCAATGCCGCACCAAGGCGTTCATGCCAGGGCTGGCCACAAAATGCGGCTCCCGCAGGGGCAAAGCGGCTTCAATCACCCGACCCAGGGGATCGAGCACACGCACAGCATTGGCACTCCAGGCGCGGCAAATGGCCTGTGTGCCCGGCACCTCGGTGAGTGCCTTCAGGAAACGCGGATCACGCACGGTGAAATACTGGGTGCCATGGTCAAAGCTGCCGTAAGCGGTTTCCCGCGTGGACATGCGCCCGCCCGCACCATGGCTTTTCTCGAACACGGTGACGCGGTGACCCGCTTGCACCAAGGTGCGCGCGGCGGTGATGCCGGCCATACCGGCCCCGATGACAGCTGTTTTTTTCATGCTTGCACTCTACACCGATGTGGCCTGCTTGTGGGTGCTGGCTTGCCCCAACAATGCCAAACGCGTTCTGGGCTTTTGCAATTGCGTGAGCCACCATTGCAAGGCCCGGTCGCCGGCGGGCTGTCCCTTGCTTTGGGCGACTTCACGCCAGGCATAGCCCATCTGCCCAATCCGCTGCGGACGCAACACCTGGCATTCGACCAAAGCACCCGTATCCAAATAGGGTCTGGCCAAAGGCTCAGGTAAAAACCCCGCCCCCAAGCCGCGCAACTGGGCATCCAGCTTGGCCCCCATGCTGGGCACGGTGAACACGTCTTGGCCTGCCAACAGGCCGATGGTGACACCATTGCCTTGCGGGATCGAGTCAGCCACCGCAACCGCACGGTGGGCCTGGATCAATTCATCGGTCAAGGGCTGGGGCGCACTGGCCAGGGGGTGTTGGGGTGCCACCGCGAACACAAAGGGCATGACTGGGCCCAGTTCGGCCAAGCGCAGCCCCACCACGTTGGTGGCGTTCATGGGCACACCGATCGCCAAATCGGCTTGGCCCGAGGTCAGGCTGTAGACCGTGCCGCTCAAGGTCTCGTGCCGCAGACGCAGTCGGGTAGGCGGGTTGGCTGCGTAAAACGCTTGGCTCAAGTCCATCACCACGCTGGGGTCGATGATGGTGTCGTAGACCACGGTGAACTGGCTCTCCCAACCCGTGGCCACGCGTTTGACCCGGTGTGCGATGCTGTCCATGTCGGTCAACAAGCGCATGCCCTCACTCAGCAGTTCTTGTCCGGCCGCCGTGAGCTTGGCCTGGCGCGAGGCCCGGTTGAACAGCAGCACGTCGAGCGCTTCTTCCATTTGCCTCACTCGGTAGCTCAAGGCGCTGGGCACCACGCCCATCTCACGCGCAGCGGCGGCAAAGCTGCCATGCTGGGCAATGGTTTGCAGCATGGTCAGGGCGTCTGGGGTCAAAACATCGCGGGCTGAGGGCATGGTCAAGGTCTTTTCGTTCAAATGATTTGAATGATGCCATCAATTTCAGCGGTCTTGATGCAGACCCCGTTGTCCTAAAGTTCACTCCAACACAGACCTCAACGCCATGCTGACACTTCGCCCATCCCTTGCACGAGGCTACGCCGACCACGGTTGGCTCAAGTCCTTCCACAGCTTTTCATTTGCTGGTTACCACGACCCGGCGCACATGGGTTGGGGCAACCTGCGCGTCATCAACGAAGACCGCATCGCGCCCGAAACCGGTTTTGGCACCCACGGTCACCAGGACATGGAAATCATCAGCTATGTGTTGTCGGGCAATTTGGCCCACCAAGACAGCATGGGCAATGTCAAAGGCATTCCGCCAGGTGATGTGCAACGCATGAGCGCAGGCACGGGTGTCAAGCACAGCGAGTTCAACCACGCCCAAGGCGAAGAAACCCATTTTTTGCAAATTTGGATTCTGCCGAATGTGCGCGGCATCCCGCCCAGTTATGAGCAGAAAACCGTTACACCCAGCAGCAAGCGCGGCGCCTTGGCTTTGATTGCCAGCCATGCGCCCACCGGGGATGCGGTGAAGATCCATGCCGATGCCGCCTTGTATGCAGGCCTGTTTGACGGTGCGGAAACCGCCACGCTGGCGCTGGACTCTCAGCGCAAAGCCTATGTGTTTTTGGTGCGAGGCGACTTGCACGTCAACGGCCAACACCTGCAAGCCGGTGACGCTTTGTTGGTGGCGCAAGAAGCCCAATTGCAATTGAGCCAAGGCCAAGACGCCGAAGTCTTGGTGTTCGATTTAGCCCCTTGATTTTTTCATTGCTTACCAGGAGAACCCATGAGCAAAACAGTTGTTGTCTACCATTCCGGCTACGGCCATACCCAGCGCGTTGCCCAATTTGTGGCTGAAGGCGCGAAAGCCCAGTTGATCGCCATCGATGCCGAAGGCAACTTAAGCGAGGCTGACTGGACCGCCATCAACGCGGCCGACGCCATCATCTTCGGCTCACCCACCTACATGGGCATGGCTTCATGGCAATTCAAAAAATTCGCCGATGCCACTTCCAAGCAATGGATGAGCGGCGCTTGGAAAGACAAAGTGGCTGGCGGTTTCACCATCTCCGCCAGCCCCAGCGGTGACAAACTGTCCACCATCCAATACTTCATCACCCTGGCCATGCAACAAGGCATGGTGTGGGTGGGTCAGCCATCCATGAACGACGGCAACATCAACCGCATCGGGTCCAACTCGGGTGTGATGGCGCAAGTCGGTCCCACCAGCCCCGCAGCGGACATTCCCCAAGGTGACTTGGACACGGCCAAAGCCTACGGCGAGCGTGTGGCCCACGTGGCGGCCAAACTGCGCGGCTGAGCTGCTTTTGCAGAGCCTGGGGTAGCATGAGTTCATGAAAATACTGAGCTTGCTCCCCTGGGCCGATTGGCTGGTGTTGTTGTTTTTTGTGGCTGCCTGGATTGGTTACGCCCAATTCGCCAGTCGCTGGTCGGTGAGTCGCCCCTCCATCTTGGCGGCCACCAACCGATTCAGACTGCGTTGGATCCAGGTGTCGCTGACCCGTGACCCTCGTGTCCTCGACGGCATCATCACGCAAACGCTTTCGAACACACCCGCGTTTTTCTCCAGCACCACCATCCTGATCATGGGCGGTTTGCTGGCACTCATGGGCACCACCGACAAGGCCGCCGAGTTCGTGCGTGAAATCCCGTTTTCGCAAGCCACGCCCATCTTGGTGTTCGAGTTCAAGATCTTGGTCTTGATCGCCATCTTCACCTACGCGTTCTTTCGCTTTTCATGGTCGATGCGGCAATACACCTTCGTCTCGCTCATGATCGGCGCCTTGCCTTCGCCTGAGCATTTCATGGCGCACCCGCAAGAGCAAATGGACTATGCCCATCGCGTCGCGGCCATGACCGGCTTGGCCGCTGAAACCTTCAACGACGGACTGCGCTCCTACTATTTTTCTTTCGCGGTCATGGGCTGGTTTTTCTCGCCCATGATCTTTGTCATGACCACGCTCTTGATCGTGGCGATTTTGTACAACCGCGAGTTCCGTTCAGACGTCTTGGGAGTGCTGGACGACGGCAACTAGACCGACCGCCCAAGCACGGCGTTTCACGGCACCTTGACGTCGAGAGCCTGGTCAGGCTTCGTCTTTCAATGCCGATAAATCCGGGTGTACCCCCCGGCGCTCATCGAAGACAAAGCAGTCGCCCTTGTAGTGGGCGCTGCCCACCTCCTCGAAGTATTTCAAGATGCCGCCCTCGAGCTGGTACACATCTGCCAAACCGAGTTCGCGCAAATAAATCGCAGCCTTTTCGCAGCGTATGCCACCCGTGCAGTAGCTCACCACGGTTTTGTTTTTGAGCGTCTCCAAGTGCGCTTGGGCTGCCTCGGGGAATTCGCTGAATTTGGTGATGCGCCAGTCAATCGCACCTTCAAAAGCGCCGGCATCGACCTCGAAGTCATTGCGGGTGTCGAGCGTGACCACGGGGCGGCCGTTGTCGTCGTGCCCCTGGTCCAGCCAACGCTTGACCGTGGCCGCTGGCACAGCGGGTGCTCTGCCGTGCTGGGGCTGAATGGTCGGGTGGTTCATGCGGATGATTTCGTTTTTCACTTTCACCAGCAGCTTTTTGAACGGCTGACGGGCAGACCAACTCTCCTTGGGCGCAAGGCTGGCAAAACGCGGGTCGAGTCGCAGCCAGTTGACCCAGCCGCGCACATCCTCAGGCGGCCCGGCCAAAAACAGGTTGATGCCTTCTTCGGCGATCAGCACGGTGCCTTTCAATTGGCGAGCCTGGGCTTGCGCCATGCACACCGCCTGCAGGCCGTGGGTGTCGTCGATCTGTGTGAACAGGTAGGCCGAGATGTTCAGCACAGGCAAGTCACTCATGGATGCATCCAGCCCAAGCCGGCGGTCGTGCCACCGGCGACTGCGCCGCGTGCTGGACGGTATTCGCAGCCAATCCACCCCGTCCACTTGAGCTCTCGCAGGGTGTCAAACACCGTGGGGTAGTGCAATTCGCTCTGGTCAGGTTCTTGGCGAAGGGGCACGCCAGCGATTTGCAAATGACCCACCCGCCCTGTGGGCAGCCAGTGGCGTAATTGGTTGAGCACATCACCTTCCACAATCTGGCAGTGGTAGAGGTCGAATTGCACTTTCAGGTTGGGTGCGTCAATGGCTTGCACGATGGCATGGGCATCGGCTTGGCGGTTCAAAAAATAGTGCGGGATGTCGCGGCCATTGATCGGCTCGATGAGGATGGTTTTGTCAGCTTGCGCGGCTTGTTCGGCCGCCCAGCGCAGGTTGCTCAGATACGTGTCGCGCATCGCGCTATTGGTGGCGGCATAGGCATGGCTGGTTTGTAAGGCCAGGGGCAGGGCAGAGCCCGCTTGGTGCTCGGGCGGCACCACACCGGCCAGCACATGGATCTGCGGGCAGTTCAAGGCTTGCGCATACTCCAGCGCCAACAGCACGCCGTTTTGAAACTCGGCCTCGCGCCCCGGCAAACAAGCCGTGCCGCGCGAACCCTGGCCCCACGCTTGCGAAATGCTGTGGGTGTCTTGCCCGCCGGGCGGGGCGTTCAACAACACCACTGCCACACCCGCGTCTTGGGCTGCGCGGGCGATGTCTGGGGCGGGGAAGTCATAGCCAAACATGAACTCCACCGCGGTGAAGCCGTCTTGTGCGGCCGCCGCAAACCGGTCGAGGAAACCGTGTTCTGGGTAAAGCATGGAGAGGTTGGCAGCGAAACGCAGCATGGAGGTGCCTGAAAGAGTTGAAGCAAAACTATAGCAACTCAACCCTGGGAGGGGCAGCTTGCAGGCTATTGCATAAAGTGCTATGGTTTAATCCATGAAAGACAAGCGCGTGTTCAAGCTAAAAACTTTTTCTCGCTGGGCCAAGAAGATCTTGACCGACGCGCAGTTGCTCGCGGCAGCAAAAGAGATTGGGCTTGGACAATATGAAGCAGATCTTGGTGGTGGTGTGTGCAAAAAACGCATCGCTATGGCCGGACAAGGCAAGCGAGGTTCAACGCGAACCCTTGTGGCCAAACAAAGTCCGATCGGGATTTTTTTCATGGCAGGACGTTCAAAAAATGAACCCGGAACAGATTTTTCAGCCGTGTCGGTGGCCCAGGCGCTGCTGATTGCCGAAGATTTACAAACAGCCTCTCTTCCGCAAATTGAAGAGGCCATCAACGATGGATACATTGAGGAGATTTACCATGACAACTAAAAAACCAAAAGACCGCGTTGCTGATGAAATGATTGAAATGGCAACCTTGCTTTCCCAAAAAGGCTTGGTGTCCATGAAGCATTTGTCACAAATCAAAGCGCTCGGCACTGCGCCACCCACATACACCGCTGAGCGTGTGGCGGCCATTCGCATGAAAAAGGCCAAAATGAGCCAGGCGGTGTTTGCTGGTTTTTTGAATGTCACACCATCCACCATCCAAAAATGGGAATCGCCAGCTTCAGGCAAACATCCTGGCGGCGCGGCTGCGAAGTTGCTTCAAATCATTGAGAAAAAAGGAATTGAAGCTGTGGTGGTATGACGAGATCGGTAGCGCGAATATGTTATTTTCTCGGCATTAAAAATACCGTTGAATAGAGATAAAGGGGAAGTTGACGAGCCTTGACCCCAGCACTGGCTCCACAGTTAGGGCTGCTTGGTTCCCCACCTGACCCGGTTGGCCGCTTCACCATGCGGGAAGGCCCGTCAGCGGAAATTGTACGCCCCGTAGAATGAACGGATGTCCTATCTGGTGCTGGCCCGCAAATACCGTCCCAAAACTTTCGAACAGTTGGTGGGGCAATCGCATGTCGTGCAGGCGCTCACCAATGCCCTGCGCTCACAGCGCCTGCACCACGCGTATTTGTTCACCGGCACACGCGGTGTGGGCAAGACCACGGTCTCGCGGATTTTGGCCAAATCCCTCAATTGCGAAACCGGCATCACCGATCAGCCCTGCGGCGTTTGCGCCGCCTGTACCGAGATCGATGCTGGGCGCTTTGTCGATTACACCGAGCTCGATGCCGCCTCCAACCGGGGCGTAGACGAGGTGCAGCAGCTGCTGGAGCAAGCGGTTTACAAACCGGTGCAAGGCCGCTTCAAGGTCTTCATGATCGACGAGGTGCACATGCTGAGCAACACAGCATTCAACGCCATGCTCAAAACCTTGGAAGAGCCGCCCGAGTACTTGAAATTCGTATTGGCCACCACCGACCCGCACAAAGTGCCTGTCACGGTCCTGTCGCGCTGCTTGCAATTCAATTTGCGTCCCATGGCCCCTGAAACCATCGTTGAACATTTGGGGCAGGTGCTGGGGGACGAACACATCCAGGCCGATGTGCAAGCCCTGCGCCTGATCGCCCGTGCGGCGCGTGGCTCGATGCGCGACGCCTTGTCCCTCACCGACCAAGCCATTGCCTTTGGCGACGGCGCCTTGCAAGAGCCCACGGTGCGCGACATGCTCGGCAGCGTGGACCGCAGCCATGTGTTCACCTTCATTGAAGCCCTGGCCCAAGGCGATGGCCTGACCGTGGTCAACACCTGCGAGTCGCTGCGCCAATGGGGTTTGTCAGCCAGTTCGCTGTTGGAAGAAATGAGCATGGTGCTGCAGCGCATGGCGGTCTGCCAAGCCGTGCCTGACCTGAGCTCGGCACAAACCGATCCCGACCCAGACGCTTTGCGCATCGTCGCTTTGGCACAGCAAATGCCTGCGGACGAAACCCAGTTGCTCTACAGCCTGTGTTTGCACGGCCGCGCAGAGCTTGGTCTCGCGCCCGATGAATACGCCGCGCTCAGCATGGTTTTGTTGCGGCTCTTGGCCTTCAAGCCCCAGGGCGAGGCTGAAAAAAAAACACTGAAATCCGCTGAAACGCCGGCTACTGCGCCTGCTGCTCGCCCGGTTCCCCCGCCTGCGCCTGCTTTAGCCACAACGCCTGCACGCCCGGTTTTGGCCCCAGCAGCGGTAGCGGCAACACCTGCGCCTGCGCGCCCCCCGGCGGTCAGCGAGACATGGCAAGCGACCCCTTTGGGCGAAGCCTGGTATGCCGTGGTGCAAGACATGGTCAAGGCCCAGCTGATCCAAGCCATGACCCGCGAATTGGCCATGCAATCGCAATGTGTCCGACAAGACGCGGGCAGTTGGCTGTTGCAAGTTGAGCGCGAATCGCTCAACACACCGAACAACCTAGAGCGGCTGCAGTTGGCCTTGCAGTCTTTGGGGCATGCGGTCACGCTGTCGGTGCAAGTCGGCCCAGTGCAAGACACCCCGGCCAAGCGCATCACCGCCCACAAGCTCGAGCGGCAGCAGGCGGCAGAAGCCGCCATCCTGAATGACCCCGACATTCAAAAGCTGATCCAAGATTACGACGCCAAAATCGTCCCCGGTTCCATCAAACCCTTACCTCACTGAAAGACACCCATGTTCAACAAAGGACAACTCGCCGGCTTGATGAAACAAGCCCAGGCCATGCAAGACAACTTGAAAAAAGCCCAGGAAGAATTGGCTTTCATTGAAGTCACCGGCGAGTCCGGCTCGGGCATGGTGCAAATCCTCATGACCTGTAAACACCAGGTCAAGCGGGTCACCATCGACCCCAGTTTGATGACCGACGACAAAGACATGCTCGAAGACCTGATTGCAGCGGCCTTCAACGACGCATCCCGCAAAGCGGACGAAACCACTGAAGCCAAGATGGGCAAGCTGACCGGCGGCATGCCTGGTCTGCCCGGTGGCTTGAAATTGCCCTTCTGATGCGCGACCACATCGCGCTCGAAGCCTTGGTGCAAGCGCTCAAACGCTTGCCTGGGGTGGGGCAGCGCTCGGCCTCGCGCATGGCCTTTCACCTGTTGCAGCATGACCGCGAAGGCGCACAACTGCTGTCGCAGGCCTTGTCTAACGCGGTAGACGCGGTGCGCCACTGCGCCCAGTGCCACACCCTGACCGAGTTTGAGGTGTGTGGCACTTGCCAAGACACCAGCCGTGACCTCACACGCTTATGCGTGGTGGAAACCCCAAGCGACCAATCCGCCATGGAGCGCACCCAAGCTTACAAAGGCATGTACTTTGTGCTCATGGGCAAACTCAACCCGATCGAGGGCATTGGCCCAAAAGACATTGGCATGCAAAAGCTGATCGAGCGGGTGAGCGATGGCGTGATCCAAGAGGTGATCTTGGCCACCAATTTCACGGCCGAGGGCGAGGCCACAGCCCATGTCTTGAGTGAGGTCTTCAAGCGCAAAGGCCTGGCCGTCACCCGTTTGGCGCGTGGCGTGCCCGTGGGCAGCGAACTCGAGTACGTGGACCTGGGCACCATTGCCCACGCCTTGGTGGACCGACGCAGCACCTGAAGCAGGGGGTTTCACCAAGCGGGAAGCTACCGATGCGCTTGGTTTGTCAGGCAGATAAGCTCTTGGGATGACGTTGTCCCAGTCGCCTTTGTTTTGTCCGCGTGGCATGAACCGCCGCCAGGTCACCTTAGCCCTGTTGGGTGGTGCGCTGGGCGTCTCTGTCGCCTTGGCTCAAGCGCCGACCGAATGGCCCAAGCTCACCCTGTTGGTCAACGACAGCTCATCGCTCACGCATTTGCCCGTGCTGTTGGCCGAACACTTGGGGTTTTTCAAAGCCGAGGGTTTGAGTGTGGACATCCTTGACCAAGCCAGCTCGGCGATGTCCCTGGAGTCACTTAGCTCGGGCGGGTTGCAAGCGTGGTCGGCTCCCTATGACCAGGTGCTTGTGGTGCCTCGTAAAGATTTTGGGGGTGTGTCGATCATGCAAATCGGGCGCACCCCCCAGTTGGCCTTGGGGGTGTCACGCAAAACCATGCCCATCTTCAAGCGCATCCCCGATTTGGCAGGTCGACGCGTGGGCGTGATGGAACTCGATTCCCAAGCCCGTCGGTGTGTGGATTACGCCATGGTCTTGGCAGGTGACAGCCCGGCGTCGGTCCACTATGTCGCAATGGGTAGCGCCAGCCATGCGATTGCATCCTTGCGCAATGGCACGGTGGATGCCTTGTGCATGCAAGACCCAGCAATGACCTTGCTCGAGAAAAAAGGGGATGTGGACATTGTTCGCAATTTCCGCTCGGCCAAAGAAACCCAGCGCTTGTTTGCTGGGCCCATGCCAGGCAACTGCCTGATCGTTTCTCAAGCTATGGTGAACAAACACCCGCAGGTGTGCCAAGCGCTGGTGTCTGGGGTGTCCCGCTCGCTCAAGTGGCTGCGCACCGCAGGCCCCTCAGACTTGCTGCGCAACATGATTGACAACCCCATTTTGCTCGACCGAGCGGTCTACCTGAGCGCGGTGGAGAACATGCGAGAGAGTTTTGCCATGGATGGTGTGATGAGCACCGATGCCGCCCAAACGGCGCTGCGCTTGCGCAACGTGCTGGAGCCGCAATTCAAAGCAGCTCGCAACGATGGGGGCCCCACCTACACCAACCAATTCGCGGTGCAGGCCAAAAAGCGATTTGCCGCCTAGGCCTTTGGCCCATCAGCGTGCGGCTTTTTGGCGGCGCTGCGCGGGCGCGGCTTTGGTCCTTTTCGCTTTGCCAGGCAACATCAAAGTGACCCTTTGGCCCTTTTTAAGCGAGGCATTCACGCCGATGTTGTTCCACTCAGCCACTTGCTCCACAGTGACTTTGTAGCGCTTGGCCAGGGCCGCCAAGGACTCGCCTTTGCGGGCGGTGACCACTTGTTTGCGCAAACGCAATTCCGGGGCCAAGTTGAGCTGGCCGTTGTCCGCCACTTTGGCAGACACGTCTTTGTCGTGGTGAAGGGCACGCGGCACCAAGAGCGCAGAGCCTGCCTTGATCAACATGCGTGGCGGGATTTTGTTGACGTTGCGCAACTCCTCTTCACTCATGCCTACGCGTTTGGCCGCCTCGGCCACCTTCATGTTTTTAGGGGCGACCCAGGCGGTCCAGCTGGCCAATTTGCCGCTGTGTTCGGCCATGTTGCGCTTGAACACATCAGCGTTGTCCCAAGGCAGCAATATCTGCGGTGTGCCCCCCGCCAGCAAGACAGGTCGGTGGGCAGACGGGTTGAGCGCCTTGAAATCATCCAGCGGCACGTCGGCGAGCTTGGCAATCAAGGCCACGTCCATGTCACGCGGCAGCGGCACGCTTTGGAAATAAGGGTGGTTGGGGATGTTGGGCAATTTCACACCCAGGGCGTCTGGGTTGGCCACCACGTTTTTGATGGCCTGCAACTTGGGCACGTACATGCGCGTTTCTGCGGGCATGCGCAAATCGGTGTAGGCCAGGGGTTCACCCAGACGTTGGTTGCGTGCCAAGGCTTTGCCCACATTGCCTTCGCCCCAGTTGTAAGCGGCCAGTGCCAAATGCCAGTCGCCAAACATGCCATGCAAACGCTGCAAGTAGTCCAGCGCGGCGCGGGTCGAGGCCAGCACATCGCGGCGATCGTCACGGAAGGCGTTTTGTTTCAGGTCGAAGTCTTTGCCGGTGCGGGGCATGAATTGCCACATGCCGCTGGCTTTGGCTGACGACACGGCCTGGGGGTTGAAGGCGCTTTCAATGAAGGGCAGCAAGGCCAGCTCGGTGGGCATGTTGCGCGACTCGAGTTCTTCAACGATGTGATAGAGGTACTTGCTCGAGCGGGCCGTCATGCGCTCGATGTAATCGGGGCGCTGGACATACCAACGCTCACGGTCTTGGACCTGGTCCACTGTCAGGTCAGGCATGGCAAAACCCCGCCGAATCCGGTCCCACAGGTCGGTGGGCACATCCACTTCAGCGATGCCAGTCCCACTCAGGGGAGCCGATTCAATCAGGGAGAGGTTGTCCACCGGGTTGGTGGTGACGGTCGGGTTGGACTCTGCGCTGGCCAACAGCGGGCTCAAAGACAACACAAGGAACAAACAAATGCCTGGGTGGCGAGGAAAAGCGGTCATCGGGACTTTGCTCAAGAGGGCCTGACAAGCACAGGCTCAAACCCTCTGTGGGTGAATAGAATGGCCAGCCAAGACACCGGCATGACCACTGGCATGAACATCATGCAGGCAGACCATCAACACAATCATGCAACCGCAAATTATAGGAAGTCCTGCCGATTTGACCGATTGGCTCAAAACACCTGCAGGTCTTTACCTGTCAGCATGGGAATGTGCGCAATTTGACCAGGCCGTGGCCGATGTGTTTGGCTTTCATGGCTTGCAGCTGGGATTGTCCGACTTGCCCGCTTTACGCAATAGCCGTATTCGGCATTGCTGGACGGCCGAAAGCGCTGCGCTGGCTTCGCCCCATGCCACAGCCGATTCATCCCGGGCGGCGCCTGCCTTGCTGGCCGATCCCGTGGCTTTGCCATTTGCCGACCAAAGCTTGGACTTGCTGGTCTTGCCCCACACCCTTGAGTTGAGTCTGGACCCCCACGCCACCTTGCGCGAGGTCGAGCGGGTGTTGGTGCCCGAGGGCAGGGTCGTGATCAGCGGCTTCAATCCGGTCAGCTTATGGGGCCTGCGCACACAGCGGGCCCGTTGGTATGCCCGTTTGGGGATGCCGCGCCCCTTTTTGCCGCCTACCCAGGACTTCATTGGTTACTGGCGGCTGCGCGACTGGTTGCGTTTGCTGAGTTTTGAGGTGGAAGCGGGTCAATTCGGCTGCTACCGCCCCTCGGTACAAAACCCGACCTGGCTCAAACGCTTTGCCTGGATGGACAAGGCGGGCGAGCGTTGGTGGCCGATTGTGGGCTCGGTGTATTTCCTGGTGGCCATCAAGCGGGTGCGGGGCATGCGTCTCATGGGCCCCGTGTGGAAACAAGCCAAGGCCCGTGCGGGCAAGCCAGTGCCTACCGCCCAATCATCGGCCAACGCCAGCAGCAGCGACAGCGTGGCCAAAACCCAGGAGAACCGAGCATGAACCGCGTGGTCATCTACACCGACGGGGCTTGCAAAGGCAACCCAGGCCCGGGAGGCTGGGGGGTGTTTTTGCGCTACGGCACGGTTGAGAAAGATTTATTTGGTGGTGAATCCCAAACCACCAACAACCGCATGGAGCTGACCGCGGTCATCGAAGCCTTGCGGGCCTTGAACCGTCCTTGCCAAGTGGACTTCTACATGGACAGTGAATACGTCCGCAAAGGCATCACCGAATGGATGGCTGGCTGGAAAGCGCGTGGCTGGCGCACCGCAGCGAAACAACCGGTAAAGAACGAAGATTTGTGGCGCATCCTGGATGAATTGCTGTCGCAAAGCGGACACGCGTTCACTTGGCATTGGGTCAAGGGCCACTCTGGCGACCCCGGTAATGAGCGTGCCGATGCGCTGGCCAACGAGGGGGTTCGCACGGTGCAAAGAGGTTGATAATGGGCTCATTCGGTTAACCCATCTCCCAGCCTCATGTCCCAAAAGAACACCAAAACCGCACTTGCCATCGTTGCCATCGCTGTTGCTGCCGTCGGAGGCTGGTATTACCAACACAAACCCGTGGCGACCGCCACCCCCGCTGGTGCTGCCCCCGCTGCTGCGCCTGCCGGTACAACCCCACCCGCCGGAGCAGCACCCGCCGGGTCACCGCCTGCCGCAGGTGCACCCGGTGCCGCCGCTGGTGCCCCTCCCAGCCCACCCCGCGCCATGGGTGTGGAAGTGGCCTTGGTAGAAACCGCGCCCCTGCGCGACGACGCCCAAACCGTGGGCACCTTGAAATCCAAACAAAACACCATGGTGCGCCCGGAAGTCGCCGGGCGCGTGACTGCCTTGGGCTTCACCGATGGCAGCCGAGTGCACGCTGGCCAAACCTTGGTGCAGCTCGACGACAGCTTGCAGCGCGCTGAAGTGCAACAAGCACAAGCCCAGGTGGGCATCGCCCAGGCCAACCACAAGCGCAACCAAGAATTGGTGGCACAAAACTTCATCGCCCAGCGCGCCCTGGATGAAAGCCAGGCCAGCTTGTCCGTTGCCCAAGCCCAGTTGTCGCTCAGCTGCGCTCGTTGGCAGCGCATGCGCATCGTCGCGCCCTATGCCGGCACCTTGGGCATCCGCACGGTCAACGTGGGTGACTATGTCAAAGATGGCGCCGACCTGGTCAACCTGGAAGACTTGGGCGCTTTGTATGTCGATTTCCGTTTGCCTGAGCGATACCAAGGCAAAGTGGGCTTGAAGCAAACCGTGGAAGTGGCGATCGATTCACTCCCAGGCCGCAATTTCTACGCCCGCATTGAAGCCATCGACCCGCTGATCGACGCCAATGGCCGTTCTATCGGTGTGCGTGCGGTCTTGCCGAACCCAGCCGATACCAAATCTGCTGCCAAAGACACCGCCGCCGTGACCGCCAAACCGGTGGCTGCGGCAGGTTCTGCCGAAGCGGTGTGCCCGGCTGGTCCCGCGATGGCCAACGACAAAGCAGTGGCCAACGGCCCCTTGCGTCCCGGCATGTTTGCCCGCGTGAACGCTTTGTTCGCAATGAAGCAAGCCGCTTTGTCCGTCCCCGAAGAAGCCATCGTGCCCATGGGCGGCAAGCAGTTCGTGATACGAGCCGTGCCGCCAGAGGCTGTACCCAACGCAGGACCCTTGCCGCCTGACACCAAGCTGGTGTCGCTGCGCACCGAGGTCAAGTTGGGGGCACGTCGTCCTGGCAAGGTAGAAATCTTGTCGGGTTTGAGCGGCACCGACACCGTGGTGGTCGCTGGACAACACCGTTTGCAAAAAGACGGCACAGCGCTGCGCGTGGTCGAAACCAGGAACTGACATGCAACTGCCTGAGCTGTCGATACGCCGCCCGGTCTTCGCGACCGTCTTGTCCCTGCTGATTGTTTTGGTCGGCGTGGTCTCCTTCAACCGCTTGGTCATCCGCGAGTACCCCAAGATCGACAACCCCACGGTCACGGTCGAGACCCGCTACATCGGCGCGTCCAGCGCGGTGATGGAGTCCCAGGTCACCAAGGTGCTGGAAGATTCGCTCTCGGGTGTGGAAGGGCTGGATGTCATTTCTTCCATCAGCCGCCAAGAACAAAGCCAGATCACGGTCAAGTTTTTATTGACCCGCGACCCAGATGCCGCAGCGGCTGATGTGCGCGACAAGGTCTCTCGGGTGCGTCAGCGTTTGCCGGTGAACATCGAAGAGCCCGTCATCTCCAAAGTCGAAGCCGACGCCTTCCCCGTCATCTGGATTGCCTTCAGCTCTGACACCATGAACACCCTGCAGCTGAGCGACTTGGCCAACCGGATTGCCAAGCCCATGATGCAAACCGCGCCGGGCGTGGCCGATGTGCGGGTGTTTGGTGAGCGCAAGTACGCCATGCGTGTGTGGCTCGACAGCGATCGCTTGGCTTCCTATCGCTTGACCTCGCAGGATGTCGAAGAGGCTTTGCGCCGCTCCAATGTCGAGGTACCCGCCGGCCGAGTCGAGAGCCAGTCGCGTGAATTCAACGTGACCACCTCTACCGATTTGCGCAAACCCGAAGAGTTTCAAGACATCGTGGTGCGCACCGTCAACGGCATGCCGGTGCGCCTGGGTGACGTCGCCCGCATCGAGCAAGGCCCCTTGGCCGAGCGTTTCTCTGTTCGTTACAACAGCAACGAAGCCATCGCGCTGGGTGTTTTGCGCAATGCCACCGCCAACCCCTTGGAGCTGAGCAAGGCGATCACCGCCATGATCCCGCGCATCCAAGAAAACCTGCCACCGGGCGTGAAGATCGAAGTGGCCAACGATTCGTCGGTGTTCATTGAAAAGTCCATCGAAGCGGTATTTCAAACCATCTTCGAAGCCGCGGCCTTGGTGTCGCTGGTGATCTTCTTTTTCCTTCGCACCCTGCGCGCCTCCATCATTCCGCTGATCACCATTCCCGTGTCCCTGATCGGCACCTTCGCGCTGATGGCGCTGTTTGGTTTCTCGATCAATTCCTTGACATTGCTGGCGCTGGTGCTGGCGATTGGCTTGGTGGTGGACGATTCGATCGTGGTGTTGGAGAACATTTACCGCTACATCGAAGAGGGCATGGAACCGTTTGCCGCTGCCATCAAAGGCGTGCGTGAAATCGGTTTCGCGGTGGTTGCCATGACCCTGACCTTGGTGGCGGTGTTTGCCCCCTTGGCATTCACGCCCGGGCGCACTGGCCGCTTGTTTGCCGAATTCGCTTTGGCCTTGGCGGGCTCCGTGATGGTCTCGGGCTTGGTGGCCTTGTCGCTGTCGCCCATGATGTGCTCTTTGCTGCTCAAGCACAACCCCAACCCGAGTCGGTTTGACCGCCTCATTGGCCGCGGCTTGGATGGTCTGACCCGTGGTTATGGCCACTTGCTCCACTGGACCTTGACCTCCTGGCGTATTGGCAGCCTGCAGTTGTCGCGCCGTTGGTTGGTCGTGGCCATCATGTTGGCAGCCGCTGGCGGCTCCTGGCAGCTCCTCAAGGCCGCCAAGAGCGAGCTCTCACCCATGGAAGACCGTGGCGTGATCTTGATCGTGATCAACGGGCCCGATGGCGCCACCTTGGAGTACACCGCCAAGTACGTCAACATGCTGGAAAAAATTGGCCGCAAATACAACGAATTTGACAAATTCTTTGCCGTGGTGGGCAACCCCACCGTCGCGCAAGGCGCGGTGTTCTTGGGCGCCTTGCCCTGGGACCAGCGCAAGAAAAGCACTTTGGACATGGCCCGCGAAATGATGCCCAGCGTCGCAGGTTTGCCAGGGGTCATGGCGTTTCCGATCACCCCCCCATCCTTGGGCCAAGCCTTCCGAGAGCGCCCGTTCAACTTCGTGGTGTTGACCAACGATTCCTACGAAAACCTGGCCAAGGTCACCAAGACCTTGCAAGACGAAATCGCCAAAAACCCCGGCATCCTGAGCGTCGATGTGGACTTGCGTCTGAACAAGCCTGAGATCAGCTTGGAGGTTGATCGCGAACGCGCCGCCGACGCGGGCGTGCCTGTGGAAACCATTGCCCGCGCGGTGGAAACCGCCATGGGTGGGCGCACTGTGACCCAGTTCAAACGCCAAGGCGAGCAATACGACGTGGTGGTGCAAACCGCTGCAGCCAACCGCGACAGCCCCTTGGACATTGAAAACATCTTCGTTCGGGGCAAGGCTGACACCATGGTGCCTTTGTCTGCCTTGGTGCACCTCAAGGAAGTGGTGGTGCCACGTGAACTCAACCATTTCTCGCAACGCCGCAGCGTCACCTTCACTGCCAACTTGGCACCCACGTATTCCTTGGGTCAGGCCCTGGAATTCATGAAGGGTGTCACGCAAAAACACCTGAAAACCGGCTACAGCACCGATGTCAACGGCAATTCGCGTGAGTTCGTGCAGTCTTCGGGTTCGCTCACGGGCGTGTTCGTGTTGGCCCTGGTGTTCATCTTCTTGGTATTGGCCGCGCAGTTTGAAAGCTTTGTCGACCCGTTCGTGATTTTGTTGTCCGTGCCGCTGTCCATGGTGGGTGCCTTGCTGGCGCTGCAATGGACCGGCAGCACCTTGAACGTCTACAGCCAGATTGGCCTGATCACCTTGGTGGGCTTGATCACCAAGCACGGTATTTTGATCGTTGAATTCGCCAATCAACTGCGTGCCACCGGCTTGAGCGCGATCGAGGCGGTGCAACGCTCGGCCACTTTGCGCCTGCGCCCGATATTGATGACCACCGGCGCCATGGTGCTGGGGGCCATCCCACTGGCGCTGGCCAAAGGCGCAGGTTCAGAGAGCCGTCAGCAAATCGGTTGGGTGATCGTGGGCGGCATGAGTTTGGGCACCTTGCTCACCATCTTCGTCGTGCCCACCATGTACTCGCTGTTCGCTCGCAAAGCCACCCCCGGCCCGAACACCACCCCATTTGAAGACACCACGCCTTCACCAGCGTGACGACCCACAGGCTTGAAACCCTGCCCCATTCGCTGGGCAGGGCGTTGTCAAGCTGGGGGGTGCTCAAGGGTTTGCAGTTCAGCCCAGGTGTTGGCGTTGGCAAACGCGCTGTGCCCATGGCTTGCCTGGGTGAAGTCCACCAAGGCCAGCGGGTGCTGCGAAGTCCAAGCGTCGATCTTTCGCCCGCCCTGGCTTAAAAAGGCGCGCAAACTGTCTTTCAAGCTGCGGTGCAGCAGGCAAAACACCGGCTGCGGCCTGAGGGTGGTGTGGCCTTGCCGATTGGTTTCCGGGGCATTCACTACCGCGATCAAGGCTTGCTGGCCTTGGGCTGCGTCTGCCAGGCGTGACACCAAATCCAGCGGAAACAAGGGGCTGTCACAGGGCACCACCGCCAGCCACTCGGTCGGGCAGTGTTCTAAGCCCGTCAGAAACCCCATCAATGGCCCTGCAAAGCCTGGCTCGGTGTCTGGGAAAACTTCGCAGCCCCATGCCCGGTATTGATCCCCATGGCGGTTGGCGTTGATGCACACCGTGTTCACCTGTGGCCGCAGGCGCTCCAAGCTGTGTTGGACCAAGGGTTGACCTTGGAACAACTGCAAACCCTTGTCAGCGCCGTCCATCCGAAGGCCTTGACCACCCGCCAAGATCCAGCCGGTGATCTGGGTGGCGGTGGGTGTCGCGACGGGGGACCCTGTCTGCATGCAAGTGATCGCGACGTCAGTGCGGCTGGGTTCAGCCGCCGATGTAGCTCATCTCAACCCGTTTTTTGCCAGGCGTGGGCGGGGGTTGCAAGTTCAGGCTGCGCAATTCGGAATAGCGGTCATCACGCTCGTTCCAAATCAGGCCAATCGCGGAGGCGATGTCGGTGTCTGATGCGCCATGGCGCAGCAGGCTGCGCAAGTCGTGGCCTTGCGCGGCAAACAAGCACAGGTAAAGCTGGCCTTCGGTGGACAAGCGGGCGCGGTTGCAGTCGCCGCAAAACGCTTGCGTCACGCTGCTGATCACGCCCACTTCACCCAGGCTCGGGTCGAACACGCCTTGCGCGTTGGCGTAGCCCCAGCGTTGGGCAGTCTCGCCAGGGGCGCTGGCTTCCAGCGGGACCAGGGGAAACTCGGTTTGGAGCAGTTTGATCAGGTCGGCAGAGGGGAGCACCTCGTCCATTTGCCAGCCGTTGGTTTCGCCGACATCCATGTATTCAATGAAGCGAAGCGTCAGACCGCTGCCACGGAAGTGCCGCGCCATGGGGATGATCTCGCCCAGGTTGGTGCTTTTCTTGACCACCATGTTGATCTTGAGGCCGCTGAAACCGCCTTTGGCGTCTTGGCCTAAGCCCGCTTCCTTGGCGGCTTCAATGCCATCCAGCACATCAGCCACGGGGAAATCCACATCGTTCATGGCGCGAAAGATGGCGTCGTCCAAGCCATCCAAACTCACGGTCACGCGTTGCAAACCAGCGGCTTTCAAGCCAGCTGCTTTGCGCCGCAGCAGCGAGCCGTTGGTGGTCAGGGTCAGATCGAGCGGTTTGCCCTCGGGGGTGCGCAGGGCTGCGAGTTGCTCGATCAGGATTTCCAGGTTTTTGCGCAACAACGGCTCACCGCCGGTCAAGCGCAGTTTTTGCACGCCATGCGAGACGAACAGGCGGGCGACGCGGGTGATCTCCTCGAAACTTAACAGCGAGGAATGCGGCAGGTATGTGTAATCGTTGTTGAACACTTCCTTGGGCATGCAGTAGTTGCAGCGGAAGTTGCAGCGGTCGGTCACGCTGATACGCAGGTCGCGCAGGGGGCGGCCACGTTGGTCGCCGAGCAAGCCAGTGGCGGGGATGGGCGAGGAGGGAACGACGGCCGGGCGGTTGCGTTGGTCGAGCAGGGGGATCACACGTTCAGACATCCCGACATTGTGCCCTGACTTACCCGACCCACCCATTGCAGGCGAGACAAGCCCTTACTTCAAAGCCGCACGGCCTGGGTCCTGCTCTGCGATATCCAGGCGGTCTAAAACGGCCAAAGCCTTATTGACATCACCAGTCGCTGCCATCGCACGAAAGTGGTTTTCCGTGTCCCAAGCCGACAAAGCATGGGCGCTCAATTGCTCAACCAATTTATTCATGCTCAAACCCCGGCTTTGGGCCAAGGATTTCAAGCGTTGCACAGTTTCATCTGGCAGTCTGATGGTCAGGGTACTCATATCCATTTCTCCAAACATTGTGCAGGTGTCATGACCTGTAGAGGGCCCAAGCGCAAGTCTCCACCTTGAAGATCACACAAATTATGGGTGACGATGGCTTGTGCGCCACCGGCCAAGGCAAGCTCAATCAGATGGTTGTCGCCCTCGTCAGGCAGATTTGGACGCCAACCGTAATACACCGTGACCCATTCACCCTGCTTGGCCAAAGCGGCCATCACCTCCCGGCGATCTTGATCGGTCGATAAGTTGTCCCAAACTGGGCGCCCCAGCAAATCTTGGTACTCGAGCCAAAGTGCATTGCCAAACAAGGCCTTGAATGGCCCTGTCAGGGCTTTGCGCAATACAACCCGCGAAGCACCACCAGCAGATCGCATTCCTGCGACAAAGACATTGGTATCGATGACAATTCGGATCATAGATGACAGCATATATGCTGTCATGAAACCTTGCAAGCCCTGTTACAGGGTATGGGTGTCAGATTTGAGCGGGTCAGGTGCTTCCCGAGGTGAAGGCCATGCGTCACTATGGACCAATGCAAGTCCCATCCAATCACCGCACGGCCTGGGGACCATTTTTTGAGCGAAAGACCAGAAAAATGAGTCCCCATGGCGGGCGGCGAAAGCGTGACTTGAAGAAGAATAATTGGAATCTGACCCCAATTGTTTGTGCACGTGATACGAGAAAACGGCTGCAAGCCCCGTCCCTGCTGACCACCCTCACCAAACAGGCCCTTTTGAGGGACCCACAAAAAAGCCCGCCGAAGCGGGCTTTTCTCTTCCTGCCAACGGACGTTGGCCAGAAAAGACCTTACTTGCCTTCAGCAGCCGGGGCAGCTGGGGCCTCAGCAGGGGCGCTGATGGCCGCGGGCGTGGCCGCCGCCGCAGGGGCAGCCAGGCTGCCGCCATGGAAATGCATCATCACGGGCACGATCAGCAGCGCCACGATGTTGATGATCTTGATCAAGGGGTTGATCGCCGGGCCGGCGGTGTCCTTGTAAGGGTCGCCCACGGTGTCGCCTGTCACGGCTGCCTTATGGGTTTCAGAGCCTTTGCCGCCATGGTGCCCGTCTTCGATGTACTTCTTGGCGTTGTCCCATGCACCGCCACCGGTACACATGGAAATCGCCACGAACAGACCGGTGACGATCGTGCCCATCAGCAAACCGCCCAAAGCCGCTGGGCCGAGGACCAAACCGACCACGATCGGTGCGACCACGGGCAACAAACTGGGGATCATCATTTCTTTGATGGCTGCCGTGGTCAGCATGTCCACCGCGGTGTCGTACTCGGGCTTGCCCGAACCGTCCATGATGCCTTTGATTTCTCTGAATTGACGACGCACTTCCACCACCACAGAGCCGGCGGCCCGGCCCACGGCCTCCATGGCCATCGCACCGAAGAGGTAAGGAATCAGGCCACCAATGAACAAACCGATGATCACTTTGGGGTCACTCAAATCAAAGGTGATGTGTGCACCCAAGCCCTCGAGTTTGTGGGTGTAGTCGGCAAACAGCACCAGCGCGGCCAGACCGGCAGAGCCAATGGCATAGCCTTTGGTCACGGCCTTGGTGGTGTTGCCCACGGCGTCCAGCGGGTCGGTGATGTCGCGCACGCTGTCAGGCAACTCGGCCATTTCGGCAATGCCGCCTGCGTTGTCGGTGATGGGGCCGTAAGCATCCAAGGCCACCACGATACCGGCCATGCTGAGCATGGAGGTCGCTGCAATGGCGATGCCGTAGAGACCACCCAAGTCAAAGGCGCTGTAAATGGCTGCACACACAAACAACACGGGCCAGGCAGTTGAACGCATGGACACACCCAGGCCGGCAATGATGTTGGTGCCGTGACCGGTGGTGGAAGCCTGAGCGATGTGCTGCACGGGCGCGTATTGGGTGCCGGTGTAGTACTCGGTGATCCATACCAGTGCGCCGGTCAAGATCAAACCGATGGCACAGGCGCCAAACAAGCCGCTGGCGCTCAAAGCCCTGCCATCAGGCAAGGCCACAGCAGCGGGGAACATGGATTGGGTCACGAAGTAAAACGCGATCAATGACAGACCGCCTGCGACGGCCAAGCCTTTGTAAAGCGCGGGCATCACATTGGTCATGCCAGGGCTGGCCTTGACAAAAAAGCAGCCAATGATGGAAGCCACGATGGACACGCCACCCAGCACCAAGGGGTAGAGCACCATGTTGGGACCGGCGGTGCCGGCCAGCAAGGCGCCCAACACCATGGTGGCGATCAGGGTCACGGCGTAGGTCTCGAACAAGTCAGCAGCCATGCCTGCGCAGTCACCGACGTTGTCACCAACGTTGTCGGCAATCACGGCAGGGTTGCGTGGATCATCTTCTGGAATGCCAGCTTCGACCTTGCCGACCAAGTCAGCGCCGACGTCAGCGCCTTTGGTGAAGATGCCGCCGCCCAGACGGGCAAAGATGGAAATCAGCGACGAGCCGAAGGCGAAGCCCACCAGCGGATTGAGCATGCCAGCCAGCGCTTTGCCGTCAGCAGGCACGCCACCTTTGGTGAGGTACCAGTAAAAACCCGTCACGCCCAAGAGGCCCAGACCCACCACCAACATGCCGGTGATGGCGCCGCCGCGGAAGGCGACATCCAGCGCTGGGCCAATGCCTTTGGTCGCGGCTTGTGCGGTGCGCACATTGGCCTTGACCGACACGTTCATGCCGATGAAACCGCAGGCACCCGAGAGGACGGCGCCGAGCACAAAGCCGAC
>CAJBOO010000234.1 GCA_903956845.1 uncultured Burkholderiales bacterium
AACTCGTCGGCGATCAAGCACACCGTGCCAACGCTGATGGCGCTGTCGGCGATGTTGAACTTCAGGCAGCAAATACATGCGCAAAGCCACCATGCGCCCCCCATTACCGACCAGCATCAGCAATTGGGCCACGTAGAAAAACCAAACATCAGCAACCTGCCCTCGCATGGACAGCAACACAACAGCCATGCCGCTGAGCATGCCGGCCGCACACCAGAGCTTGACTTGAAAGCTTCTGTACTCTTGCAGCGCCAACCAAATCGCTCCGTGCAAGATGAGGTACACGAAGCAAATCATGAAGATGGTTGTTTGCGTGTCGAGTTTCATGTCAAGCCTTGCACTGCAGCAAGGGGTGGTTTATAGGCCGCGTCTGACGCGCAACAACTCGTCGGCGATCAAGCACACCGTGCCAACGCTGATGGCGCTGTCGGCAATGTTGAAGGCAGGAAAATGGCCTTCAAAAAACAAGGGGGCCAAGGCATCCCAATGGAAGTCCAGGAAATCGATCACATGGCCATACAACACCCGATCGATCACATTGCCCACCGCGCCGCCCAGCACCAACGCCAGCGCAAAGCAAAACAGTTTTTGCCCTGGGTGGCTGCGCAGCAAATACACGATGAAGCCTGCAGCGCCTATGCCAATGGCGGTGAAGAACCAGCGCTGCCAACCCGAGGCAGAGGCCAGGAATGAAAACGCAGCCCCGCTGTTGTGCACCCGCACCAGATTGAAAAAAGACGAGACGGTCTGGCTGTCCCCCAGTTGAAAACTGCCCACGATCAACACCTTGGTGAACTGATCGGCCAGCAAGATGACCAAGGCCAGGCCCAGCCAAACAGTCATCGATGGGGTTTTGTGGGAGGCCATGGGCATTAAGCGCAGTGGCGCACTTCACCCGCGCCATGCAGGTTGCTCACGCAACGCCCGCACAGGCTGGGGTGGGCGGCATCGGTGCCGACGTCGTCGGCGTAATGCCAGCAACGCTCGCACTTGGTGGCAGTGCTGACCTGCACCTCGACCTTCAAGGGGCCTTGAACCAAGCGCACTTGCGAGGTGATGAACACGTATTTCAAGTCCTCGCCCAGCGATGCCAGGGTGTCGTGCAAGGCGCCTTCGCAATGCACGGTCAACTCGGCTTGCAAGGAGGCGCCGATCAAGCCCGCGCTGCGTTGGGTCTCGATTTCTTTGTTGGCCAGTTCGCGCACCTGTTGGATCTGCGCCCATTTCTCCACCAGCGCGGTGTTGACCTCGCCCATGACCGAGAAGGTTTCCAAAAAGATGGATTCGCTGGTGCCAAAGACACGCCACGCCTCTTCGGCGGTGAAGCTGAGGAACGGCGCCATCCAGCGCAGCATGGCATGGGTGATTTGGTGCAAGGCGGTTTGCGCACTGCGGCGGGCCAGCGACTTGGGCGCGGTGGTGTAGAGGCGGTCTTTCAACACGTCCAAATAAAACGCACCCAAATCTTCTGAGCAATACAGCTGCAACTTGGACACCACGGGGTGGAACTCGTACTGTCCAAAGTGGCCGCCCTCAAACACGCCGTGTGCATTGCGTGTGCCCAAGATCTCGGCCTGCACTTGCGCGGCACGCGACAGCGCATATTGGTCGATTTCCAGCAGTTGCTCAAACGGCACGCTGTCGGTGGCGGGGTTGAAGTCGCTCACATTGGCCAGCAAAAAGCGCAAGGTGTTGCGGATGCG
>CAJBOO010000235.1 GCA_903956845.1 uncultured Burkholderiales bacterium
ACTTCCAAACCGCTTACCCCTCCAATGGCGCGACCACGCTGGCCTTGTTGCTGACCCGCACGGTTGAGCCATCGGCGCAGGCTTTCGAGATGGGTGACCGCACGGCCAGGCCTCCGTACGACTTTGCTGATCTGCGTGTCACCGTCAACGACATGCCACCCATCTTGCGCGCCTCTTGGCTGCGCGGTGTGTCGGCCTTGCCCAATGCGTTTGCGCATGAGAGTTTCATGGACGAGTTGGCCAACGCCGCCGGTGTGGACCCCTTGCAATACCGCTTGCAACACCTGAGCGACGAACGTGCGCGTGACATGGTGCAAGCCACCGCCGACAAAGCGGGTTGGCAAGCGCACACCCAAGCGCAACAACAATCGCCCCAAGGCGATTGGTTGGTGGGGCAGGGCATGGCGTATGCGCGTTACACCCACAGCAAATGGCCAGGCTTTGGCGCGGCCTGGGCCGCTTGGGTGGCTGATGTCTGGGTGCACAAAACCACCGGCGAGGTCCAGGTCAAGCGGGTGGTGGTGGGGCATGACGCCGGCTTGGTGGTCAACCCCAAAGGCGTCGAGCAGCAAATCCATGGCAATGTCTTGCAGACCACCAGCCGCGCCTTGACAGAGCAGGTGCAAACCGATGAGCAAGATGGCCGTGTCACCAGTGCAGAGTGGGGCAGCTATCCCATCTTGGGTTTCAAGCAGGTGCCGGTGATTGAAATCGTGCAAATGCCCAAGCCCATGGAAGACCCGCTCGGTGCGGGCGAGTCCTCATCGGTGCCGGGCACGGCAGCCATTGCCAATGCGATTTTTGATGCCACCGGCATTCGCTTTCGCCAACCACCGTTCACCCCCGAGGTGGTGCGGGCGGCCCTGCACCCATTGCCTGCGCCCGCTGCACACCCACCGACTGCCGAGGAGGTGAAGCCCGCGCCCTCGGCCCAACCGGGTGTCATCGGCGGTTGGCGCTTGCGCTGGCAACAAGCCACGGGCAGCGCCTTGGCCGTGCTGGGTTTGGCTGCCAGCGTGGTGGGTTGGAACGCAGCCTTGCCAGGGCTTGGTATGCGCTCCACGCCACAGGTCAGCCCAGCGGTGTTGGCGCGTGGCGCACAGGTGGCTGCCTTGGGCAACTGCGTCACTTGCCACACCAGCGACCAAGGCGAACCCTTGGCGGGTGGCAAAGCCTTCCAGACTGCTTTTGGCACGGTGTACAGCACCAACTTGACACCCGACATGCACACCGGCTTGGGGGCTTGGTCTTACGAGGCGTTTGAACGGGCGATGCGCCAAGGCGTGTCTCGCGATGGGCACGCCTTGTACCCCGTGTTTCCCTACACCGCGTTTGCCAAATTGAGCGACGAGGACATGACGGCTTTGTATGCCTGGTTGATGCACCAGCCCGCGGTGTCGCAAACCACGCCGCCCGCGCACATGACCGCAGGCTTGGCTTGGCGGCCCCTGATGGCGGTGTGGAACGGTTTGTTTCACCCAGCCAGCCCCTACCGATATGACGCCAGCCAAAGCGCAGCCTGGAACCGAGGCGAGTACCTGGTCAATGGCGTGGCGCACTGCGGCGCTTGTCACACTCCGCGCAACTTGTTGGGGGCCGAGAAAAACACCAGCGACTATTTGCAAGGGGCCTTGGTCGATGGCTGGCATGCACCACCCTTGACCGCATTCAACGACTCGCCTTTGCCATGGCGAGCCGAGGATTTTTTCAGCTACTTGCGACAGGGTTTCACTGGCCTGCATGGCGTGGCCAGTGGACCCATGGCGCAAGTGGTGCGCAACCTGCAATCGGTGCCCGACGAAGACCTGCAAGCCATGTCGGTGTACCTCGCTTCCTTGCAAACGCCAAAGCCGACGGCCACCCCCGTGTTGAGCAGCCAGGCCTTGGACCAGGCAGCCTGGCGTGGAGAAGCCATGGCCCAACAAGCATGGCTGCGGGTGCAAGCTGCTGCCCAAAGCGCACCGCTGCCGTCAGCGGCTCAGCGCCAATTCGAGGGCAGTTGCGGCGCTTGCCACCACGATGGTGAGGGACCGATGGTGCTCGGACAAAACCTGCCCTTGGCCTTGAACGGCAATCTGCACAGCGCGAGCCCCGACAACTTGGTGCAAATCGTGTTGCACGGCATTCAGCAGCCACCGTCCAAACAGGCGGGTTTCATGCCTGGCTTCAAAGACAGTTTGTCGGATGCGCAGATGGTGGCTTTGCTGTCTTGGATGCGAGCGCGTTACGCGCCAGACAAACCTGCTTGGTCCAAGGCATTGATCCAACAGGTCTTGGCCAAACACCAGCCCTGATGGGTGGGATTCGCCGTGAACCGCTATCAGCGTCTAGGCTGTTGCCGGTTGGTGCGCTCGATGCGTTGCCACTCCAAACGCTCAAACATCATCAGCATGTTTTCCAGGCTGGGTTGTTTTTTGACCGATGGGTCCATGTCGGCATCGTTGGCGGCACTGAGTTGGCATTGCTCCACCAAATAGGCAATGCCCGCCAGCGGTTGAGGCTGGTGACGCTGCACGCTGACCCAGCGTGATTGCAGCCAGGCCACGGCCAGCAGCCACAGTTTGCGCTGTGTGCTGACCACGCTGCGGTGGTTCACCGAGTCCAAGCCGTTGCGGCGCAGTTGGTGACCAATCTCGGCGTAAATCAAGCCGGCGGACAAGATGGCTGAACGGCAGTCGCGGGGCAATTCGGCAATGCCTGCGCGTGACTGTTTGTACAAACGATCGGCTTCGTCCAGCACCCGCTGAATCACACGCTGCAATGCAGGGGTGTTGACGGGATGTGCCAGCCACGCGTTGGGCTCGATGCCTTCTTCACGCAGCCATTGCAGGGGGAGGTAGATGCGGCCCAAGCGGGCGTCTTCGCCGACATCACGGGCGATGTTGGTGAGTTGCATGGCCACGCCCAATTCACACGCACGCGCCAAAGTGACCGCTTGTTGTGGACCCATGATCCAGCACATCATCGCGCCCACGCTGCCCGCCACGCGAGCGGCATAGCCGTGCAAATCTTCCATGCTGTCGTAGCGACGCTCGTGGCCGTCCCAGGCAAACCCGTCCAGCAAGGCGTCCAGCAAATGGCGGGGCAATTGATGGCGCTGCACCACCACGCTCAGGGCGCGGTCTTCCACATGCGGCATCGGTGTGCCCGCGTAAATCAGGTCGAGGCGGTGGTTGAGTACTTGCAGGCTGCGTTCGATCGAGTTGCCCAGGTCAACCATGTCGTCGGCCACGCGGCAAAACGCATACAAAGCAATCGAGGCGGCGCGCACACGCGGGGGCAACAAACGGCTGGCAGCGAAAAACGTTTTGGAGCCACCACGCATCAATTCGACGCAAGCGGCGAGATCAGCGTCGGCTTTATCCGTGAACGGCAAAGGCATGGGGGACCACCTGTTCCAACATTTTCGCGGACATCAACACACTGGGCACGCCCGCCCCAGGCTGGCTGCTGGCACCCACCATGAACAAATTGCGCACATCCTCGCTGCGGTTGTGCGGACGAAACCAAGCGCTTTGCAGCAAGATGGGCTCAAGGCCAAACCCAGCGCCTTTGTAGGACCACAAGCGGTCTTGGAAATCTTGCGGGGTGGTCACTTTGGAGGACACCACGTGTTGCTTGAGGTCAGGCAACACACTGTCTTGCAGCACCGTGGCAATCGCGTCGCGGTAGCGCTCGGTGATGGCGGGCCAATCGGTCTGGCTGCTCAAATTGGGCACCACTGACAAGGCATAAAAACTGTCGCAACCAGTCGGCGCCAAAGAAGGGTCGGTGGCGGTTGGGCGGTACAGGTAAAGACTGAAGTCTTTGGACAGGGTGTGGTTTTTGAAAATGTCTTGCAACAAGCCTTGGTAGCGCGGGCCCAGCACCATCATGTGGTGTGGCACGTCGTGGTATTGGCGGTTGGTGCCGAAATACCATACAAACAAGCCAGAGGAATAGTTGCCTTTGGCGATGCGTTTGTCGGTCCAGTGGCGGCGATGCTGGGGCTCCACCAAGTGCTTGTAAGTCCAAGCCGCATCGGCATTGCTCACCACGATGTCAGCGGGGATGAATTCACCGTTGCCCAACTCCACACCCACGGCCGCGCCATTGGTCACACGGATGCGGTGAACAGCGGCGTTGTAGCGGATGGGCACCTGGCGGTCAGCCAGCAGCTTGACCAAGGCTTTCACAATGGCGCCGGTGCCACCCATGGCCGAATGCACGCCCCATCGACGCTCGAGCACATGGATGAGTGAATACACGCAAGTGACTGAGAAGGGATTGCCGCCAATCAGCAGCGGGTGAAAGCTCATGACAATGCGCAACTTGGGGTGCTTGATGTACTTGGCGACCATGCTGTAGATCGAGCGCCAGGCCTGCATTTTGATCAGGTTGGGCATGGCTTTGATCACATCGGTGATCGACTCAAAGGCCACCATGCCCAGCTCTTCAAACCCCCATTGGTAACAACGGTCAGAGGCTTTCATCAGGTCTTTAAAGCCTTGCACATCCGCAGGGTTGAACTTGGCGATCTCGGCCAACATCGCTTCGTCGTCATTGCTGTAGTCGAAATGCGTGCCGTCATCGAACCGAATGCGGTAGAAGGGCGACATCAAGCGCAAATCCACGTGGTCGGACATTTTTTCACCACACAAGGCAAACAGCTCCTCCAAGTACTGCGGCATGGTGATGATGGTCGGGCCTGCATCGAAGGTGAAACCATCTTGCCGGTGCACATACGCACGTCCACCAGCCATGTCGAGCTTTTCCAGCACTTGCACTTGGTAGCCTTTGACGCTCAGGCGAATGGCCGCCGCCAAACCACCAAAGCCGCTGCCAATCACCACGGCGCGCAAGGGTTTGCTGCCAGGGTGATGGTGACGCTGGTCTGTGGCGGTGAAAGCGTTCATGGGGTGTGGACTTTCATGCGGTTTTGACTTTCATGGCCCATCCCCACAACCTTTGCAATGGCAGGGCCAACACCATCAGCACATGTTCAATGATGGCCAAGCCAAGCAAGGCGCACAGCAGCACCCAGCCGGTGGTGACCAAGACGTCGCCCGAGCGGACTTCCCACACCATCCAGGACCACACCGACACAGACAACAACATGGTCAGGTAAAAAAACGGGCTGGCTTTGCCACTTTTGAAATAGCTGCCGATGTAGCGCAAGGTGGGTGGGCAAGTATTGCTCGCCCACTTGCGGCACGCCAAAAAACAAATTGAGTTTGGCGCTCAAACGCATGCACCACAACAAGGCATAGGTGCACAGCGCCACATGGTTGGGCTGCCCTTGTTGCAAGGCCAGCAGCACCCCAAAGTTGAACAACAAAGCCACCTCGTGGTAGAGCAGCACCATCACCGATTGGCCAAAACGCTCGTTCAGACCCAGCCCAGGGTCAAGGGCCACACGCCGAGGTCCTGCCAGCCAACCCGTGAGGAAAGCCATCTCGTGCCAACTCCACATGGCAATCACACTCACAAAGCCCAGGTAAGCATTGTCAATCGAGTGGTTGCGCATGCTGAGCGACGCGGTCCACAAGCTCAACCCCAGCAAAAAGCTCAGGCCGAACATGCTCCAGCGGAACGTGCTGGGTGGCAAACGCACCAACCACAAAATCGCACCCGTACCCAACCACCAGCTGAACACAGCAAACAGGCATGCGCCCAGCGTGGTGGAGAAAAAATCCATCGCGGATTACCAGGTCGGCTGCATGCGGATGTCAGCAGGCAAGTCTTGTTTTTTCACAGGCAGCAGGTAAAGACGGCCAAAGGTGAAGAGCGCTTGCACGGCCGTGCTGGCGCGACCGATCAGACCCATGACACCGCCGCGTTCTTTGGCTTTGGCGTTGGCAATCGACAGCTCAACCAAGCGTGTCATGCAGGCACGGAAGGTGGGGTGGTCGATGTCCACCTCGATCGGGAACACCTGGCGGCAGATGTCAGAGGTGATGCGAAACACCTCGTAGTCGTAGTCGGTGGATTCAAAGCCCATGGCTTCGTGCAGCAGGGGCCGCGTGTGGTCGCGCACATACATCGTGGCGTAGACCGCCAAGATGAAAAAGCGGATCCACAGCAAGTTGCCGCCCCGCAGCAAATGGGGGTGGGCTCGCATGATCAGGGCGAAAGACTCGCCGTGACGGAACTCGTCATTGCACCAGCGCTCAAACCAGCGAAAGATGGGATGAAAACGTTTGTCAGGATGGCGCTCGAGTTGGCGAAAGATCGTGATGTAGCGGGCATAGCCAATTTTTTCGGACAAGTAGGTCGCGTAAAAAATGAATTTGGGTTTGAAGAAGGTGTAATTTTTCTGACGCTTGAGCTCGCCCAGGTCGATGCCCAAGTCGAAGTCTTTGAGCGACTGGTTGATGAAACCTGCATGACGCGATTCGTCACGCGCCATGTACGTCATCAACTGCTTGATGTCGGGGTTGCTGACGTGCTTGCGGATCTCGTTGTACAAAATACAACCCGAGAATTCGGAGGTGAGTGAGCTGATCAGGAAGTCCAAAAACTCTTGGCGCATCTCAGGGGACAACTGCGGCATGAGTTTCTTGACTTCTTCGGCAAATTCGGCGTCACGTTGGAAATGGTCGTGGTTGTTGTCGCCCTCGTACTCTTTCATCATCACGTCCCACTCGGTCCGCACCGGCTCCACATCCAGGCGGTCCATGGCAGCAAAGTCGGTGGTGTAAAAGCGCGGGCTCAACACCGTGTTGCGCACCGCTTTGGCATTGGCGTCTGCAGCCGTTTGCACGGTGCCAATCAAAAGTTCCACATGGTCGTGGTCCATGTCAAGAGTGCTGGTGTTCATGGTGTCAGTCCTGATGGGTGGGCGAAGAGGGGGTGGGTAGGTAATGCAATTTGGCAAAGTTGGCCATGTTGCTTGGGCCAAACGACTCGAGGTCGATGCGATGTTCGGTGGCAGGGTCAATCAAGGTCAAGCGGCCATCGCTGTGCGCGATCAATTCGAAGGCCGGGCCCGAACCAATGCCACGGCGCATGCGCTCGCGCGACAAGGTGCGCAAAACGCCTCGCACAAAGCCTTGCTCACCTTGAAAGCGTGTGATTTCGGTTTGCGTGTTGGCGTCCATCACAGCCACATCGCCATTGGGGCGGTCTTCAAAACGCAGCTGCATGTGCCACAGCACAGGGGCGTGTTCTTGTGAAAAATCTGTCCCTTGGTTGCGCAGCAAGGCCACCACCAAGACCACGCTGGACAAAAAGCCCACGAAGATCCAGCCCGTCAGTGCATGACGACCAGGCAAGGCATGGGGTGACATGCTGGGATTCATGTGACCAACTGCGGTGGTGTGGGGTGGTTGGAGGCAGGCGAGGTGTCCACCACGTCGCCCAGCATGGCAGCCACGCCCGGGTTGCATTCACGCCAGGCTTGCAAAAGACGTTCGCCCACTTGCAGGGCATGGGGAATGCAGCGCAAGCAAGGCTCGGGGTCTTTCAGGGCCCAGGGCTTGGCATGGGGCCACAGGTTGAGCCAGGCAATGTGGTCGTCACCCGAGAGTTTCAAGGCGATGTCGCCAAAGCCTTGGGCACGCGGCTTGACAGAGGCGGCCGCGACCATCCGCAAAGGCAGGTTGAAGGTCAGCGTGAGCACGATGCCGATGCGCATGACCATGCGTTTGCTGGTCAGGGTGTACAAAGCGGTGCGTGCGGTGAACCAAGCCATCAGGGTGAGCAAACCCAATGCCGTCAGACTCAAGGCCAAACTGGTGAGCAAGGGCACCAGCAAACGTGGCTGGGGCTCGCCCATCAGGTACAAAGCCTGGATCAACATCATGACGGCAAAGTAAATCGCCAAACTGCGGACATGGAACACTTGCAAAGCCAGTTGACGCCAATCAGGCGAGCCTTGCCACAGCAAACGCTCGCCCACGGGCAAGGCTTCGGGCAAGCCGGGGGCGGCTTCGAATTCGTGCTCGTGGTGTGGATTGACGTTCAAAACAAGGGCTCCTGACGTTCAGGCGTGGCGTACATGGTGCCCGCGCCAAAGTAGGCGGTGATCTTTTCTTCTTCCAGCAAAGTGATTTGCTCGGGGCTTTTGGTTTTGGGCACCTTGGCGAACTGGTCTGCCAACACCGCTTGCACGAACACACCTCTTGCGTTGATGCGTGAGAAGGTCATGGGCAGCAGCACCGTGCCGCCACTGGGCAGTGCAACTTCCAGGTAGCGAAACATCATTTCGCAGCGGTCAACCCACAGGTCTTTGACCGTGCCAGCCTGCTGCAGATCGGCACCATAGACCGACATGCCGCGAGGATCAAGGTCGGGCGACATCACGCCGTGGTCGGCAGCGATGCGCAAGGGCACGATCTTGATCTGGTCACCGTGATAAAGGTCAGGTTCATCTGCGCGGGCTGCCCAAGCACCTGGGCCGATGCCTGCCAGCAAAGGGTCACCCACTGGCTCGAGCGGAGCACCCAACCAACCGTGGGTGGGTTGAGCGCTGTAGCTGCCGTCAGCGCGGTTGACGTCCGGGGCCAAGACCTCGCGGCCATTGGCCAGCTTGAACACCTTGGGTTCAGGCACGGGCCAGCCGATTTGCACCGGTCCACCTTGCAAATGGCCGTTGTCCATGGGATAGCCCTCGCGGTGGTTCTCACGCAAGAGGTAATAAATCAAACCTGCAAAAAAAGCCCAGAACATGTAGAGCACGATTTGTGCGACGTCTACATATTGGGTGATGGCACCTGTTTCCATGGTTGAACTCCTGTGAAGTGGGAGAGGGTCAAAAAAATCCATCAGCCCGGCAATTCAGCCAGGCCAAAGCGGTTGTCATCGTTGGATGGGCGGCGTCCACGCGCCACCAGCGGTCCCAACGCAATCAGCACGGCAAACAGCATGTACATCTCGATGTGGAACACCATGCTGTAACCCGTGACGGGGGAATTCAATGCTTCGCCCAGCAAGCCTTGTTCGGCCAGTGAGCCAGCGACATCGCGGATCACGCCACCCAAGGCCATGGCCAGACCGGCAGCCGTGGCTTGCACCGCGCCCCATGCGCCCAGCACCATGCCGGTGTGGGATTCGTCGGTCAATGACATCGCGTGCAGCAACATGCCCACCGAAAACAAGCCACCTGCAAAACCGATCAGTGCCGCACCTGTTTGGAACAGCACGCTGGAATCCAAGGGGGCAGAAAAAATCACACAGGCAAAGGCGGGCAGGCCCAAAAGCGCACCCAGGGCCGCCAAGCGGCAAGCATCCATGCCTTTGCCCAGGATGCGGGCTGACCATGCAAAAGCGATCAACGCTCCAGCGGCACTCAAGGCGGTCAACCCGCTGGTCAGGCCCACGTTCAAACCCAAGACCTGGCCACCATAAGGCTCAAGCACGATGTCTTGCATGCTGAAAGCTGCGCTGCCCAGACCCACGGTCCACAAGAAGCGACGCATGCGGGGCATGGCAATGAGTTGACGCCATTGTTGAGAAAAGCCATCGGCTTCACGTGCGCCACGCTTGACGCCCCGTGCCTCTTGCTTCCACAGGGATGTGATGTTGAGCACCACCACCAAAACCGCGCTGCCTTGCACCACTTGAATCAGTCGCAAAGGCGAGAAATCGAACAACAGATAACTCAACACCGCACTGCCCACGATCAGCCCAAGCAGTTGCATGGCATACATCAAGGCCACCACGCGGGGGCGCTTGTCTTCGGGGGAGATGTCCGAGGCCAGGGCCAAGCCAGCGGTTTGCGTGATTTGCATCCCCGCACCCACGCACAAAAAGGCCAAGGCCGCGCCGACGCGGATCACCCATTCGTAGCCTTCACGGGGCTCGGACAATCCCATCAGGGCAAAGGGCATGACGGCCAAACCCGCAAACATGTAGATCGTGCCAATCCACAGGTAGGGCAAGCGGCGCAAGCCCAATGCAGACGGATGGGTGTCACTGCGGTAGCCGATCATGGCGCGCAGGGGTGCAAACACCAAGGGCAAGGCCACCGACAAAGCCACCCACCAGGCAGGCACGTTCAATTCCACAATCATCACCCGGTTTAAGGTGCCGACCAACAAGGCCAAGGTCATGCCCACCGAGAGTTGGAACAAGGCCAAACGCAACAACCGACCCAACGGCAAGGCGTGCGATGCCGCATCGGCAAACGGCACGTACTGCAGCATGATGCTTTGCATCCAGGCAGGTGGGCGAAATCCCTTGTTCATGGCTGTTTCCACTCCCAAGCTTGGGAGGTGTAAAAACCACTGGAGACACGTTGCATGTGGCCTGGCCGCCAACCCTTGGCGCGCACGGCACGCTCGAGGTAGACATGCAAAGTGCTTTTGCGAACCGGGGCCAGTTGCGGCGAGCGGTCGGCGCTCGGGAACAAACGTCCCATGCCGTGCGCGATGGCCAGCAAGGGTGAATGGGGCGCAAACGTGAACAACACCGAACGGCGTGTGCGAGCACACAAAGCTTCCACGGCGTTGGCGATGGTTTGCGTGTCGTAATGGATCAAGGAGTCCATGCAAACCACATGGTCAAACTCACCCAGGTCGGCAGAGAGCATGTCGCCTGACAAAAACTCAATGCTGCCGCCTTGGGCGCTGAGCGCCGGGTTGGTCAGCAGCTCTTGGGCATGGCGTTCACGCGCCAAGTTGACCAAGGTGGGCGAGAGGTCGATGGCGACCACGTGCGCGCCGCGTTGCATGGCTTCTTGCGCCAACGCGCCGGTGCCGCAACCCGCGTCAAGCAATCGCAAGCCACGCATGTCTTGTGGTAACCATGACAACAGGGTGTGTCGCATCTGGTCGCGGCCACGGCGCACCGTGGCGCGGATGCGGCCCACGGGCGCGTTGGAGGTGAGCACCTCCCAGGCTTTGGCTGCGGTGCGGTCGAAATAGGTTTCGATCTCACCACGCCTGGCGACGTAACTGTGCTGGTTCATCTCAGTCGAATCCCAACAAATCAAAAATATCCCGGTCTTTCATGGGGATGGATGGCAGTGGATCGGTGCCTGCCCACAGGGCAGCTGCCAAGCGCATGTACTCGTCTTGCACCGCTTTGACTGCAGGGGTGGGCTCGAGCTCGAACAAGGTGCACTTTTGCAAGCGGCTCTTGCGAATCTCGTCGAGCATGGGGAAGTGCGCCATGTTTTTGAGGCCCGTGACCGCGTTGAATTTGTCCACCTGGTCGGTGGCATCGCTGCGGTTGACGATCACACCGCCCAAACGCACGTTGTAGTTTTTGGACTTGGCGCCAATGGCTTGCACGATGCGGTTCATCGCGAAGATCGAGTCAAAGTCGTTGGCGGTGACGATCAAAGCACGGTCGGCGTGTTGCAGGGGGGCGGCAAAGCCGCCACACACCACATCACCCAGCACATCAAAAATCACCACGTCGGTGTCTTCCAGCAAATGGTGTTCTTTGAGCAGCTTGACGGTTTGACCCACCACGTAGCCGCCGCAACCGGTGCCTGCAGGAGGACCACCGGCTTCGACGCACATCACGCCGTTGTAGCCCTTGAACACGAAGTCTTCCAAGCGCAGTTCTTCGGCATGGAAGTCGACCGTTTCCAAGGC
>CAJBOO010000236.1 GCA_903956845.1 uncultured Burkholderiales bacterium
AGGCGTTGAAATGCTCACCGACTTCACTGCCGATGTGCCGCTGGAATGGCTGAAGAAAACCCTGGAAAACGAACTCACGCCCGAACAAAAAGCCGCGATCGAAAAAATGGGCTGGGATGAGTTGATGGAAACGCTCAAAAAACGCCTGGAAGAACAAAAAGAACGGCACCAAGGCGGCAACAAATGGATTGGCACAGGTGGCACCTCGCCGTTTGGCAACGGCGGCTACAACCCTCAAGGCATCCGCATTGGCGGCAAAGGGGGAAACAAAAGCGCCATCAAAGTCTGGGAACAACGCGCCTACCAAGACTACGACGACGGCGTCGAGTTGGGCACGCGCAACATCAAGGTGGCACTGCGTCGCCTGCGTCGTTTTGCCCGCGAAGGCGCCGAAGACGAATTCGATTTGGACAACACCATCCGCAGCACCGCTGCCAATGCGGGTTACTTGGACATCAAGATGCGGCCCGAGCGGCACAACAACGTCAAGGTGCTGCTGCTGATGGACGTGGGCGGCACCATGGACGAGCATGTGTCGCGGGTGGAAGAGCTGTTTTCAGCGGTCAAGGGCGAGTTCAAGCACTTGGAGTTTTTCTACTTCCACAACTGCGTGTATGACTTTTTGTGGAAGAACAACCGCCGCCGCTTTGCTGAAAAATTCGACACCTGGGACGTGATCCGCAAGTACAACAAAGACCACAAACTCATCTTTGTGGGTGACGCGACCATGAGCCCCTATGAAATACTGCAGCCCGGCGGAAGCGTGGAATACAACAACGAAGAAGCCGGGGCCGAGTGGCTGCAGCGCTTAACCCACGCCTATCCCAAATTCGCGTGGATCAACCCAGAACCCCTGGGCGTGTGGCAATACCGCCAAAGCATCAGCATCATCCAGCAATTGGTGAGCAACCGCATGTTCCCGCTGACCCTCAAGGGGCTGGAAGACGCGATGCGCATGCTCAGCAAATAAGCTGCGCCAGCAAAGCAGCTTTGGCCCGTCATCCACTGATTGCTCGCTTTCTACTCAAGGGCCCTCGTGGGCAGCTTGATCTTGCTCGGCTTGCTTTTGCTCGCGCTTGAGCTTTTCTTTTTTCAAGTCGTTCCACTGGTGCAAGGCAAACACGAACACCAGCGCAAACACACCCAACTCAATCCACATGCCCATGGCAAGCTCCCTGATTTGATCGATGGGTAGCCACTTTACATGGCAACCCTACAATTCCTGCATCGCCACCGTAGTTCAATGGATAGAACTCTCCCCTCCTAAGGGAGTGATACAGGTTCGATTCCTGTCGGGGGCACCAATAGACACAAGATGCTGAGGGTTAATGGGCCAAGCCCTCGCAACATCGGGTTTATCCCGCCCAAAAAACGCACTAACCATCTTGCAGACGGCGCATGAGCCCACTAAATTAAGGCTTGCTTCAAAAGGCTTGCTTCATGGTTTTTTCGACTCGGCATTTCATCAGCTTGATCAGCGCTTTGCTGCTTGGCATGGGCTTGGCTCAGGCCCACCCGCATTTGCGCTTGGCCTACCAACTTGACCCCATGCTGAACCAAGCCCGCCAACTCACGGGCTTTCATGTCAGTTGGCAAATTGACGCGCAAAACACCCTGCTGGCCCGGGAGAACATCGACCTGAACAAAAACAGCCAACTCGACCCGAATGAGCTCCAAGCCTTTGCCGAGGCGAACCAAAGCCTGATGCAGCCTTACCAGTATTTCCTCACCATTGAAGATGCGCAGACTGGCAAACCTTTGAATTTCCAAGTCAACAATTTTGTAGCGCGGGACGCGGGACGCGGTTTCCAAGGCGGCATTTTTCTAGAGTTTGCAGTTCAGTTGGCGGCTGACAAACAATTGGACCAAATCAAATTGCAGATGCAAGACCCCACTTGGTACATCGGCTTTCAGCCTCGCTTGGGTCAAGTCCTCAGCAGCGATGCCTGTTCCTCAGATTTCACCCGCGAAAAAAGGCTCACTGACACCCAAGGTGAGCAAGAGTTTCAGCGTATCCATGTTCAATGTGCACCAGGGTCTGCGGCCCGTCCTGAAGCACAGGTTTCTCCATCCAACGGGCCCATCAACGGAGACAATTCATGAAGTTTAAAAAATTAGCTGCGGTTTTTTTCGCCAGTGCAGTGCTCGGTACTATGTCGATGGGTAGCGCGTTTGCCTATGAGAAATGCCACAAATCCAAATGGGGCGCAAGCGACCAATTGGGCTCCCTGAACAACATCACTGCTAAAAATCTTCGCTCTGCATCCAAGCTGGTTAAAAAAGGCAAGGCCATGCGCATGGGCATCGAAACCAACACAAAAACGCCAGCATTTCCCCCACGCACTTTCACCATGTCCATCGTCACACCTGGCCAAGAAGGCGGTAAAAGCCTTGGTGAGAACAAGCTCAATTACCATGATGACATCTTGAATACTTGGGTTGGAATTGGCACACAACTGGATGGTTTAGGACATATTGGTATTGAAAATACATACTACAACTGCTCCTCAAGTGACGAAGTTTTTGACGCAAACGGATTGAAAAAATTCGGCATTGAAACCATTCCGGCAGTTGCAACTCGTGCAGTTCTTTTGGACATGGCTGGCCTCCTGAATATGGACATCGTTCCTGAAGGCACAGCCTATAACGTCAAAGAAATCAAAGCTGCCCTCAAGCGTCAAGGCAATATGAAAATCAACAAGGGCGATGTCGTTATTTTTTATAGCGGTTGGCACAAATTGCTGGGCGTGGATGACAAACGCAATGGTGCAGCTCATCCAGGCTTAGGGGTTGAAGGCGCAAAATATTTGGTTTCTCTTGGCGTTGCCATGGTAGGCGCTGACACTTGGGGCCTGGAAGTGGTCCCATTTGAGAATCCTAAAGAAGTTTTCCGTGTTCACCAAATTTTGTTGGCTGAAAACGGTACTTTCATCTTAGAAAACGCCGTGGCTGAACAAGCCATCAAAGAGAAGGTTTATGAAGGCCTGATCACGGTTGCTCCCCACCGTACAACTGGCGCTGTGCAAGCCATCGTCAGCCCAACGTTCATGTATTGACGTGAATGGTCTGAATCAAAAAGGGCACCTTCGGGTGCCTTTTTTTATCCTCAAAATTTCTTGCTGAGCGCTGTGTCTGGAAAAGCCTCAGAAATCGTGGCCACCTGACCGCAATGCGCAGCGGTATAGCCGGGCAGTTGGTTCACAGCGAACTGGAACTCGTCGCTGTTCAGAATTGACAACACCGCTTGCAAATGCGGCTTGTCCAAATCGCATTGGTTGCACAGCAAAAAATAGCGCTCGGTGGCCAAGGGCAAAAACTCCAGCTTGAAGCGGCGAGCGGGGGTTTCGACACCGAACCCCACGTCAGCCATGCCACTGGCCACAAACGCGGCCACCGCCGCATGGGTGAACTCGGCCTGTTCGTAGCCATTGATGTCATTCGGGTTGACATGCGCTTTCTTCAAAAAACATTCCAGTAAAAACCGCGTGCCTGAGCTGGGTTGGCGATTGACAAACCGAATGCCCTTGCGGGTCAGGTCTTGCATCTCGTAGATTTTGTGGGGGTTGCCACTGGCCACCATGAAACCTTGACGGCGCGTGGCCACGTGAATGATGCGGCTTTCTTTGGGTTTGAGCCACTTGGCGTAATGCTTGAAGGCCAATTCTTCAAATTCACCCTGAGGAATGTGAAAACCTGCAATTTCACAAGCACCGGCATGCAATGAGGCCACGGCCTCGACACTGCCCACGTACTTGCGCTCGACGTGCGTGCCTGAGAGGGCCAGTTTTTCGATCATTTTTTCCACGGCAAACCCATGGCTGGCATGCACGCGCAGCACCTCGCTGGTGGAGGCCAACAAACGGCCAATTTCGCTTTCGAGCTCGGAGGCCAAGGTCTCCAACATCGGGGTCAGGCGGGCGGAAATGCGGTGCCCGGCCCAAACCAGTTTTTCTGCCAAGGGCGTGAGGGTGGAGCCCTTGCCGCGTTCCATGTTGAGCAGGGCCATGCCCAGTTGCTCTTCACCTTGTCGGATCAGGCTCCAGGCGTGGCGGTAGGAAGCACCGGTTTTTTTGCAAGAACCCGACAAGCTGCCGTGGCTTTGCACTTCGGCCAGCAGTTCCAGCAAACGGGG
>CAJBOO010000237.1 GCA_903956845.1 uncultured Burkholderiales bacterium
ACCGGCATGGCCATGCTGTTCATCACGCACAACTTGGGTGTGGTGGCGCACCATGCAGAGCGGGTGGCCGTGATGTATGCCGGTCAAATTGTGGAGCACGGCAAAGTAAATGAAGTTTTTGCCAAACCTCAGCACCCCTACACGCAGGGCCTGCTGGCTTGTTTGCCAGGAAGAGCCCGACAACTTTCCAAGCAAACCGGTCAAATCGTCCCATTGCAAGATATTCCCGGGCAAGCACCGTCGATGGCCGAAACACCGCAAGGCTGTAGCTTTGCACCGCGATGCAGCGCTTGCCAAATTTCCTGCAAAGAAATCTCCCCCGCATGGCGCGGGTCTTCAGAACACAAAGCTTTGTGCCACTTCAAGCTAGCCGCATGACCGCCACAAACGCGCGAACCCCCGTCATGCTTCAGCTTGAAAACCTGAGCGTGGAATTTGGCAAAGGTGCACAACGCGTGCGCGCAGTTGCCAACGTGAGTTTGCAAATTCGCGCGGGTCAAACGCTGGGTTTGGTGGGTGAATCGGGCTCGGGCAAAAGCACACTGGGCCGTGCCATCTTGAAACTGGTGCCCACCACCCAGGGCAAGATCAATTTTGATGGCCAAGCCATCCAAGACTTCTCTCCATCAGCCATGCGACCCTTGCGCCGCCAAATGCAGATGGTGTTTCAAGACCCCAGCTTGAATCCCCGCCAACGCGCTGGCGATATGCTGAATGAAGTGCTAGACACGCATCAACTGCACAAGGGTGAACAACGCCAAGCGCGCATTCATGAATTGTTGGCACTGGTCGGTCTGAAGGCAGAGCACGCCACACGCTATCCACACGAATTTTCCGGTGGTCAAAAGCAACGCCTAGGGATTGCACGCGCCTTGGCCACAGAGTCTAAATTCATTGTGGCGGATGAACCGCTGTCCGCTTTGGACATGTCCATCCAAGCGCAAATTGTGAATCTGTTGATTCGCTTGAAATCACAACTGGGCTTGACCCTGCTCTTCATCTCGCACGATCTCGATGTGGTGGAGTATTTATGTGACCATGTGGTGGTGATGTATTTGGGCCGAGTGATGGAATCCGCACCGGCGGCAGAACTGTTTGCCAAACCCCGCCACCCTTACACGCAAGCGCTGCTAGCGGCCGCGCCCATTCCAGATCCTAGCCAACCTGCGCCTGTGGTGGTTTTGCATGGCGAACCGCCCAGCCCTCTCAACCCACCGTCTGGTTGTGTGTTTAGAACTCGCTGTCCACACGCCACTGCGCAATGTGCAGAACACATTCCAGAACTAAAAAACTTGGCCCCCGAACATGCTGCCGCATGCATCCACCTTGATGACATCTAAGCACCCATGACCATTCAACTCAACGCCACCTACAAAGGTTTCCCAGGTCATCTCGCGCCCATCGATCTCAAAGATGTGGGCGCTCAGGAATGGCAAGTTTTGCAAGGTGACCTGCCCTTTCCTTTGGCCGTCATTCGCCAATCTTCGCTTCAGCACAACCTGCATTGGATGCAAAATTTTTGCAAAGAACGCGGTCTAGACATTGCCCCCCACGGCAAAACCACCATGTCGCCAGAGTTGTACCACCTGCAATTGGGTGCAGGCGCATGGGGCATCAGCTTTGCCACTGTGTTTCAAGCCAGCTTGGGTGCACGCAATGGGGTCAAGCGCATCATCATTGCCAACCAGGTTTACCAAGCCCCCGACTTGG
>CAJBOO010000238.1 GCA_903956845.1 uncultured Burkholderiales bacterium
GCCAACTCGATCATGTCCAACGTCAGTAAATCATTGATCTTGCGGTGAAGCATGGCGGGTGAGCCGATGTGGCTCAAGCCCATGGCTTGGGTCACGTTCAAAGGCTTACCTGCATGGTTTTCACTGTTGGTCAAGACTAACCATAGCGCATTTATTTAAGAAATGCTTTAACCTACATCAACCATCGGCTTTTTTCGCTAACTGTTGTCTTTGAAAAAATCAAAAAAGAACACCATTTTGAAAATGAATACCGTTGTGAACCCAGTTGGCGTGACCGTCGTGTGCCTGGGTACAAAGAAGTCAGAGGGTGGTGCTCATGCCGATTGCAATGCGTCGCGTGTGCGCTGTGCCACTTGGCGTGCCGCATGCGCAAAGTCCGCTTCTGAGGATGCATACAACACCGCGCGTGACGAGTTGACAACGATGTTGCCGCTCACCCGTCCATCGGTGTGGCGCAAACCTGCTTTGACCGTGGCCGCGGCATCACCACCTTGGGCGCCCACGCCCGGGATCAGCAAGGGCAGCGTCGGCGCGATGTGGCGCACGCGTTCAATCTCGGCTGGGTAGGTGGCGCCCACCACCAAACCGAGTTGACCGTTCAAGTTCCAAGGCCCTTGGGCCAAACGGGCAATGTGTTCGTACAGCAAAGGTTGTCCCTCCACCGAAGCCAAGCGCTGGTTTTGCAAATCGTCGCCACCCGGATTGGACGTGCGGCACAGCAAAAAAGCGCCCTTGCCATGCCGCTTCAGGTAGGGCTCAACCGAGTCAAATCCCATGAATGGCGACAAGGTCACGGCATCGGCGCCATAGCGCTCGAAGGCTTCGATCGCGTATTGCTCAGCGGTGGAGCCAATGTCACCGCGCTTGGCATCCAAAATCACGGGCACATGGGGCGCGACATCGCGCATGTGTCGGATCAGTCGCTCGAGTTGGTCTTCTGCGCGGTGCGCTGCAAAGTAAGCGATTTGCGGTTTGATGGCGCAAACCAGGTCGTGGGTCGCGTCAACGATGTGGGCACAAAAGTCGTGGATCTTGGCCGCATCCTGGTGCATGGCGGCGGGGAATCGGTGGGGCTCAGGGTCCAGGCCCACACACAGCAGTGATTGGGCGCGTTGGCTGGCTTGTTGCAGCATGTCGGTGAAGGTCATGCGGCAGATTGTAGAAGTCGGGGCAGGGCCTTCAGGCGGGGCGCACCTGTTGCATCGCCAGGCACAGGTCTGCCCAGGCTTTGGCTTTGTCGGAGGGGGTGCGCAACAAATACGTGGGGTGGTAGCTCACCACCACCGGGCGACCATGTGCCTGGTGTACCTGGCCACGCAACTTGCCCAGGGGCTGCGAAGCCCCCTCGCCGAGGGCGGGGGTCAACAAGGACTGCGCAGCAAAGCGACCCAAGGCCAAGATCACCTTGGGCTGCAACAACTCGATTTGCCGCTGCAAGAAAGCATGGCAATGCGCGATGTCTTCGGCGCTGGGGTTGCGATTGTCATGCGGGTGGCATTTCACCGCACTGGTCACCACGGTGTGTTCTGGCCCAGGGTGTTGGGCTTGGCGTGACAAGCCCATGGCTTGCAGCATCGCGTCCAGCAACACACCCTCATCGCCCACAAAAGCATGGCCTGCTCTGTCTTCGGCGTCCGTGGGTGCGTCGCCCACGATCAACCAATCGGCGGTTTGGCCGGGCGCGGCCGAGCCGCTGGCAAACAAGCTGTGCTGGCGACCTTGGCACAGGCCACAAGCCTGGCAAGTCTGGGCCGCATGCGACAGCGCAGCCCAATCCATCTGCGCCAAACCCTCGGGCAGGGGCGACAAGGCCACGGCAGAGGAGCGAGCGACCACAGCGGCCGCTGTGGGTGATGGCACCGCTGGCTGCACCGGCACCGCTGGCTGCACCGGCACAGGCGTGTTGGCTGGCGACCACACCCGCACGCCCATCTCAGCCAAGATGGCGCGTTGACGGGTGTCCAAGTTCAAGCTCATGGGTCAAACCTTAACACTGCAAGCCCATGACCACCGCGTCCTCGCGTTGCTCGAGGTTGAGGGGGTAATAGTTTTTGCGCCAACCCTCTTGCACAAAACCGTGCGCTTGGTAGACAGCGATCGCCCGTTGGTTGCTGGCCCGCACCTCTAACCAAATGGTGTGGGCGTCTCGGCTGCGGGTCCAGTCGAGCAAGGCCTGCAGCATCATGCGCGCCCATCCTTGGCGTTGGTAAGCCGGGGCGACGGTGAGGTTGAGCAAATGCACCTCGTCCACCCCGCGCATGGCAACCAGGTAGCAAGCCACCTCTTCACCCACGTGCCAAACAGGCATGTGGTAACCCGAGGCGATCGAGTCGACAAAATGACCGCGTGTCCAGGGGTGGGAATACGCACTTTGCTCGACGTGCAAGACCTGGGGCAGGTGGTCGACGTTCATCGGCACAGACGGGGGGAAGGGCGCTGATGTGCCCCACAAACGTTTCATGCAGACGCGGCTTTCACTGCAGCGCGTTCGAGGGTGGTCAAGGCCACTTGGTCGCGCACGTATACCGGCAGGGCCAGTTCGGGAGGCACGGCCTCACCGCGCTGCCAAGCCAAGTCAGCCAAACGCAACATGGCGCTGGCGGTTGGCCATTGCTCAAGCCCTTGCACGCCCGCTCCCAGAAGGTGTTGCAAACCTTCTGCGTGAGCGGCTTGTGCATTGCCCGCCAAGACCACCGATGTGGCTGACCATTCGGCAGGCAACGCCAAGGCAGCCGCGGTGGTGAGCATGGGCGCTTGCACCACTTGCCAAGCCTGACCCTCCCAGGCACAGGCCGAGGCATACACCTGCCCCATGCGCGCATCCATCACGCTCATGACGCGCGTGCCTTGCCCACGCGCGGCTTCGGCCACGCACATCAAGGTGTCGATCGGCAGCAGCGGCAGGTTGGCACCCAAGGCCAAACCTTGCGCCACGGCACACGCGGTGCGCAAGCCAGTGAACGCGCCGGGGCCTTGGCCAAACGCGATGGCATCCAGTTGCTGCAATGCCATGCCGGCTTGCGACAGCAAACCCATGATGGCGGGGATCAGGCTGGCAGAGGACTGCTGGCCGCCCACACCGTCATGGGTCCATACCTGTCCTTGGGCTTGCAGCGCCAAGCTCATGCGCTCAGTGCTGGTGTCAATGGCCAAGCACTTCATGCGCTCACCTTGGCCAAGGGCGCTTTGCGCACCCCAAACAAAATGCCGGCGGTCACCAGCGACAAGCCCAAGAGCAAATGCATGCCCAAGGGTTCGCCCAAAAACACCACCGCCCCCAGCGCCGACAAGCCCGGCACGAGAGAGGTGATCATGGTCGAGCGCACCGGGCCAAAGTAACGGATCATTTGGGTGAAGGTGATGCCCGAGATGACCACCGAGCCGCCGCCTTGGAACGCTGCTTGGAACAACAACTCGCTGGCGGGGGCACTGAGCAAATGGCTGGGGATGGCCCCGCTCACGGCCAGCAGGCTGTAGACAGGCACAAAGCTGAAAAAGGCAAAACACGTGATCGCGATGGTGGCGGGCACGGCTTGCAGGCCATATCGGCGGCTGATCACGCTGTAGGTAGACCAACACAAACTCGCGCTCAAAAAGAACAGATCGCCCATCCACACGCTGCCACCATCGAAGGCGTGCAACAAACTGCTGCCGCCGACCAACATGCCGCCACTGACGATGAAGGCCAGGCCTGCCAATCGGTTGCCATGCAGACGCTCACCCAACAAGCCCAAGGCCAGCAGGCTGGTCCACACTGGCAAAAAGCCAGGCATCAACACCGAGGCGTGCGCGGCAGGTGCAAAGAAGAAACCGCTGTAACTGAGCACCGCGTAGGCCAAGCCGCCGAAAAAACCGATCCGCAGCGTCACGCCCCAGGGCAAGGGCGACAGCGACCACATCGAGCCGCTGTGTTCGCCGCGCAGGCGCGCTTGTCGGTTGAGCCAAAACCCCCAGGGCAGCAACACCAGGCTGGCGCCGACGATGCGCGCCCAGGCGATGTCCAAGGGAAGCAAATGGCGCGACGCCGAGGCTCGGGCGATGACGATGAAGGCGCTCCAAATCAAGACAGTGATGAGCGCAGCGAGCAGGCCCACGGTTCGAGGCGAGAGTTGCCGCAGGCGCTTTAAGGGTGAATGCATCCAGGGATTATCTGTGGTGCAGCCGTGGGTTTCATAATGCACAGATGTTTGCTCTGTCGCGCGTCACCCTGTTGCAAGCCGTTGGCTTGGGGCCCCCCACTCGTCGCCTGTGGGCCACCCGCTTGGCATGGCTTGCGCTGTGTTGGAGCACCCACACGTGGGCTCAAGCCACCCTGGGCGCCTTGCCCCCGGCGGTCGAAGACGCCTTGCAACGCGCCAAACTGCCGCGCGAGGCTTTGAGTGTCGTGGTCTTGCCCGTGGGCGCGGCAGGCCCTGCGCGTTTATCGCACCAAGCCGAGGCAGTGCGCAACCCGGCGTCCCTCATGAAGTTGGTCACCACCAGCGCTGCTTTGGACTTGCTCGGCCCCGCCTTTCAATGGCGCACCCCCGTGTTTGTGGACGGCAAGTTGCGCGACGGTGTGTTGCAAGGCCATGTGTATGTGCAAGGCAGTGGTGACCCCAAGCTGGGGGTCGAGCAACTGTGGCTGCTGATGCGCAGGTTGCATGGCTTGGGCATTCGCCAGATACAGGGCGACATCGTGCTCGACCGCAGTGCGTTCAGCTTGCCCCCGCATGACCCCGCTGGCTTTGATGGAGAGCCACTGCGCCCGTACAACGCTGCCCCTGATGCTTTTTTGGTGAACTTCAAATCCCTGTCCCTGCAGTTCGTACCCGACCCAGCCAACAAGCTCGCGCATGTGCATGTCGAGCCGCCCTTGGCTGGCGTGCAGGTGCAAAGCACCGTGCCTTTGATGGGCGGCGACTGCAGCGATTACCGCGCGGCCTTGCGTGCCGAATGGGGCAACCCATTGCAAGTGCGGTTCATGGGGGGGTTCCCGGCGAGTTGCAGCGAGAAGCTGTGGCCGGTGGCGTATGCCGACCCTGAACGCTTTGCCGCGCGTGCCGTGCAGGGCATGTGGCAACACGTGGGCGGCCAACTCAATGGCAGTGTGCGCGATGGTGTGGTGCCTGCGGGTTTGAAGCCCGTGTTCCTGGTGGAGTCACCCACTTTGGGCGAGGTGGTGCGCGACATCAACAAGTTCAGCAACAACGTCATGGCCGAGCAGGTGTTCTTGAGCTTGGCTTTGCAAAAGCGCGGTCAAGCCACGCCCTCTGTGGCCAAAGAGGTACTCGAGGTTTGGTGGCGTGAACGTCTGGGCACCGAACCTCCCTTGCTCGACAAAGGCTCAGGTTTGAGCAGAGACCAGCGCATCAGCGCGCAAGCCTTGGCCCACTTGTTGCAATGGGACTGGCGACAAGCCTTCATGCCTGAGTTGATCGCTTCCTTGCCCTTGACGGGGGTGGACGGCACCTTGAAGCGCAGCAAGAGCAGTGCGAATGCGCACCTGAAGACGGGCAGCTTGAAGGACGCGATGGGCATCGCCGGTTATGTGGATGGGCAAAACGGGCAACGTTTTGTGTTGGTGGCGATGGTCAACCACGCCAACGCCAACCAAGCCAGACCGGTGATGGATGCTTTGATCGACTGGACCGCTGGGCGCTGACCGACGGTCATCCCCACTTCTTTTGCGTGCACTATTTTGCATAAACTGGTTGTGCATTGTGTTGCACAACCCACAAGATGGGCATTCAGACAAGAAATCAGATGAAAAACCCTTCATGAACTAGGTATTAACACCATTGTTCAGGGGGTCTTTCTTTTCAAGAATGCGAATGTCCGTTGCCTGGCAATGGTTTTTCATACCGCACCTAAGGAGTCATTAGATGTCCACCTTGAGCAGCCGAGATCTCCATCTCAACCCGACCACCGACACCACGTCGCGTTTCACCCTGAGTTATGTTTGGTTCGCCGTCGCCATGACCGTGTTGACAGGCGTGTATGTGTCTTACCGCGTCTACCAACAGATGTACGGCATGTCTGCCGGCCTGGACTCCACCGAGCCGATCTTCCAAGACATTTGGATGCGTTTGTTTTGGATCCAACTGCCCGTTTTGTTCGGCATCGTCGCCTTGATCCAGGTTTATCTGTTTGTCACACGTGACCGCAACATCGACGCGATCACCCCTGAGGTCGAACTCAAACGCTATTTCGCGCTCACCATGTGGTTGGTGGTGTACACCTTCACCTTCTATTGGATTGGCAGCTTTTTCGGCGAAGGCGATGGCAATTGGCACCAAACCGTGCTGCGCGACACGCCCATCACGCCCAGCCATGTGGTGCTGTTTTACGCCTGCATCCCGCTGTACCTGATGTTTGGCATTGGCAGCTTCGTCTATGCCATGACGCGCATCCCCGCGTTCTGCAAAGGCATCTCTTTGATGCACGTGTTCGCGGTGGTGGGTCCATTCCTTATCCTGCCTAACTTGGGCTACAACGAATGGGGCCATGCCTACTGGTTGACCGAAGAAATCTTCTCTCATCCATTGCATTGGGGCTTTGTGGTGTTGGGCTGGAACGCCTTGTCGCTGGCTGGCGTCTTGATGCAAATCATCTCGCGTTTTCGTGATTTGATGCCCATCGTTTTCAAGAACGAAACCGCCTGAACGGCCTCCTCACCTAGGAATTCACCATGAACACAGAAACACTGCAACACCCCCGGGGTGCTGCGGCAGGACAAACGCACGCCCACGATACCGTGGAAAGCGTATCAGGTCTGTCGCCCAAGGCCCTGCATTTCTCCCGCGTCTTCGAACTCTTTGTGGTCGCGGCCATCATCATGCTGTTTGCTGGCGCCATCCATTTGCATGTGCTGCTGTTGGCGGGCGACTGGGACATGTTCTTGGATTGGAAAGACCGCCAGTACTGGCCGCTGCTCACGCCCGTGGTGATGATCATGTTCCCAGCCGCTTTGCAGGGCATTTTCTGGACCTACTTCAGGCTGCCCATCGGTGCCACTGTCGGCGCGACTTGTTTGATGTTGGCCGTGTCGATATCACGACCCGCATCGTTCATGTGGTGGACCGACTACCCACTCAACCTGGTGTTGCCCGCGCAAATGATTGCCAGTGCCATCGTCTTGGATGTGTTCCTGCTGGTGTTTCGCAATGCCTTGTTCACCGCGATCTTCGGTGGCTTTGCGTTCGCATTTTTGTTCTACCCTTCCAATTACGCCATCTTCGCGCCGTTTTACGTGCCAGTCAGCCACCAAGGCATGATGGCTTCCATGGCCGACATGATTGGCTACGTCTATCCGCGATCAGCGACGCCCGAGTACATCCGCATCATTGAACGCGGCACGCTGCGCACCTTTGGTGACTCGGCCAGTTGGGTGTCGGCCTTGTTTGGTGGCTTCATCTGCATCTTCATGCACTACGCCTGGTGGTATTTGGGCATTGCCATGTCCTCCATGAAATTCCTGCCCAACAACGCCAAAGTCATGGCCTTGATGGGAACCAAACCAGATGCCAAAGCCGGTGCTTGAGCACCCAACCTTCAAGGGGAAAATTGTGCTGTTGATTCAAAAAACAATGAAGCAGTTCGCGCTTTGGCTGGGTTTGGCATTGGTGGCGGGTGTCGCCACCGAATCCGCCTGGGCCCATGGCGAGCGTTCACAAGAACCATACCTGCGCACCCGCACCGTGCAGTATTACGACGTGCACTACGACAAACAAACCGTCAAGGTCAACGAAGAGTTCACCTCGATTGGCAAGTTTCGTTTGATGGAAGACTGGCCCGATGCCGTGAGCCTGCCAGAAACAGTGTTTTTGGCCGCTTATGCACCCGGCCCCATGATCACGCGCGTGGAAAGCTACCTCAATGGCGTGCCTGCGCGCCAATCGTTTTCCAAGCTGGAATTGGGCCGTGATTACGAATTCAAATTGGTCATGAAGGGGCGTGTGCCTGGGCGACACCACATCCATCCCTTGTTGTCCGTCGAGGGCTCAGGCCCCTTGGTCGGTCCGGGTCAATGGATTGAAGTCACTGGCAACAAAGCCGATTACGTGATGCCGGTCACCACCATGAACGGTTTGAAAATCGACAACATCGAGTTTTATGGCACGGCACGTGCGCTGAAATGGTATGGCGTTTGGATTGCGTTGGCTGCCTTTTGGTTGCTGTTCTGGTTGGTCCGCCCCTTGCTGTTGCCGCGCTGGATTGCTTTGAACAAAGGCCGTGAAGACGTGCTGATCACCAGCCGCGACATCACCGTGGGTGTGGTCTTGGGGGTGGTGGTGGTGGCCATCAGTTTCGGTGGATACATCTACGCCAACAAAGAGTACCCCTATGTGGTGCCTTTGCAGGCTGGTACCAACAAAGTCGACCCCTTGCCCTTGCCCAAGAGCGATGTGAAAGTCGTGGTCACCAAAGCCACCTATGACGTGCCTGGGCGCGCCATGTATGTCACAGCCCGCATGACCAACAACGGCCCTGAAGCGGTCTCCATTTTGGAGTTCGCCACCGCCAACCTGCGTTTTGTCAACTTGCAAGCGCCCGGCGCTGACAAGGTCATCTCGCCAGACTATCCGCGCGACTTGGTGGCACGCGCTGGCATGGGGTTGACCGACCAGAAACCCTTGATGCCGGGCGAAACCCGTGAAATCAAATTCGAAGCCAGTGACGCCATGTGGGAAGTCGAGCGCTTGGTCAGCTTCTTGACCGACGTGGACTCCAAATTCGGTGGTTTGCTGTTCTTCGTCGACAAGTCGGGCAACCGCATGATGACCGAAATTGGCGGCCCCATCCTGCCCACCTTCACGGCGCTTTGACATGTCAATCAAACACCTGTTGTTGACTGGGTGCCTGTGGCTGAGCGCCACAGGTGCTTGGGCGCACGGTGGCTTGTCCATGGACCAAGACATGTGCAAGCTCACCGTCGGCCCTCACATGATGCATTTCGCGGGCTACCAAGAAGACGCGCAACGCACCGAGTTTTGTGAAGACATTCCGCACAACGGGCCGACCGTCATCGTGCTCGATGTGGTGGACTTGGCGCTGCGTGATTTGCCCATCGAATTTCGCATCGTTCGCAAAACCGACGGCCCCTTGGAGGCAGCGCCTGAGGTCTTCAAACTCGCGCCTGCGGTTTATCCCAAGGGCACGGTGTTGATTCGCCACGATTTCATAGACGATGGCGACTATGTCGGCATGGTCTATGCGGGCGCTGACCGCAAGTATGCGTCGGTGTTTCCTTTCTCGGTGGGCAATCCCCGCGTGCCATATTGGAAATACACCTTGGGCTTGGTGGCTTTGCTGTTGCTCGCGGTGGCGGGCCTTCAGGTCGGCCGCCAACGGTTGCAAAGAGACGTGGCCATGCAAAGCCCCAACGACACGCAAGGGACTTGAACATGTGCGCGGGGTGGCGCTGGTGGGGTTTGTGCATGGTGGGCTTGCCTGTGTGGGCAGGGGCCCACGCACACTTGCTGGGCACTGAGCCCCCCAGCAACGCCCTCATCAGTCAATCACCCCAGCAACTGCGCTTGCGGTTTTCTGAACCGATTGAGCAACAGTTCGTGCGCATCCAGGTCATGGCGGATGCCAAACCGCTGCCGCTGAATCCAGCCAACATGCAGTGGGAAGCTTCCGCCAAAACCCTGGTGGTCAACCTGCCCGCCCACCAAGCCAGCAGTTACCAAGTGCAGTGGTCCATCTTGGCCAAAGATGGACACGCTGGGAAAGGGCAATACACCTTCAAAGTCAAGTCACCTTAGCCGTGGATCCCATCCCTGTCCTGCGCGGTGTTCAAACTGCCCTGATGGCATGGGCGTTTGGGCTGTTGTTCACCTCATGGCTTGGTTCACCCACACCGCGTCAAATGACGGCGCGCCGACTGGCATGGTGGCTGACTTGGGCGGCATGGCTGGTTGCACTGGCCCGGCTGGCCGACATGGCTTGGCATCTCTCGTCATTGAGCGAGGCTGAGCCCAGCGTTGGACTGGTGGCGCAGACTTATGTCGGTCAGGTGTTATTGACCCAGGTGGTTTGTCTGTCCCTGGTGCTGGTCTCGATATGGCAGGCGCGTGCGGTCAAACTCGGTCTGTGTGGGATGGTGTTGGCCATGCTGTGCACCGCCTTGGCCGGTCACGTCACGGCGGCTGCCGAGGGTTGGCGGCAAATCGTGGTGTCGCTCACACATGTGTTGCTCGCGCAGTTGTGGCTTGCAGGCGTGTGGGGTCTGTGGTGGCAAAGCCGGCGCAGCGACGAGGCGGTCGAGTCTTGGCGTCAATCCTTGGCGCGCTTTTCCAAGCTGGCCTTGCCAGGCATGCTGCTGCTCTTGCTGTCAGGGCTGGGCTTGGCGTATTGGACTGTGGGCAGTTGGCCGGCTTTGCTGGCCACGGCGTATGGGCAACAGTTGCTCATCAAATCAGGGTTGGTGGTGGGTGTCTTGGTGTGTGCGTGGCAATTGCGCCAATGGTTGGTTAGGCCAAGCGACACAGGCAACCTGGGTCGTGCATGGCTGAGCAGTGAGAGCAGTGTGGCCTTGGCGGTGTTGTTGATGGCCAGTGTGATGGCGGCCACCGTGCCGGCGGCGCACGACACCATCGCGTGGCCATTCGCATTTCGTTGGGCCCCAGTGTTGGCTTGGCGGCAAGACCCGATAGGCACAGGCCAAAGCTTGGCGTGGGCAGCGGGCTGGTGTGTGCTGGGGGGCGTTTGCTGGGCCATCTGGCGTCGCGGCCATCGGCAGCGTGCACGCGGGGCTTTGGTCGCAGGCATCGTGGGTGGGTTGGTCGTGGCTTTACCGGCCACCAGCATTTCCGCTTACCCAACCACTTACATGCATTCGTCGGCGCGTTTGGATGCGGCATCTGTCTCGGCCGGCGAACAGCTCTATGGTCAGCACTGCTTGGCCTGCCATGGCGTGCACGGGCATGGCGATGGCCCGGTGGCGGCACTGAACCGACTCAAACCCGCCAACCTGACCGAGCCCCATGTCAGTTGGCACACCCATGGTGACATGTTTTGGTGGCTCAGCCACGGCAAAGGACCCATGCCAGGCTTTGCCGATGTCTTGTCAATCGACGAACGTTGGCACCTGATCAATTGGTTGATCGCGATGTCTTTGGGATACGAAGCCCGCACGCTCACCAGCACACCTTCGCCCTTCAACCCCTGGTTGCCCAGCATCGATTTCCGTTTTCAAATGGACAACAACCAATTCATGTCCTTGTCTGAGTGGCGCGGCTTGCATGCGGTGCATTTGGTCATCGTCAACCATGAAAGCCAATTGCAGCGCGTGCGTGACTTGTTGCAAGACATGAAGGGTTTTCCGGCGCAACTGGTGATCGTCAGCCGGCCCGCATGGTTGAAGGACTTGGTCAAAGGCCCGTGCGAGGCTATTTTGGTGAGCGACCCGCAAGGCGAGATCGCACAAGCGTGGGCGAACTACCGCCGAAGCTTTGCTGCACCCGATTTGCTGAATGAAGAAACCCAGGTGCCACGCATGGAGTTTTTGATCGATCGGTACGGCTTTGTGCGCGCACGCTGGCGCTCAGACGAGTCGCCCTCGGCCTTGTCTGTGAGCGAACTCAAAGCGGTTTACGACAGCTTGTCTGTGGAAGGTGAAATCAAATCCGCAGCGATACATCAACATGACTGAACGCGCTTCCAACCTGTGGATGCAGCGAGGGCAATGGCTGATCGCCGCCTTGGCCGTGAGCGGTTTTTTGTACCTGGTGGCGCAAAGTTGGCTCAAACCACCGTTGCCCGCAGCGGCAGCCTCGCTGACCCCCTTGCCTGAAGGCTGTGCCCCTGGCTTGACGGGTCAGCCCGGGCGACACATGGATGTGCAGACCCCCCATGGCTTGCGCTACTCGGTGGTGGCCCCCAGCAACTACCAGCCCACGCAACGCCACGGTTTGTTGATGATGTACCCACCCGCAGGTTTTTCCAACGACCTGGCAGAGCGCTATTACCGTTTGAGCGAAGAAGCCAATCGCCATGGGTATGTCGTGGTGTTCAGTGACGCCATCCCCTTGTCCGCACGAGCGTTGCGCCTGCAAAGCGAGGTCGTGCCCGATGTCGTGGCGCACTGGTGCATCGATCCCGAGCGGGTGGTGTTTGCGGGGCATTCGGATGGTGGGAGTGTGACCACGGGCTTGACGGTGCGTGCATCGGTCTCGCCGCCACCCACCCGCATCGTGTCGAGTGCCGCGGGCATCACAGCGCAAGACTTGCAGCAAGAGCGATGCCCAGCACCTTTGCATGTCACGGTGTTGCACAACCCCAAGGACCAGTTGTTTCCGGGCTATGGCGAGGGTGTGGTCACGTGGTGGGGGCAGTGCATGCAATGCACCGAGCAAGTGCAAACCGAGCCCTCAGGATGTGTGGTGCGCCAGTGCGCGCAAGGCAAGGTGTTGCGGCACTGTGTGACTTCCGAGCCGCATGTGGTCTGGC
>CAJBOO010000239.1 GCA_903956845.1 uncultured Burkholderiales bacterium
CACCCGGTTGAGGTTGAAGCCAAAACCGATGGGGCTGGTGCCGTCTCCCCAACCCGTGTGCTGGTGGCTGTATCCCCACCGCGATTGGCCGCGCAAGTCGTCGATAGGCATCCATTCGAGTCGGGCAGTGCCCCCGAAGGGCAATTGCGGTTCTTTGCGCTCCAAGTATCTGAACTCGTTGCTGAACTTCACGCCACGTCGGGTCATGGGTGTGGCCGTCACGGTCAGGTCGCGGTTAGGGGCGAGATTGACGTAATACGGCTGGCTCACCTCGACACCCCCCAAGCTGTCGACGCCAAAGGTGGGCGGCAAAAACCCCGACTTGCGGTCGTTGCTCAAAGGAAAACTGAATGCAGGTATGGGCAACAAGGGCAGGCCCTTGAAGCTCAACAAAGCATCGGTGGCCACCGCCTCGTTTTTATCCATGTCAAAGCTGATGCGCTCGGCGGTCATGAACCAGTCGGGCAACCAAGAGGGGCCGGGTTTGCGGGTACAGGTGGTGTACATGGCTTGGGTTGCCACGGCGTGTTTGTCGTCTTGGAAGTCCAATCGCTTGGCGTCGCCATGGCCTTGGGTCCTCAAAAACTGGTAGCGCGGCTGCAAGATAAAGCCTTGCATCGCATCCACGTAGAGCTCCAGGAACTCCCCCTCGTAACGGTTGCCCGCCCGGTTCATGAACACATGGCCGGTGGCGGTTGCTTGGTCTTGCGGCTGCGCATAGTCAATGCGGTCTGCGCGAATCACGGTGTCGCCTCGGCGCAATTGGACTTGGCCTTCCAAGACGGTGCGCACATCCGATTGGCCAGACAGCGTGTCGCTTTGCACATACGTGGGCTGACGCTCTCGCTCAGCACGCGTGGGTGTTTCGGTCAACCCCAGGCTGGGCTTGAGCTTGAGCGGCTTGCTGGGTGGCTGGGGGGGTTGCCCGCTGGCCTGTGCTGCGCTGGGCTGGTCCAAGCTTTGCAACAGGTCGGTGTCTTTCAATTGCGGGGTTTGCGCGGCGGCACTGAGGGCCCACAGGCCCATCCATGGCAGCAAGCGGGCAAGCACCGACGTGTGAAAAAACATGCGCATGAAAGAGAGGAGTCGCTGGCAACAGCGCTGTTTGTAGAATTTGGATTATCCATGAGCACCTTCAACCCCTCCGCCTCCGCTGCTTTGCCTGTCCCTGAAGCGGTTGCCGCGCTGGGCTGGACCGACGCCTCACGCGCCCAAGCCTTCTCGCAATGGCTGCAAGCCGTGGCCCCGCAGCACGCCCTGCACCCGACCAGCGTGCGGGTGGCCTCGGCCGACGCGAGCTTTCGCCGCTATTTCCGCGTCGATGGCGCCACGGGCAGCTTCATCCTGATGGACGCACCGCCAGACAAAGAAAACAGCGAGCCGTTTGTCCGCATTGCCCGGCTGATGACACAAGCCGGCTTGCATGCCCCGCAGGTGCTGGCCTGGGACGAGCCCCAAGGCTTCATGCTGCTGGACGACCTGGGCAGCCAAACCATGATGCAGGTGCTGCAAGACGCGGCTGCACCGCGGCGACAAGCCTTGTTTGAACAAGCGGTCGATGCCCTGGTGCGTTGGCAACAAGCCTCCAAGCCAGGTGTGTTGCCGGCCTATGACGAGGCCTTGCTTCGCCGCGAGCTGCAACTCTTCCCCGACTGGTACATCGCGCAGCACAAACAGCTCACCTTGAACGCGCAGCAGCTTGGGCAATTGCAAACCGTGTTTGACCGCTTGGTGGCCAACAACCTGGCTTCTCCCCAGGTGTTTGTGCACCGCGACTTCATGCCGCGCAACCTGATGGTGCCCAACGACCCAGGCCAACAACGCTTGGGCGTGCTCGATTTCCAAGACGCGGTCTACGGCCCCGTCACCTACGACATCGCCAGCCTGATGCGCGACGCCTTTGCCAGCTGGGACGAGGACTTCTGCCTGGACATCACGGTGCGCTACTGGCAACAAGCACGCGCAGCAGGTCTGCTCGACTTTGAGGACTGGCACAGCGACTTTGGGGCGTTTTACCGCGCGGTGGAATGGATGGGTTTGCAACGCCATTTGAAAGTCGCGGGCATCTTTGCACGCTTGACCTTGCGCGACGGCAAGCCGAAATACCTGGCCGACACACCACGCTTCATGGGCTACATGCGCGCCACCGCCAGCCGCTACCGCGAGCTCACGCCTTTGCTGCGTTTGCTCGACCAGATCGAGGGCGAACAAGCGGTCACGGGCTATGCCTTTGGGCGGGTCTGAACCACCCATGCCACGCTTTCACGCTGCCTGCGCCCTGCACCCGGGGCTGTCATTGCAACTGCCAGATGACACTGCACGCCATGTGCAGGTGCTGCGTTTGCAGCCCGGCGACGAAATCAGCCTGTTCAACGGGCTGGGTGGCAGCCACGCCGCCCGCATCTTGCGCATGGGCAAGCACACGGTCGATGTCGAGGTCTTGGCACACGACCCCAGCGACAACGCATCGGCCTGCCAAACCCATGTGGCATTGGGCATGCCGGCCAATGAACGCATGGACTGGTTGGTGGAAAAAGCCACCGAGTTGGGGGTGTCGCGCATCACGCCCTTGATGACACAGCACACGGTGTTGCGCTTGAGCGGCGAGCGCGCCTTGAAACGTCAAGGGCATTGGCAAGGCATTGCGCAAGCCGCGTGTGCCCAATCCGGTCGCAACCGGGTGCCCGTGATCGATGCGCCCGTCGGTTTGCGAGATTGGCTTCAAGCCTTGCCAGCGACCAGTGACTCGCCGCGCTGCCTGTTGTCTTTTCAAGCCAGCAGCCTGCCTTGGCAAAGTGCCTGGGGCGAGACGCCTTCCGCGTTGACGGTGTTGAGTGGGCCCGAGGGTGGCTTGAGCCTGGAAGAAGAAGCTTGGGCGCAGGCCAAAGGCTTTCAAGCCGTGCGCTTGGGTGAACAGGTCTTGCGTGCAGAAACCGCGCCCTTGGCGGTGTTGGCCCAATTGCTTTAGGCCGCGCGCACCCAGCCTTCAGGCCTTGGCGTATCGCTGGTCTAGCCAGCCCACCAATTTGGTCAAGACCTGTTGCTTCTCGGGGTCGTTGAAGATCTCGTGGTACATCACGTTGAAGCAGTGCGATTGCAGCCACTGGGTCGGGGCGGCCTTGGCAAACAGTTCGCTCCCCTGGGGGTTGACACACCGGTCTTGCCCGGCATACATCAGCAGCGAAGGGGTCTGCCAATCAGCCGCGTGTTGCACCGCTTGCTGCGCCTCATCCATCAACCAGGCTGCCAGGCCAGCTGAAATCTGGTCATGCACCAAACGGTCTTCGCGGTAGGCGCGCACCACTTGCGCGTCACGCGCCAGCCACGCCAGCGGCAAGCCATTGGACACGCGCAAATGCGGGAAATACTTGGGCAAGGTGGCCAGCAGCAGTTTTTGCACGGCATTCGTGAAGGCGGCGAAGGCGGGCGAACTCATCACCACCGCGTCGACATGGCATGCGCCTTGTGCGACAGCCCGCTGCACGACCAGGCCGCCCAAGCTGTGGCCCAGCAACACCAAGGGTGTTGGGGGTGATGGGTGTTGCATGTCTGCGACCACTGCAGCCAAGTCATCCACCAATTGGTTGGACGTGTCGACGTCGCCACGGATGCCGCTGGACAGGCCGTGGCCGACATGGTCATAGCCGCTGACGGCGTAACCAGCGTGTTGCAAGGCATAGGCCACGTGGTTGTAGCGGCCCATGTGCTCACCCAAACCATGCACCAACAAGACCTGTGCTTTCGGGGTGTGCTCAGGCGCTGGCCAGTGGTAACGCGCCAGGGCATGGTCGCCACACAGCCACTCGGTGGTGGTGGGATGAAACGCGTGTTGGGCAGAAATCGTGGTCATGGAAACTTCAAAGTGGCGCAGCCGTCAATTGAAACACAGCCGTGGCAGCGCGCCCATTGGGCCACCAACGCACCTCTTGGTGCTCTTGCAATCCAAAGGCGTCTTGGATGTGCAAGCGGTTGTGGTGCGCGAGCGTTTTGAAGTCGGCAAAGGTGCCCACGCGGATATTGGGCGTGTCATACCACTGAAAGGGCAGTTTTTTGGTCACCGGCATATGGCCTTGCAACACGCTCAGGCGGTTGGGCCAATGGGCAAAATTCGGGAAGGTGATGATGCCCATGCGGCCAACGCGCACGGTTTCGCGCAACATGACCTCGGCATTGCGCAAATGTTGCAAGGTGTCGATTTGCAGCACCACATCAAAACTTTGATCGCCAAACATCGCCAAGCCTTGGTCGAGGTTGAGCTGAATCACTTGTACGCCGCGCTTGACGCAGGCCAGCACGTTCGCGTCATCGATCTCCACGCCATAACCGCTGCAGCCGTGGTGCTGCTGCAAATGCGCCAGCAACTCGCCATTGCCGCAGCCCAGGTCAAGCACCCGACTGCCAAAGGGCACCATGCGGGTGACCGCGTCGCGCAACACCGTGTTCATGCCGCACCCCCTGCGCCGATGCGCTCGAAATACGCACGCACCAAAGACAGGTAACGCGGGTCATCCAACAAAAACGCATCGTGTCCGTGCGGTGCGTCGATTTCGGCATAGCTGACTTGACGCTGGTTGGCGACCAAGGCTTGCACCATCTCGCGACTGCGCGAAGGCGCAAAACGCCAATCGGTGGTGAAACTCACCAATAAAAACTGCGCCGAGGCACGCGCCAAGGCGGCCGTCAGGTTGTTGTTGAAAGCACGCGCCGGGTCAAAGTAGTCCAGCGCACGGGTGATCAGCAAATAGGTATTGGCGTCGAAATACTCGCTGAACTTGTCGCCCTGGTGGCGCAAGTAGCTTTCGATTTGGAACTCGATCTCTTGGGTGCTGTATTTCAAGGCCTCGCCGTTTTGCAACAAGCGGCCAAACTTGGTGTTCATCACGTCATCGCTCAAATAGGTGATGTGCCCGAGCATCCGCGCAATGCGCAAACCGCGCTTGGGCACCACGCCGTGGGCGTAAAAATGCCCGCCATGGAAATCCGGATCGGTGACGATCGCACGGCGCGCCACTTCATTAAAGGCAATGTTTTCCGCGTTGAGGTTGGGCGCACTGGCAATCACCACCGCATGGCGCAAGCGGTCTGGGAATTGCAAACTCCAACTCAGCGCCTGCATGCCGCCCAGACTGCCGCCCATGACCGCCGCCAATTGACCAATGCCCAAAGCATCCAGCAGGCGGGCCTGCGCTTGCACCCAGTCTTCGACCGTCACCACAGGGAAGTCCGCCCCGTACACCCGGCCTGTCGCCGGGTTGGTGTGCATGGGCCCGGTCGAACCAAAGCAAGAGCCCAAGTTGTTGACGCCGATCACAAAAAAACGCGTGGTGTCCACGGGTTTGCCAGGGCCGATCATGTTGTCCCACCAACCTTCGCTTTTGGCTTGCCCTGGGTAATGCCCAGCCACGTGGTGTGAGGCGTTCAAGGCGTGGCAAATCAACACCGCGTTGTCACGCGCCGCGTTGAGTTCGCCGTAGGTTTCATAACTGAGTTGGTATGCAGATAACACCCCACCGCCTTGCAAGGGCAAGGGTTGGTCAAAAGACATCGACTGTGGGTGTGCTGTGAATGACATCCAAATATTCCGGCAATGCTAAAAACGGCGCCGGTTGGACTGACGTCTTTAGCTGAACTTGTTAAAGCGCCCGCAAGCACAAGCAAATCGGCGCTGAAGCAAAGTATAACCATGGCCTATGCCGCACACCCTCGCCGCACACCTGGACCGACTTGGTCAACTGATCCTGGAGAAAACCCAGCACTGGCCTGGGGTGAGTCGCCGCGCTTTTTTGCTGTTCGGTTTGTCGGTTGGCATGCTCAATGCCTTGGTGTTTTACTTCGAGCCCCAAACCACCTCTGGGCAAATTTACAACCTCTACGAAGCCATGGCCTTTGCCGTGCTGTTGGGCATGGTCCTGGTTTTCAATGCCGTGACCTTTGCCTCACATGCTTTTTTGGTCATTGTGTTTTTGTTCATCAACCTGATTTCGGCGATCAACGGCGGCGTGAACTCGCCCAATATGGGGTGGATGCCCTTGATACCGATCTTGGCGCTCATGATGTTTGGCCCCAAAGAGGCCTTGGTGTGGTTATTGGCCGTGTTGGCAGCGCACCTGCTGCAAAACGTGGCGGTCGACCAAGGGTGGGTCAATGGCGTGATCGACGCCCATTTGTTTCCTGTTCACCATGCCCTGGCTTCGCGCTTGAACGTCTTGTGCTTGCTGGTGCTGGCGGTGTGCCTGTATGACTGGATGCACAGCAGCAAACGCCGTGAAATGGCGCAGCGCAACGCCGACCTTGAAGAAACGCGATTGGCGCTGCTGCAAGCGCAAAGCCACAAGGATGAATTCATTGCCTCGGTCGGTCATGAACTGCGCACCCCCATGAATGCGATCTTGGGGCTCAACGGTGTCTTGCTCACCGAGCTGGCCGATCAGCCAGCGCAGCACGCCTTGGTGGTGCATATCCGCGAATCAACCGAGCAACTGCTGCGGGTGGTCAATGACATTTTGGACATTTCTCAGCTCGAAGCTGCCCAGATCCACTTGCATCCCACGCCTTGCCAGTTGTCGGCCTTGATCGCCACCGCCTTGCAGGCAGTCACGCCCTTGGCCCACGACAAAGGCTTGCGCTTGCAAGCTGACAGCGGCCCGACCATCCCTGACTGGGTGATGGTTGACCAGCAGCGGCTGCTGCAGGTGTTGTCGCAATTGCTGGACAACGCGGTGAAGTTCACGCCCTCGGGTTTGATCCAGCTTCGCTTGTTGCCACTGGCACAGGGTGTCCGCTTTGAAGTGCAAGACTCGGGCATCGGCATTTCACCGGCGCGTTTGCACAATGTGTTCAGCCGCTTTGAGCACGCCGATATCGACACGCACCGCCAATACGGCGGCACGGGATTGGGTTTGGCGATCTGCGACCGCCTGGTTCGACGCGTCGGGGGCACCATCGGCGTGGACCAAGTGCAGCCACATGGCACCTTGGTCTGGTTTGAATGGCCTATGCAAGCCACCACCCCTGCGGTCTTGGCGCTTCAACCCAACCCGCTGGACGTGACCCAGGTGCACCAGTTGTTGGTCGTTGATGACAACGCCATGAACCAGCTGGTGGTGGAGTTGATGGTGCGCAAAGTGCTGCCCCTTGCCGTGGTGCACAAAGCCAGCAGTGGTGCGGATGCCTTGACGCTGCTGGCGACACACACTTTCGATGCGGTGCTGATGGACATGGTCATGCCTGACATGGACGGGCTTGAAACCACACGGCGTCTGCGTGCGCTGCCAGGCTTGGCCAGGCTGCCTGTGATCGGTTTGACCGCCAACAGCCAGTCGCATGATGTGGCGAAGTGTTTGGCTGCGGGCATGGTCGATGTCTTGATGAAGCCCCTGGAAGCAAGCGCCTTGCACAGCTGCTTGAGCCGTCACCTCGGAGGCGACCATGGCTGACGCCAAAGCAACGCCTTGGGGCCGGTGGTCGCAAGCCGGTTTGAGGTTGACCCATGACCCGATCAGCTATGTGTATTTCGTGCTGGTGCTGGCATGCATGTCGGATGTGTCAACGGCCTTGACCTCGCCCTTGCCGATGGTGAGTCAGTTCATGTGGGTCACCGCTGCCACCTGGGCCTTGTTGGTCGTGGCGCGTTGGCGCGGCCTGTCTGTGCCTGTTGTCTTGCAGCTGGGTTCGCTGTTGGCCGTCACTGAAGTGACTATCCAATGTCTTCTCATCGGCGGCCTGTATTCCAGCGTCATGCATTGGCTCGGCGTGATCGTGGTGGTCAATTATTTCGTGGGGGGGCGTTTGCTGGGTGCGCTGTGGTTCGTGGTGGTGTTGCTTTTGATTTTTTTGCAATGGCATTTGCACCACCAGGGTAACTTCGGCCTCTTGATCGGCTCCCAAGCGAATCAGTCCTCGGCTGCTTTGTTGGATTACTCCTTCATTTGCATCAGCTTGATCGTGGTGTTTTTGTTTTTTGACCAACGCCACCGCAACACCATGAACGAGCTGACAGCGCGCCGATTGGCGCTTGAAAACTCCCAAAAAGAACTGGAACACACCTTGCAAATGCGTGAGCATTTCATCGCCTCTGTCAGCCATGAGTTGCGCACGCCCATGAATGCCATTTTGGGGCTCAATGCTTTCTTGCTCTCCAGCGTCAAGCACAAACCGCGCGCCACGCAAGTGCTGACCCACACCCGTCAGTCTGCTGACCACTTGATGACGGTGATCAACGATGTGCTGGATTACAGCCAGTTCAAATCAGGTCAGCTGCGGGCACAACTGGCCACCATGCCATTGCGGCAGGTCTTGCAAACTGCTTTCGATTTGTTCAAGCCACGCATCAACGACTCGACCGTCTCCTACCGCCTAGCGATTGCCGACGATGTGCCTGAATGGGTCACGAGTGACCGCCACCGTTTAACGCAAATCTTGGTCAACTTGCTGGGCAACGCCATCAAGTTCACCCACCAAGGCGAGGTGTCACTGCAGGTGCAAGTGATCGATGGGGGTGTCAAGTTCAGTGTGCGCGACAGTGGCATTGGCATCCCTGTCGACCAACAAGCGCGCTTGTTCGAGCGTTTTAACCAAGCCGATGCGAGCATCCAGCGCCGCTTTGGTGGCAGCGGTTTGGGTTTGACCATTTCTCAACGCCTGGTCCAACTGTTGGATGGCCACATGGGTTTTGAAAGCACCGCGGGCGAAGGCTCGGTGTTTTGGTTTTGGCTCCCTTTGCGCGCGGTTGTTTCACCCGCGCCGTCTTCCCGCGCGCCCATGCAACCGCTGCGCTCCACCGCTCATGGCTGGCATTTTTTGGTGGTCGATGACCATCCCGTCAACCGCTTGTTGTTGCGTCAAATCCTGCAAACGACCTGGCCCAAGGCTTCCATCACCGAGGCCAGCCATGGCGAGGCCGCGTTGCAACTGCTCGCTCAGCAACCTTTCGACCTGGTCCTGATGGACATGGTCATGCCGGGCATGGATGGGATTGAAACCACCCGCGCCTTGCATGTGCAATTGACTCAAGCCGACAAAACGGTGCCGCCCGTCTTGGGCCTGACCGCCAATGTCAATCCGCATGACTTGCAGCGCTTTCAAGAGGCAGGCCTGCAAGGCATTTTGCTCAAACCTTTTGAGCGTGATGCATTGGTCGCCCACATCGACGCCTTGCTTTTGGCCTGACGCGCTTCGGCGGGCGCCAGCCATGTCTTGCTTTGGTGCATTTTTTGCTTGATTGTTGTGCGCGGCCTTGTCTGCGCGTTTTTTTGCACCAAAAACAAACATCATTCCCCAGGAGATCTCATGGATGCACTTAAACAGGGCGCGGACGCTTTGTTCATCTTGCTTGGCGCCATCATGGTGTTGGCCATGCATGCCGGCTTTGCTTTTTTAGAGCTGGGCACGGTTCGTCGGAAAAACCAGGTCAATGCCTTGGTCAAAATCTTGGTGGATTTCAGCGTCTCGACCGTGGTGTATTTCCTGGTTGGCTACAGCGTGGCTTACGGGACCACGTTTTTGGTCGACGCGGCCACCCTGGCCGAGCGCAACGGCTATGACCTGGTCAAGTTCTTTTTCTTGCTGACTTTCGCGGCAGCCATCCCAGCCATTGTGTCTGGCGGCATTGCAGAACGCGCTCGCTTTTACCCTCAACTGATCGCAACTGCGGTTATCGTGGGCTTTATTTACCCCTTCTACGAAGGCATTGCCTGGAACCAGCATTTCGGTTTCCAAGCCTGGCTCAAAGCCACCACCGGTGCCGAGTTCCATGATTTCGCCGGCTCAGTGGTCGTGCACGCAGTGGGCGGCTGGATTGCCTTGCCCGCGGTCTTGCTGCTGGGCGCTCGCGCCAACCGCTATAAAAAAGACGGTGCCGTTTCTGCCCACCCGCCCTCGAGCATCCCGTTTTTGGCGCTGGGCGCTTGGGTGCTGTGCGTGGGCTGGTTTGGTTTCAATGTGATGAGCGCGCAAACCATCGACAAGGTGTCGGGCTTGGTCGCCGTCAACAGCCTCATGGCCATGGTGGGTGGCACCTTGCCCGCCCTGTGGTTGGGTAAAAACGACCCTGGCTTTGTGCACAACGGTCCCTTGGCAGGTTTGGTGGCTGTGTGCGCGGGCTCTGACCTCATGCACCCCTTGGGCGCCTTGGTGGTCGGCGGCATCGCGGGTGCCTTGTTTGTTTACATGTTCACCCTGACCCAAAACAAATGGCGGGTCGACGACGTCCTGGGCGTTTGGCCACTCCACGGCCTGTGCGGGACCTGGGGAGGCATCGCAGCGGGCATCTTTGGCAGCACCAGCCTTGGCGGTTTGGGTGGCGTGAGTTTGCTTGCTCAGGTGTTGGGTACCCTCATGGGGGTGGTGTGGGCCGTGTGTACCTCTGCTGTGCTTTACGGCTTGCTCAAACACTTCATCGGCTTGCGTTTGAGCCAAGAAGAAGAGTTTGAGGGGGCCGACATGACCATCCACAAGATCAATTCCAGCCCAGAACACGAAACCAGTTGGTGATATGTGTGGTTTTTTTGTTGTGCCATGGCATGAAGTCAGGATAAATACTTGGTTTTATATCGGTTTTCTGCCTCATAATGGCTCGGACTGCGTGTATCTACAGGGGTAGAGTGCGCAGTGTGTGTGGTGATCGGCTAGTTTCGCTTCTTGGCTTTCGTGGACAGGTGCAATCGGGACTCCATCGCTTTTTTATTTGTTTTTATGGAGTCCCTGAATGGGCAACAAACTGTATGTCGGCAACCTGCCGTATTCCGTGCGCGATGGCGACTTGGAACAATCTTTTGGTCAATTTGGCACGGTCACCAGCGCCAAAGTCATGATGGAACGCGACACCGGTCGCTCCAAAGGCTTTGGTTTTGTGGAAATGGCCAGCGACGCAGAAGCTCAAGCTGCCATCAGTGGCATGAATGGCCAACCTTTGGGTGGCCGCAGCCTGGTCGTGAATGAAGCACGCCCCATGGAACCTCGTCCTCCCCGCAGTGGCGGCGGTGGCTACGGTGGTGGCGGTGGCGGTGGCGGCTACGGTGGTGGCGGCGGCGGCGGTTACGGCGGTGGTGGTGGTGGCGGTCGTCGTGAAGGCGGCGGTGGCTACGGTGGTGGCGGTGGTCGACGCGAAGGCGGCGGCGGTCGCAACGAATACTGATCTGCTCCAACACAAAGGCCTCGCAAGAGGCCTTTTTTCATGGCGGGCTGTTTTTAGGTGCCAAAACGGCTTTCACCCGTCCATTGAGTTGCATGACTTGTTGCACATTGTCTGCGTGCATGCGGTCTGCTTTGAAGGTATTTTGACCCCTCACCGCCTGCACGGGCACATGGCTTTTGACTTCATCGGTGTTGGCAAAAAAGTGCAAAAACTCACCTTGAATGGTCAGGGTGTCGGGTTGATCTGCGGTGGGCAACTGTTGCAGCTGCACCTGGCCCATCAGCTGCACCTCACTGCCGTCCTCGTTGAGCAAGGCTTGTTTGGCCACACCATTGGTCATGTGGCCTTCGGACGAAAACGCAAAAAACCGCGGTTTGTCGACCAAGGTGGTCATGGTTGCCGGGAAATGCTGCGCTGCCGCCCCTTGCATCTCGGACTTGAGTTGCCCATTCAGGCCGTACACACTCATCTTGAATTGACGCACGTCGTAATCGGGAATCGCCAGCGTCTTTTTTTCCTGGGCTGCTTGCATGGGACTCGGGGCCATGCGCAACAACCAGACCGTGAGCAGCAAACCCATGCCCAAGAACAGCAAAGGCAGCAAACCCAACAACGTGTCTGCCAAGCTGTGCAATGTCTGGCGTGTTGAGGGAGGCTTGACGCCGACTGGGCGCGGCAGCGTGCTCAAGCCAGCGCCTCTTTCAGCAATGACTCGTAATGACCCGTGGCTTGCAACAACACATCACACACCTCACGCACCGCACCATGGCCACCGACCGCATGCGTCACGTGGTGGGCGCGAGCCAATACCTCCGGATGCGCATGGGGCGGCGCGAAGGCGACCGCACTGGGCAACATCATGGCCAAGTCGGGCCAATCGTCACCCATGGCGGCCGTTTGCGCCCAGGTCATGCCCAAGGCCTGCAACGCCTGTTGGGCTGCTGTGTGCTTGTCTTCCACACCACAATGCGCGTGCTGGATGTGCAGGCCCGACAAGCGCATGCGCAGGGCGGGGCTGTCTCGGCCCGTGATGATGACGGGCTGGATACCTGCACGTTGCAACATCTTCAAGCCGTGGCCATCCAAGGTGTTGAATCGCTTGCTCGACTCGCCGTGTTCGCTGAAGTACAGACCGCCATCGGTCAATACGCCGTCCACATCCAGCAGCACAACGCGCACCGCTTTGGCTTGAGACAACAGGGAAGCAGGAAAGCGGGTGGGGGTCATGTCAAATCACTTTCGCCCGCATCAAGTCGTTGGTGTTGACAAAGCCGCACAGTTGGCCTTGCGCGTTGACCACCATCACACTGGTGATGCTTTTGAGCTCCATGAGTTCGGCGGCTTGTGCAGCCAAGGCCGTGTCTTTCAACGTGACGGGGTGGGGGTGCATGACATCGGCTGCGCTGAGTTGGCGCATGTCCGCGCCTTTTTCGATCAAGCGGCGCAAATCACCATCGGTGAAGATGCCCAACACCTGCTGCTGTGCATCCACCACAGCGGAGGCGCCCAATCCTTTGCGGCTCATCTCACGCATGAGATCACTGAAGCTCGCGCTGGGCAATACCTGGGGAATGTCGTCGCCTTGGCGCATCACATCTGACACATGGGTCAACAAGCGCCGACCCAAACTGCCACCCGGGTGAGAGCGCGCAAAGTCATCGGCCTTGAACCCTCGCGCATCCAAAACGGCCACAGCCAGCGCATCCCCCAAAGCGAGTTGCGCGGTGGTGCTGGCGGTGGGCGCCAAGTTCAAGGGACAGGCTTCTCTTTCAACGCTGCAATCCAACACCCACTGGGCATGTTGTGCCAAGGTAGACCCCAAATGGCCCGTGATGGCCACCATGGGAATGCCTTGGCGCTTGATGATCGGCAAAATGGCCGAGAGCTCTTCGCTCTCGCCACTGTTGGACAGGGCCAAGACCAGGTCTTCTCGTTTCACCATGCCCAGGTCGCCATGGCTGGCTTCGGCCGGGTGCACAAAAAACGCAGGCGTGCCGGTGGAGGCCAGGGTGGCGGCGATTTTTCTGCCCACATGGCCGCTCTTGCCCATGCCCATCACCACCACGCGGCCCTTGACCTGCAACACCGCTTGCACACTGTGCACAAACGCGTCTCCCAGGCGCTGCTGCACCGCCAAGATCGCCTCGGCCTCGATGGCCATGGTTTGCTGTGCCAGCGCCAGCCAATGCTTGTGGGAGGAGGGACTCGAATTCGTCATGGTCATGGTCATGGATTATGCGTTTGAGCGCACGAGCGCCTTATTTGCCAATGCAAAAGCGAGAAAAAATTTCGCCCAGCAAATCGTCGGCGCTGAAGTCGCCCGTCAAACTCGCCAGCGAGAGCTGCGCCAAGCGGCACTCCTCGGCCAGCAAGTCCAGCGCAGGCGATGCGTGACCCAATTGCGCCGTGGCGACGGCCACATGCTGCGCCACTTGTCGCAAGGCCTGGACATGCCGGGTTCGCGCGGTGAACACCCCTTCTTGGGCTTGCGAGGACCAGCCCGCCAGCGCCAAGATGCGTTGGCGCAACTCGGGCAATCCCCATCCTGTTTTGGCCGAGATGCGCACCGCCTCGTCCTGTTCGGCCACTTCGGTGCTGACCAGGGTGTCCGCCTTGTTATTGACTTGCAGCAAATGGGTGCGTGGCGGCATGGCTTGTTCGATTTGCGCACGCAAGTGGTGTTGCGCGGTTTGGTAAACCGCATCGTGCGCCCGGCTGAGGTCGTTGAGCAGCAGCACCATGTCGGCTTGCTGTATTTGTGCCCACGCGCGGCCGATGCCCATTTGCTCCACCTCGTCCGCCATGGACAAGTCGCGCAAGCCAGCGGTGTCAAGCACATGGATAGGCACCCCTTCGATTTGAATCGATTCACCCAGCACGTCGCGGGTGGTGCCAGCGATGGGCGTGACGATGGCCAACTCGGCGCCTGCCAAGGCATTGAGCAATGAGCTTTTGCCGGCATTGGGCTGGCCCGCGATCACCACTTTCAAACCATCGCGCAACAACGCGCCTTGTTCGGCCTGAGCCAACAAGGCCAGCAGCTGGGTTTGCAACGCGGACAGTTGGCTGGCCACACCCAACTGCTCAATGAAGTCAATGTCTTCCTCGGGAAAATCCAAGCTGGCTTCAATTTGCATGCGCACATGCACCAAGGCGTCTTTCAAACCGTCGACTTGCTTGGAAAACGCCCCTTGCAATGACCGCCCTGCGCTGCGGACCGCGGCTTCGGTGTGGGCATCGATCACATCGGCAACGGCTTCGGCCTGGGCCAAGTCGATTTTTTGATTCAGATACGCCCGCTGCGTGAATTCACCGGGCTGCGCCATGCGCAAGCCAGGCAAGCAAGCCCGACCTTGGTGGTCGGTTTGCTGGGCCAAAGCCAGGCAATGTGCCAAGACCATGTGCAGCACCACGGTGCCGCCATGGCACTGCAACTCCAACACGTCTTCACCGGTGTAACTGTGGGGGGCGGGGAAATACAGCGCCAAGACCTGGTCGATGGCTTGGCCCTGGTCGTCTTGCAGTTGCACCAGGTGTGCATGGCGGGCTTTGAGGGGGACTTGGCACAGTTGTTGGCCGAAGGCTTGCAACTGTTTGCCGCTCAGGCGAACCACACCCACCGCGCCGCGCCCTGGCGGCGTGGCGATGGCCATGATCGGTGCGTCGCGCTGCGCGAGCATGGGGGTCACGCGCTCGTGAGGGCCGTGCGGCCGGTCAGTTCAAGCCCAATTGCTTGTTGATCATCCATTGCTGGGCGATGGACAAAATATTGTTGGACAACCAGTACAGCACCAAGCCCGCGGGGAAGAAGAAGAACATCACGCTGAAGGCCAGCGGCATGAACCACATCATCTTGGCCTGTATCGGGTCCGGAGGCGTGGGGTTGAGCCAGGTTTGCAACATCGAGGTAGCGGTCATCAGCAGGGGCAGGATGAACCAGGGGTCGGGTGCGGCCAAGTCATGGACCCAGCCGATCCAAGGCGCGTTGCGCATTTCGACCGAGGACAACAACACCCAATAGAGCGCAATGAAGAAAGGAATTTGCACCGCGATGGGCAAGCAGCCCCCCAAGGGGTTGACCTTTTCCTCGCGGTACATTTTCATCATCTCCATTTGCATTTGCTGAGGGTTGTCTTTCAAGCGTTCGCGCATTTCCATGATTTTCGGGTTGATGGCTTTCATCTTGCCCATGCTTCGGTAGGCTTGGGCATTGAGCCAATAGAACGCGGCTTTCAACACCACCACCAAGGCCACGATAGACCAACCCCAGTTGGCGATGATTTTGTTCAACTCGTACAACAACCAAAACAAGGGCTTGGACAAAATCGTGAGCCAGCCGTAATCTTTGACCAGCTCCAAACCGGGGTAAATGGCCTCGAGGGTTTTCTCTTCTTGGGGGCCAATGAACAAGCGGGTGCTTTGGCTCAATTGGCTGCCCGCAGCAATGGCGGGCAAGGGTGCCACCATGCCAGCTGAATACAGGTTTTGATCGATCTTGCGCGCAAAGATATCGCGTTGTTGCCCGTCATCAAGCAGCCAAGCCGAGGCAAAGTAGTGCTGCACCATGGCCACATAGCCTTGTGTGCTTTGCTTTTCAAAGTCGGCTTTGCTTTTTTCGATGTCAGCAAATTCCACTTTTTGGAATTTCTTTTGGCTGGTGTACACCGCCGGGCCGGTGAAGGTGGAATAAAAAGCGGACTCGCCTTCGAGCTTGTTGCCATCGCGCACCAACTGCACATACAGCTGCGGGTTGATGCTGGCCGCACTGTTGTTGCGGATGAGGTGTTCCACGCCAACCGCATAACTGCCACGCTTGAAGCTGTAGGTTTTGACCAACTTCACGTCACCCACGGGGTCGGATTCAAACTTGACCAGCAAGCTGTCTTCCCCATCGTTCAAGGCTTTGGCGCCACTGAAATGCATCGGGGTTTTGTGGTTGGGCAACAAGGCATTGGGCACGGATGAAATCAAGCCGCTTTGGGCCAAATACACGCGCTCTTTGCTGTCGTCCAGCAGTTTGACGTTGTGGCCGCTGTGGTGTGCGTCGCCATGCTTGAGCAATTCGGCGCCCACCACGTTACCGCCTTCGGTATCAAACGTGATTTTCAAGACATCGGTTGCCACGTCAATGCGTTCACGAGGGCTGCTGGCCGGCGCGGTTGGCGCGGTCGTTGGCATGGCATGGCTCGACAGGGCGGCAGGTGGTGTCACCGCATCTGGGGTGGCCGCAGGCGCGCTGGTTTGCTCTGCAGGCTTGACCGCGCTTGGGAAGAAGGTGGGTTTATTTCCGTTATGGATTTGCCACTGGTCCCACAACATCACCAAGGAAAAACCAAAAACAGCCCAAAGAATGGTGCGGCGGATATCGTTCATATGCTTGGCGGGTGAGAAGAGGAAAGGGTTTTGAAGAGTGCGTCGGGGACGGGATCGTGTCCACCCGCGCACCAGGGGTGGCAGCGGCCGATGCGCTTGAGGGTCAAGTAACTGCCACCTGCGGCGCCATGCTTGGCCAAGGCCTCGATGGCGTAGCGCGAGCAAGTCGGCTCAAAGCGGCAAGACGAACCCAACCAGGGGCTGAGGATCAATCGGTAGGCTTTGACAAGGGCAATCAGGAGGCGCTGCATCATGGTTGAGGGGCGTTGGCAAACAATTGCATCAGCTCTTCGCGCACCGCCACGCGCAATGCTTTGGAGGTGGCGCTGGTGAAAACGCGCCGGTCAAACTCTCGGCGCAAGCGCACAACCCGATCGGCTGCATTGGCCTGCGGCAAGCACTGCGCGGCCAGGCTGTAAATTTGTCGTTTGATGGTGTTGCGTGTCACCGCGCGTTTGGCCAATCGCTTGGGCACCACCGCCCCGATGCGCGAGAAGTCGGCGGCGCTGCGTTGGTGCAAGGCAAAATGCGCCGTGTTGACGGCCACGCCTGCGCCCATCACTTCGTCAAAGTCAGCGCGCTGCGTGATTTTGTGCACACCGCCTGACAATCAGACAGCCAGGCGTTTACGGCCTTTGGCGCGACGGGCATTGATAACGGCACGACCACCACGGGTTTTCATGCGGACCAAAAAGCCATGGGTGCGCGCACGGCGCGTCTTTGAAGGTTGGTAAGTGCGTTTCATGGTAAATCTCTGCGTATAAGGGAAACCGCAGATTATCTCTAATTTTCAAGCGCTTGTCTGAGAATCCAACAGCCATTTCTGACAAGTGCGACAAATAAGCACCACTTATCCACACAAATGCTGAATCTGTGGATAATTTTTTGATAAAGTACCCGAAATGCGCCCCCATACCGAATCTATCCACAGTTTGTCTTCTGCGATGTCTGCCACATGACGTCGCCGACACCTGCCTCTGACCAAACCGATGCTGGGCAAGCCCTCTGGCAGACCTGTATCGATCAGTTGGCCCAAGAACTCCCTGAACAACAGTTCAATACCTGGATAAAACCCCTGCAAGCCTCGGTCAGCGATGACTTCACCCGCATGCGGGTGGTGGTGGCCAACCGCTTCAAGCTCGATTGGATTCGCGCGCAATACGCGGGCCGCATCACGGCCTTGCTGAGCCAATCCTATGGCCAAGACATCGCGCTGGACTTCGTGCTGGAGGCCAAAGAAGCCCCCGTTCGGCAAGTGCTGAGCCGCCCCATGAGCGAGCCCGAAGACTTGGGAGGCGGCGCCTTGTCCCCTGGCGAACCCGCCCTCAACGGCTTTAAAAACAGGCTCAACAGCAGCTTGTGCTTTGACACCTTGGTGGAGGGCACGGCCAACCGCATGGCTCGCGCCGCTGCCATGCACGTGGCCAATGTGCCCGGTCAGCTCTACAACCCTTTGTTCATTTATGGGGGCGTGGGCCTGGGCAAAACCCACTTGATGCACGCGGTGGGCAACCAGTTGCTGCAAAACAAGCCAGACGCCAAGGTGCTCTACATCCATGCCGAGCAGTTTGTGTCGGATGTGGTCAAGGCCTACCAGCGCAAAACCTTTGATGAATTCAAGCACCATTACCACTCGCTGGACCTGTTGCTGATTGACGATGTGCAGTTTTTCGCCAACAAGGACCGCACGCAAGAAGAGTTTTTCAATGCATTTGAGGCTTTGCTGGCCAAGAAGTCACACATTGTGATGACCAGCGACACCTATCCCAAAGGCTTGGCCGATATCCACGAGCGGCTGGTGTCGCGCTTTGACTCGGGTTTGACCGTCGCCATTGAGCCGCCTGAGCTGGAAATGCGGGTGGCTATCCTGATCAACAAAGCACGCTCTGAAGGCGCTGAGATGCCCGAGGAAGTGGCGTTTTTTGTGGCGAAGAACGTGCGCTCCAACGTGCGTGAGCTCGAGGGCGCGTTGCGTAAAATTTTGGCGTATTCGCGCTTCAACCAAAAAGACGTCTCGATTCAGCTCGCCCGCGACGCCTTGCGCGACCTGCTGTCGATCCAAAACCGCCAGATTTCGGTGGAAAACATCCAAAAAACCGTTGCCGACTATTACAAGATCAAAGTCGCTGACATGTATTCCAAAAAACGTCCCGCGTCGATTGCCCGGCCTCGACAAATCGCCATGTACCTGGCCAAAGAGTTGACCCAAAAAAGCCTGCCCGAGATCGGTGAGCTGTTCGGTGGGCGCGACCACACGACGGTCTTGCATGCGGTGCGCAAAATCTCTGGCGAGCGCCAAACCCTCAGTGAACTCAACCAGCAACTGCACGTGCTGGAACAAACATTGAAAGGCTAAAGAATGCTTTCGTTTGATCCAAACCCTGTGCAAAGTTCTGGCATAACCCATGGGTTATCCACAGGCCAAGCATTGGGGCTGAAGTTATCCCCTTTTCACGCATGCCAGTCAGCCCGCTTACAAACAGTGTTTGAGGGTCACCAAGTTGTTGAAATTACAGTAGAAAATAGCCTTGTCCCCAGAAAACAGCTTGGCTTATCTACTACCACTATTGAAATATAAAGAATTTAAGAAGAGGATGACATGATTGTCTTGAAAGCCACCCAAGAACACATTCTTGCCGCATTGCAATCGGTTGCAGGCATTGTTGAGCGTCGCCACACCTTGCCGATTTTGGCCAATGTGATGATCCGCAAAACTGGCAGCGATGTGCAACTCACCACCAGTGATTTGGAAATCCAAATCCGCACGCAAGCTTCGCTGGGTGGCGACAGTGGCAATTTCAGCACCACGGTGGGTGCGCGCAAACTCATGGACATTTTGCGTTCCATGCCCAGCGACCAAACCGTGAGCTTGGAGTCCAACCAAAACAAATTGCTGCTCAAAAGTGGCAAAAGCCGCTTCACCTTGCAAACCTTGCCCGCCGAAGATTTCCCGCTGGTGCAAGAGTCGACCAGCTTTGGCCCGCTGTTCAGCATTCCGCAAAAAACCTTGAAAACGCTCTTGCAGCAAATTTCGTTTGCGATGGCCGTGCACGACATTCGCTACTACCTCAACGGCATTTTGTTTGTGGCCGAAGGCAAGCAACTCAGTTTGGTGGCCACCGATGGCCACCGATTGGCTTTCACGTCAGCAGTGCTTGAAGTTGAAGTGCCCAAGCAAGAAGTCATCTTGCCGCGCAAAACCGTTTTGGAATTGTTGCGTTTGCTGTCGGACAAAGACGGCAACATCGACATGCAATTTGCCTCGAACCAAGCGCGTTTTGCTTTCGATGGCAAAGAGTTTGTCACCAAATTGGTCGAGGGCAAGTTCCCTGACTACAACCGTGTCATCCCCAAGAGCCACAAAAACAGCGTGACCTTGGGTCGCCAATCCTTGCTCACCACGTTGCAACGCACGGCGATTTTGACCAGCGACAAGTTCAAAGGTGTGCGCATCAATCTCGAGCCGGGCTTGTTGCGTGTGGCCTCCAGCAATGCAGAGCAAGAAGAAGCCGTGGACGAAATCGAAATCGATTACAGCGGTGACAGCATTGAGATTGGATTCAATGTGTCCTACCTGATTGACGTGCTGGTCAACATGAGCGAAGACATGGTTCGCATGGACTTGGCTGACTCCAACAGTTCGGTGTTGGTCACCATCCCTGAGAACGACTATTTCAAATACGTGGTCATGCCCATGCGCATTTGATGCGGCGATTTGCATCTTGGATCTTTGTTTTTTTTCGTGCATCCGCACGTGATGAATTGTGAATATGACCTCCAGCAATACCGAACCCACTGACGGCCAAACGCCTGCCTTGCCAGCGATTGAACAAGGCTATGGCGAAAGCTCGATTCAAATCCTGGAGGGCTTGGAAGCGGTTCGCAAGCGCCCAGGGATGTACATCGGCGACACCTCCGACGGCACGGGTTTGCACCATTTGGTGTTCGAGGTGGTTGATAACTCTATTGACGAAGCCTTGGCTGGCCACTGCGACGACATCGTGGTCACCATCCATTCCGATAACTCCATCAGCGTGACCGACAACGGGCGCGGCATTCCCACCGGTGTCAAGATGGACGACAAGCACGAGCCCAAGCGCAGTGCGTCTGAAATTGCCTTGACCGAATTGCATGCGGGTGGCAAGTTCAATCAAAACAGCTACAAGGTCTCAGGTGGTTTGCACGGCGTGGGTGTGTCGTGTGTGAACGCGCTGTCCAAATGGCTGCGTTTGGTGGTGCGCCGCGACGGCAAGGTGCACACCATTGAGTTTGCCAAAGGTTTTGTGCAAAACCGTTTGATCGAAACCGTGGATGGCGTGGAAGTCTCACCCATGCGCGTGACAGGCGAGACCGACAAGCGTGGCACGGAAGTGCATTTTTTGCCCGACACCGACATCTTCACGCAAAACCACGACTTCCATTACGAGATCTTGAGCAAGCGTTTGCGCGAACTGAGTTACCTCAACAATGGCGTTCGCATCCGCTTGATCGACGAGCGCACGGGCAAGAGCGACGACTACTCAGGCGCGGGCGGCGTGGCGGGATTCGTGCAATTCATCAACGCGGGCAAAAAGATTTTGCACCCCAATGCCTTTTATGCCGAAGGTGAGCGCCCCGCCGAAACCTATGGCGGCATCCCTGGCACACACATCGGTGTGGAAGTGGCCATGCAGTGGAACGATGGCTACAACGAGAGCGTGCTGTGCTTCACCAACAACATCCCACAACGTGATGGCGGCACCCACTTGACCGGTTTGCGTGCGGCCATGACGCGCGTGATCAACAAGTACATCGAAGAAAACGACTTGGCGAAAAAAGCCAAGGTGGAAGTCACGGGCGACGACATGCGCGAAGGCTTGTGTTGCGTGTTGTCGGTCAAGGTCCCTGAGCCCAAGTTTTCCAGCCAGACCAAAGACAAGCTGGTCTCCAGCGAGGTGCGCGCACCCGTGGAAGACATCGTTGGCAAAGTCTTGGGTGACTATTTGCAAGAGCGCCCGAACGACGCCAAGATGATTTGCGGCAAGATCATTGACGCGGCTCGTGCGCGTGAAGCCGCGCGCAAAGCGCGTGAGATGACGCGGCGCAAAGGCGTGCTCGACGGCATGGGCTTGCCTGGCAAGCTCGCAGACTGCCAAGAGAAAGACCCGGCGCTTTGCGAGATTTACATTGTCGAGGGTGACTCGGCGGGCGGCTCTGCCAAGCAGGGCCGGGACCGCAAGTTCCAGGCGATTTTGCCCCTGCGCGGCAAGATTTTGAACGTGGAAAAAGCGCGTTACGAAAAGCTCTTGACCAGCAACGAGATCTTGACCTTGATCACGGCCCTGGGCACGGGGATCGGCAAAGTGAGTGCTGAATCGGGCAAGTCAGGCACAGACGATTTCAACATCGACAAGTTGCGCTACCACCGCATCATCATCATGACCGACGCGGACGTGGACGGCGCGCACATCCGCACCTTGCTGCTCACCTTCTTCTACCGCCAAATGCCCGAGTTGGTCGAGCGTGGGCACATCTACATCGCGCAGCCGCCGCTCTACAAAGTCAAAGTGGGCAAAGAAGAGCAATACCTCAAAGACCAGTTGGCTTTAGACATGTTCTTGATGCGCATTGCGTTGAAAGATGCCACCTTGCACACCGGCGGCGCGAATGCGCAAACACTCACCGGCGAGACCTTGGCCGAACTGGCGCGCAAGCACCAAGTCGCGGAAGCGGTGATCGCCCGCTTGAGCAACATCATGGACGGCGAAGCCTTGCGTGCCATGGCCGATGGCGTGTCCTTGAACCTCGACAGCTTGGAGCAAGCGCAGGCATCTGCTACCGCCATGCAAATCAAGTTGCGCGAGTTGGGCAGCGGCTCCGAAGCCGCCGCGGAGTTTGACGTTCGCACCGACAAACCGATTTTGCGTTTGAGTCGCCACCACCACGGCAACGTGAAAAGCAGCGTGATCACCCAAGACTTTGTGCATGGCGCGGATTACGCGGCTTTGGCCGAAGCTGCCAACACTTTCCGCAACCTGATCGGCGAAGGCGCACGTGTTGAGCGCGGCGAAGGCGACCGCCGCAAAGAAGAGCGCGTGTCCGATTTCCGCCAAGCCATGAAATGGCTGATCGTGCAAGCCGAGCACGCGACCGCCCGCCAGCGCTACAAAGGTTTGGGCGAGATGAACCCAGAGCAACTCTGGGAAACCACCATGGACCCTGCGGTGCGTCGTTTGCTGCGCGTGCAAATCGACGATGCGATCGAAGCCGACCGTGTGTTCACCATGTTGATGGGTGACGAGGTCGAGCCACGTCGCGTGTTCATCGAGAGCAACGCCCTGCGCGCAGCCAACATCGACGTGTGATCAAGGGGCCAGGCTGGCCCCAAGCACCCCATGGCGCTGCATGGCGTCACGGATGAAGCCCTTGGCTTTCAACGCGGCCAAGAAGCCGCACAGCGCTTGGTAAGCATCTTCACCCTTGGCTTTGGGTGTCGCCATGGCTTGTTGAATTTGCATGAAAGCACCTGGCAATAAACGCAAGCCTGGGTGAGCTTGTGCATCGGTCTCCAGCTGGTGTTTCACACCTGCGGCCACGGCATGTTCGCCGCTCAGGAAGGTTTGCACCACCGCCTTGGATGATTCGGCTCGGACCAAGGGGGCGTGCTGCAAGGCCCGGCTCAGGTACAAATCGTAGGCACTGCCCAAACCCACCACCACGCGGTTGCCTGCTTGGTCGACTTGCGCATGCGTTTGAATGGGCGAGTCTGCTCTCACCAAATAGCAACCCTCGATCAGCAGATAGGGTGGCGTGAACGCGATGTGTTGAGCCCGCAGGGGATCGACCGCCAAAAAACCGATGTCTGCCAGGCCTTGTTCTAAAGCCTGCACCGCTTCACGCGCGTTGTCGACCACCACCAGTTGCGCATGGGCGCCCACGGCGCTCGCCATGGCAAGGGCCATGTCCACCGACACGCCCTTCGCGCTGTCGCCCTCGGCGACCGCGAGCAAGGGGTTGCCCAAGTTGATCACGCAGCGCAATGTGTCGCTTGGCCATGCGTTGCGCCAGCGGTTGGCTTGCTCGATGTCCATGGGTATCAGGTGCGGTAACTGCTGTCGTGGCGATCGAGTTTGCGCAGCAAGGCGGGCCACGCAATGCCCGCGCCTTGACCCGCGGTGGCGGTCTTCATGACCTCGGCCATGTTGTCGGTGATCGAGCTGGGGATCATGACCAAGGGGCCACAGGCTTGGGCGGTGACTTGGATTTGGCAGGCAGATTCCAGGATGTACATGTTGAGGAAGGCATCGGCAGCGCTCTTGCCGGTGGTGAGCAGCCCGTGGTTGCGCAACATCAGGTATTTCTTGGTGCCGAGGTCGGCTTGCAAGCGGGGAATCTCATCGCCGCGCAACGCCAAGCCTTCGTAGTCATGGTAGGCGATGTTGTTGACGACGAAGGTGGATTGCTGGCTGATGGGCAGCAAGCCCGACTGCAAAGCGCTCACCGCCACACCGGCTTTGGTGTGGGTGTGCATGACGCATTGCGCATCGTGTCGCACCGCGTGGATCGCGCTGTGGATGGTGAAGCCTGCGGGGTTGACGGGAAACTCACTGGGCAAAACTTTGTTGCATGCCATGTCCACTTTCACCAAGCTCGAGGCGGTGATCTCGTCAAACATCAGGCCATACGGGTTGATCAAAAAATGCGCTTGGCCACCGGTCACGCTGTCGGGCAAGCGCAAGCTGATGTGTGTGAACACCAAGTCGCTCCAGCCGTACATAGCCACCAATCGGTAGGCGGCCGCCAGGTCGCAGCGCAGTTGCCATTCTTCTTCGCTGACGAGTTCTTTCATGGATGGGATGTGCATGGTGTCTCCTTGTGATGGATTTGATTGTGTCATTGTCCGCGTCAGCATGCGGCCACTTAAAATCAGCACTTTACAAAGGTAGCGAATGCTTTACCCAGCGCAGTTTGATGTGATCGTGGTCGGTGGCGGCCACGCCGGCACCGAGGCCGCGCTCGCGAGTGCGCGCATGGGTTGCCGCACCCTGCTGCTCACGCACAACATCGAAACCTTGGGGCAGATGAGTTGCAACCCGTCGATCGGTGGCATCGGCAAAGGGCATTTGGTCAAGGAAGTCGACGCCATGGGCGGCGCGATGGCGTTGGCCACCGACCAGGCGGGCATCCAGTTTCGGGTATTGAACCGCTCCAAGGGTCCTGCCGTGCGTGCCACCCGCGCGCAAGCCGACCGGGTGCTGTACAAAGCCGCCATTCGGCATCGCCTGGAAAACCAGCCCAACCTCTGGTTGTTCCAGCAAGCGGTGGACGATTTGATGGTCGAAGGCTCAAGGGTGGTCGGGGCTGTCACGCAAGTGGGCGTGCGCTTCGCTGCCAAAGCCGTGGTGCTGACGGCGGGCACCTTCTTGGACGGCAAGATCCATGTGGGTTTGCAAAACCATTCGGCGGGTCGTGCGGGTGATCCGCCAGCGATGCGTTTGTCGGCCCGCTTGAAAGAGCTCAAGCTGCCGCAAGGCCGTTTGAAAACAGGCACCCCCCCGCGCCTGGATGGTCGCACGATCGATTTTTCGCAATGCCTCGAACAAGCCGGGGACGGCATGCCTGGCGGCGAATCCGCAGCGATGCCGGTGTTCAGCTTCATGGGCGGTCGCGAGATGCACCCGGCGCAAATGGCGTGTTGGATCACGCACACCAACGAGCGTACCCACGACATCATCCGCTCAGGCTTTGACCGCAGCCCGATGTTCACCGGCAAGATCGAAGGTGTGGGCCCGCGTTATTGCCCCAGCGTGGAAGACAAGATCAACCGGTTTGCCGACAAAGCCAGCCACCAGATTTTTTTGGAGCCTGAGGGTCTGACCACCCACGAGTACTACCCCAATGGCATTTCCACCAGCTTGCCTTTTGACATCCAATACGACTTGGTGCGGTCCATGAAGGGTTTGGAAAACGCCCACATCTTGCGCCCGGGGTACGCCATCGAGTACGACTACTTTGACCCGCGCGAGCTCAAGCGCAGCTTCGAGACCAAGTCGATCGACGGCCTGTTTTTTGCCGGACAGATCAACGGCACCACGGGTTACGAGGAAGCCGCCGCCCAAGGCTTGTATGCCGGGGCGAATGCCGCGCTGCAAGTGTTGGGCAAACCGGCCTGGACGCCCGGGCGTGACCAAGCTTACTTGGGCGTGTTGGTTGACGACCTGGTCAACCAAGGGGTGCTCGAGCCCTACCGCATGTTCACCAGCCGCGCCGAATTCAGGCTGCAGTTGCGCGAGGACAATGCCGATGCTCGCCTGACCGAGGTCGGCCGTGACATGGGCTTGGTGGGCGATGCACAGTGGGATGTGTTCAGCCGCAAGCGCGATGCTGTTTCACGTGAAACACAGCGATTGGCTTCGACCTGGGTCAACCCGAAAAACCTCTCTTCCGCCGAATCCGAGCGGGTCTTGGGCAAAGCCATCAGCCACGAACACAGCTTGGCCGATTTGTTGCGCCGCCCGGACGTCAGCTATCCCAGCCTGATGAGCCTGGACGGTGGGCGCTTTGCCAGCCTCGAGATCGCCGCGCTGGACGATGTTTCACGTGAAACAGTGGTCGAGCAGATCGACATTGCCGCCAAGTATTCGGGCTACATCGACCGCCAGCGAGACGAGGTTGAGCGGGCCGCGCATTACGAGCACATGCCTTTGCCGGTCACCCTTGACTACATGGCGATCCCCGCGTTGAGCATTGAAGTTCGGCAAAAACTCCACAAGCACCGCCCCGAAACTTTGGGGCAGGCCTCACGGATTTCAGGCGTGACCCCCGCGGCGATTTCCCTGCTCTTGATCCATTTGCGCCGTGCCAAGCACGGTGGCTTTGCCCCAGCCAAGACCGAGGCCTCGGCGTGAGCCACCCCCAGGCCGCGGCGTTGCGGCAGGGTTTGGACGCGCTGGATGTGCGCCTGAGTGACGCCCAACAAGCCGACCTGTTGGCCTACCTGGACCTGCTGCTCAAGTGGAACAAGGTGTACAACCTGACCGCGCTGCGCGAGCCAGACCAGGTGTTGACCCACCATGTCTTGGATTGTTTGGCCGTGGTGCGCCCCATGACCGAGCGCATGCCTGCGTTAACCACGGTCTTGGATGTGGGGGCGGGTGGCGGTTTGCCGGCGGTGGTGATCGCCCTGGCTTGCCCGCACATCCAGGTGACGGCGGTGGACACCGTGGCCAAAAAAGCCGCTTTCATCCAGACAGCAGCACACCGTTTAGGCCTGTCCAATTTGAAGGGCGTGCATGCGCGGGTGGAGGATGTATCCGGCCCGTTTGACCTGGTCACGTCCCGTGCGTTTGCCTCCTTGCATGATTTCACCGCTTGGTCGCGCGGGGCCTTGGCGCCGCATGGCGTGTGGATGGCGATGAAGGGCCGCACGCCCGACGATGAAATCTCGGCCCTTCCAGCCTCGGTGCAGGTGGACGCCCTGGAGGCATTGCAAGTGCCTGGTCTGGATGCGCAGCGTTGCTTGGTCTGGATGCGGCCAGCGATTCAGCCCTGAAGCCCCAAACCAAACACCTCGCCACCCAAGCCAAGCTCCCCTGGCTTGCAACTTGTTTCACGTGAAACAACCAACCCCATCCGCAGGGTTACACTCTCCTCCCCTTCAAGCACAGACCCTCAAGCATGCTCGGCATCACCGACTACCCGACCTTTGTTGGCGCAGTCATCCTTTTTTTGGCCATTCCCGGCCCAGGCAACCTCGCCTTGTTGACCTCCACCGCCCAAGGCGGTTTGCGCGGCGGACTGGCGTCGTGCGCGGGCATCATCGCTGGTGACCAGGTGTTGATGTGGGCGGCGGTGGCTGGTTTGTCGGCCGTCTTGCTCGCCTCGCCCGCCTGGTTTGGCGCGGTTCAATGGCTGGGCGCCGCCTACCTGGGGTACTTGGGCATCCGAATGCTCATGGCCAAAGACGGCGACGCCCCGCTGCTGGACATGCGGTCTGGCCGGTTTTTTCGCCAGTCTTTCTTCATCACCTTGTTCAACCCCAAAGCGATCGTGTTTTACATGGCCTTCTTCCCGCTGTTTGTGGACAGCCAACAACCGCCCGCTTTGGGAACTTTCGCATTCATGGCCGTGACCATCGCAGCGTTGACCTTTCTCTACAGCCTCTCGCTCAGCTTGTTGGCCACCCGTCTGCGCTCTCGCATGCAGCAGTCGCCCTGGTTGGGCGCGGGCTTGCACAAGTTGGCAGGCGCCTTGTTGGTCGGGTTTGGTCTTCGTCTCATTTTTCAAAAGTAACTCAGCATGTCGAAAATCTTTTGTGTTGCCAATCAAAAAGGCGGGGTCGGCAAGACCACCACCACCATCAACCTGGCCGCTGCCTTGGCTGCCATTGGTCAGCGCGTGCTCATGGTGGACCTGGACCCGCAAGGCAATGCCACCATGGGCTCAGGCGTGGACAAACGCAAGTTGACGCACTCGGTCTACGATGTGTTGCTGGCTGAGGCCGACATCGCCCAAGCGCGTGTCAACAGCGTGTGGGGTGAAGCGGCAGCCAAACCCAACATGGCGACCTACCATGTGCTGGGGGCCAACCGGGACTTGGCTGGCGCAGAGGTCGAGTTGGTCAACCTGGACAACCGCGAAATGCGCCTGAAAGCCGCGTTGGCCAAAGTGGACCACGAGTACGACGTGGTGCTGATCGACTGCCCGCCTTCACTCTCCATGCTGACCCTCAATGGCTTGTGTTCAGCGCATGGCGTGATCGTGCCGATGCAATGCGAATACTTCGCGCTCGAGGGCTTGACCGACCTGGTCAACACCATCAAACAGGTGCACGCCAACCTCAACCACGACCTGAAAATCATCGGCTTGTTGCGTGTGATGTTTGATCCGCGCATCACCTTGCAGCAACAGGTGAGTGACCAGCTCAAGGGGCATTTTGGCGACAAGGTGTTCAACACCCTGATCCCGCGCAACGTGCGTTTGGCCGAGGCCCCCAGCTACGGCTTGCCGGGCGTGGTGTTTGACCCCGCCGCCAAGGGCAGCCAGGCCTTTCTCGAATTCGCCAAAGAACTGGTCGAGCGTTTTAAACACTTTTAATGGACGAGCGGCTTGGCCGCAGCAAAGAGACACACATGGCAACGAAAAAAATCAAAGGCTTGGGCCGTGGCTTGGAGGCCTTGTTGGGCCCTACCGCGTCGGAGACCAGCAACCTGGCCAGCGCCGAAGGCGCACCGTCGACCTTGTCGGTCGACCAGTTGGTGGCCGGTGTGTACCAACCACGTACCCGCATGGACGAAGGGGCTTTGTACGAGCTGGCTGAGAGCATCAAAAGCCAGGGCGTGATGCAGCCTTTGCTGGTGCGCATGGTCAGCGCGGGCGCCCATGCGGGCAAGTACGAAATCATCGCGGGTGAGCGGCGTTTCAGGGCCTCCAAGCTCGCGGGCTTGACCGAGGTGCCGGTGTTGGTGCGTGATGTGCCAGACCAAACCGCCGCCGCCATGGCGCTGATTGAAAACATGCAGCGCGAAGACCTCAACCCCTTGGAAGAGGCGCAGGGCATGCAGCGCCTGATCAAAGAGTTTGGGTTAACGCATGAACAAGCCGCGCAAGCGGTGGGCCGCTCACGCAGCGCAGCGAGCAACTTGTTGCGCTTGTTGAACCTGGCCGAACCGGTGCAAGGCATGCTGATGGCGGGCGACCTGGACATGGGCCATGCACGCGCATTGCTCAGCTTGGACCGCGCCGCGCAAATCACCGCGGCCAACCAAATCACCGCCAAAAAAATGTCGGTCCGCGAGGCCGAAAGCCTGGTGAAAAAGCTCGGTGCCGAGTTTTCATTGCAGACCCAAAAACCCAAAAAAGAAAAGCCACGCGACTTGAAGCGCCTGGAGGAAGAACTCTCCGACCTGCTGACCGCGCAAGTGGAGATCCGGGTGAAAAAACAGGTCAAACGCCACGGCCGCATCGAGCAAATGGGCGAAGTCGCGATCGACTTTGGCTCGCTGGACGCTTTGAATGGCTTGATCGAGAAATTGCGCGGCTAGTGTTTCCACTGCCCTGAACAGGCCCTCGGGCGGGGTATCCTCAGCAGCTGTCGCCGCGGTTAACCCAGCGGCATCGCTTGTCTTTGCCCAGGAGTTGTCACCATGCTGTTTCCATTGCGCCGTTTCTTGTGCCGCCCGCTGTGCGTGGCCGCCATGGCTGTGTTGTCTGGCGGTGTGCAAGCCCAAGAAACCTTCAAGATCGGCATCGTCAGCTTTTTGTCCGGCCAAGCCGCTGAAAGCTTTGGCATCCCTGCCGTGAATGGCGCCAAAGTGTTGGTCGATGCTTTCAACAAGGGCCAAGCACCCGCGCCTTACAACAAAGTGGGCATTGGCGGGCTGCCCATCGAAGCCATCTATGTAGACGAGGCCGGTGGCGCCACCAAGCAAGTGCAAGAGTTGCGCAATCTGTACGAGCGCGAAAAGGTCGATGTGGTGATTGGCTATGTCGGCTCGGGCGACTGCTTGGCGGTCGCACCCGTGGCGGAAGAGCTGAAAAAATTCTTGATCCTCTACGACTGCGGCACACCGCGGATCTTTGAAGACAACAGCTTTCGCTATGTGTTTCGCACGGCAGCCCACGCCACCATGGACAACGTCGCCTTGGCCCGCTACCTGAAGGCGCGCAAGATTCCTGTGAAAACCTACAACATGATCAACCAAGACTATGCCTGGGGCCAAGACTCGCGCAAAGACTTCATGTTGTCCATGGCCTCGCTTTACCCCGAAGCCAAATCCGGTGTCGACCAGTTGCCCAAGTTTGGCGCGGGTCAGTACGGCACTGAAATTTCTGCCTTGATGTCGCAACCCGCCGACCTGGTGCATTCCAGTTTGTGGGGCGGCGACTTGCAAGCCTTCATCTTGCAAGCCGCGCCGCGCGGCCTGTTCAAAAAATCGCAAGTGGTGTTGGCCGCGGGTGACCACGTGCTGCCTGGTTTGGGCAACAAAGTGCCAGACGGCACGATCTTGGGTGCGCGGGGTGCTTATGGTTTGATGGCACCGCCGTCACCGCTCAACACCTGGTGGTGGGACACCTACACCAAAGCCAACAATGTGTACCCCGTGCAAGCGCCTTACCGCATGGCGCAAGCGCTCATGGGATTGAAGCTCGCGGCCGAAAAAGCCATGGTGCAAAACAAAGGCAAAAAGCCCTCGACCGAAATGCTGGCCGCGTCATTGCGTGGCAGCGAGTGGATGTCGCCTGCTGGCAAGATCCGCATGGCTTTGTCCAATGGCCAACAAGCCATCCAAGACACCGCGATTGGCCGCACCAAATGGGACGAGTCCAAAAAAATGGTGATGCTCGAAGACATCCAGCGCTTTGATGCCGAGTGCGTCAATCCGCCGCTGAACGTGAAATCCGAAGACTGGCTCAAGTCGGGCTTTGCGGGCGCAAAGTGCAAATAAACGCCCTGCACTTGCGCGGCTCAGCGGTTTAATCCCATGCAGCTGGCGCTCACGATTGTGGTGGACGGCTTGAGCTATGCCTCATGGCTGTTCATCGTTGCCCTGGGATTGACCCTGGTGTTTGGTGTGCTCAAAATCCTCAACATCGCGCACGGCAGCTTTTACGCCTTGGGCGCTTACGCCGCTGCCAGCGCGGTCGCGGCGGCCAGCACCTTCAACAGCGTGCCCCAGCTTTCATTGGTGGCGATGTTGGCGGCTGCCATGGCCGTTGCCTTGTTGGTCGCCCCGGTCACCGAGCGCGGCTTGCTGCGGTTTTATTACGGTCGCGACGAGGTGTTGTTGGTGCTGGTCACCTACGCCATGTTCCTCATGCTCGAAGACGTGACCAAACTGATTTGGGGCGCCAACCCGTATTACGTGTCCGAGCCCTATGGCTTGTTTGGCAACATCGATATCGGCAGCCAAAGCTATGTCGGGTATGACCTGTTTTTGATGGCCCTGGCCGTGGTGGTGGGTGTGGTCGTTTGGTGGGGCTTGAACCGCACCCGTTTTGGCAAGATCGTGACGGCCGTGATCCACAGCCCCGAGGTGGCGTCGAGCATGGGCATCCAAGTCTCGCGGGTCTACATGGTGGCGTTTGGCATCGGTATTTTCTTGGCGGCCCTCGGTGGCGCATTCACCGCACCCATGATCTCGGTGCAGCCCGGCGTGTCGGTGGGCGTGATCATCATCTCGTTTGCCGTGGTCATCATCGGCGGCTTGGGCAGCATCGAGGGTGCGGCCATCGGTGCGCTGATCGTGGGCTTGGCCCGTGCGTTCGCGGTGCACCTGGTGCCGGTGGCCGAGTTGTTCTCGGTGTATGTGGTCATGGCACTGGTGTTGATGTTGCGACCGCAGGGTTTGTTTCAGCGGATTCAGGCGAGAAAAATTTGACCATGTGGGCTTTGGGCATTCGCGCGACCTTGATCTTGCTGGCTTGCCTGGGGCTGGGCCTGTGGCTGCCCAAATGGTTGCAGTTCATGCTCACCATGGCCATGGCCAATGGCTTGGTGTCCTTGGGCATTGTGTTGTTGATGCGCGGCGGCGTGGTGCCGTTTGGGCAAGGCCTGATGGCGGCTTTGGGTGGCTATGCCGTGGCCCTGGCTTTCCAGCATGCAGGTTGGAACGATGCCGTGGGTTTGCCGTTGATGGGCGGCTTGGTGGCCATGCTGGTCACCGCGCCCTTTGCGCCTTTGTTGGCGCGGTACCGTGGCATTTTCTTTTCCATGCTGACCTTGGCTTTGTCGATGGTGGGGTATGGCATTTTGGTCAAGACCGAATCCTTGGGCGGCTCGGACGGCTTCAACATGGGGCGGGTCAGCTTGTTGGGTCAACCCTTGGCTGACCACCAAGTGGGCTACACCTTGTATGCGGTGACCTTGGGGTTTGGGGTGTTGGCGGGTGTGTTGGCCCGCATGTATTTCGCGTCCACCCGTGGCTTGGTCACACGCGCCATCCGCGACAACGAGCTGCGCGTGGAGTACATGGGCGGCTCGGTCAGCCAGACCATGGCGATCAATTTTCTGATGGCGGCTTTTTTGGCAGGCATGGGCGGTGCGCTCGCGGTCATGGCGCTGGGTCACATTGACCCCAACTTCAGCTACTGGACCACGTCGGGCGAATACGTGTTCGTGGCGATTTTGGCGGGCAGCCAAAGCGTGGTGGCGGTGTTGCTTTCAGCCGTTGTGCTCGAGGTGGTGCGCTCTTTCTCGAGCTTGTATTTCCCCACCACCTGGCAGTTTGCCCTGGGCCTGTTCTTGTTGCTGGTGATTCGCTTCTTGCCACTGGGCTTGGGCTCGCTGTGGCAGCCGCGGCGGGAGGATGCGCCATGAGCGACATCTTGCTTCATGCGCAGGGCTTGAACAAGCGCTTTGGTGCGGTCGTCGCGGCCCAAGACCTGCAGGTGCCGATCCGCGCGGGTGAGCGCATCAGCTTGATTGGCAGCAACGGTGCGGGCAAAACCACATTCGTCAACATGATCACCGGCTACATCAAGCCAGACCAAGGTCGCATCGTGTTCGATGGCCAAGACATCACCGCCATGACACCGCGCCAAATCACCCGACTGGGCGTGGCGCGGTCGTTTCAAATCCCTCAGCTCTATCCCAGCCTCACGGTGTTGGAGAACATGCTGGTGGCGCAAACCTGCCACGACAACCGCTTGTCGCTGTGGCGCGCCGCGTCCACCGCGCAGTCGCGCGAGCGTGCCGAGGCCGTGTTGTCGCGTTTCAACCTGTTGGCGCAGCGCCACCGCTGGGTGGCCGAGTTGCCAGGCGGCATGCGCAAGTTGGTGGACATCGCGCTGGCCATGACCGGCGAGCCCAAGCTGTTGTTGTTGGATGAACCCACCAGCGGCGTGGCCGCCGAAGAAAAATTCCCCATGATGGACACGGTGATGCAAGCACTGGAGGGCCAGCCGCTGACCGCCTTGTTTGTCGAGCACGACATGGACATCGTGAGCCGTTACTGCGACCGGGTGATTGCTTTTTACAGTGGCCGCATCATTGCCGACGATGTGCCCGCCTTGGCGCTGGCCAATGCCGATGTGCGCCGCTACGTCACCGGTGAGCGCGACCCACAGGAGGCCGGCCATGCTTGAGCTGCGCGACCTGCATGTGGACATCGCGTCGGCGCAAGTGCTGCGTGGCTTTTCGCTGTCGCTGCCCCAAGGACACATGGTGGGTTTGGTCGGACGCAACGGGGCAGGCAAAACCAGCACCATGCGCAGCATCATGGGTCACTTGCCCGTGCGCCAAGGCCAACTGCACCTGGACGGTCAAGACCTGAGCCTGTTGCCGCCCGAGGCGCGGGCAGGCTTGGGTGTGGGCTACATGCCGGAAGACCGCGGGCTGGTGCCCGAATTGACCGTGGAAGAAAACATGCTGATCCCCTTGTGGGTCAGCAAAACCTTGGTGGTGCAAGACCGCATGCGCTTGGTCTACCTGGTGCTGCCCGAGTTGAAAGAGATGTCGGACCGCCGGGCATTGCTGTTGTCAGGGGGCCAGCAAAAACTCGTGGCCTTGGGCCGCGCATTGGCGGTTGGGACACGTTTGCTGCTGTTGGACGAACCCTTTGAAGGGGTTGCACCTGCCTTGTCGATGCGCATCGCCGAGGTGTTGCACCAACTCAAGGGCGCCGATTTGTCGGTGCTGATATCACAGTCCGACTTGAACCACTCGAGTGGTTTGCTCGACGCCACCGTGGTGATCGAGCGCGGCGCGAACGCGCCCGCGTGAGCGCCAGCCCTGAGGGGGCCCAGCGCTGCCGAACCGAGCCCTCAGTACACAAACACCTTGCCGGGGTTCATGATGTTGTGCGGGTCGAGCGCGTGCTTGATGGTGCGCATCATGCTCACGGCGCCCGCGCCTGCTTCGCTGACCAAGAAATCCATTTTGTGCAAACCGATGCCGTGCTCGCCGGTGCAGGTGCCCTCCAAAGCCAGTGCACGGGTCACCAGCTTGTGGTTGAGCTCCTCGGCGGTGGCGCGTTCTTGGGCGCTGTTGGGATCGATCAAATAACCAAAGTGGAAATTGCCGTCCCCCACATGGCCGACCAAAAAGTACGGAATGCCAGACGCGTCCACCTCGGCCACTGATTCGAGCAAGCAGTCGGCCAAGCGCGAAATGGGCACACAGGTGTCGGTGCTGATGGCGCGGCAGCCAGGCCGGCTTTGGATGCCTGCAAAGTACGTGTTGTGCCGCGCGGTCCACAAGCGGGTGCGGTCTTCAGGCGTGGTCGCCCATTCAAAGGCATGGCCTTGGTGGTCCTTGGCAATGTCTTGCACGGTTTCGGCTTGCTCTTTCACGCTCGCGGGCGAGCCATGGAACTCCATGAGCAGCATGGGTTGCTCGGGCAGCGTGAGTTTGGAATGCGCGTTGACCATGCGCACCGCGTTGGCGTCGATCAGCTCGACGCGGGCAATCGGGATGCCCATTTGGATGATTTGTATCGTGGTGCGCACCGCCGCCTCGATCGAGGGAAACGAGCAAGTCGCGGCCGACACCGCTTCGGGCAAGGGGTAGAGTTTCAAGGTGATTTCGGTGATCACGCCCAAGGTCCCCTCGCTGCCCACCATCAGGCGCGTCAGGTCGTAACCTGCAGACGACTTGCGGGCGCGGGTGCCTGTGCGAATGACCTCGCCACTGGCGGTGACGACTTGCAAGCCCAGCACGTTTTCGCGCATCGTGCCGTAGCGAACCGCGTTGGTGCCGCTGGCGCGGGTTGCACTCATGCCGCCAATCGAGGCATCCGCGCCGGGGTCGATCGGGAAAAACAAGCCGGTGCTTTTGATCTCTTCGTTGAGCTGTTTGCGGGTGACACCGGCTTGCACCGTGACCGTCAAATCTTCGGGGTTGACGGTGAGCACCTGGTTCATGCGGCTCAGGTCGATGCTGATGCCGCCTTCGACCGCCAGCAAATGGCCTTCTAAAGACGAGCCCACGCCAAAGGGAATGATGGGAACGTGGTGTGCAGCGGCCAGCGCGACCGCGCGGGACACATCCTCGGTGCTGAGCGCAAACACCACCGCGGCGGGTGGCGGCACGGTGGTGTAGGCCGACTCGTCGCGCCCGTGTTGTTCGCACACCGCGGGTGCGGTTGAACAGCGGTCACCAAAAGCGGCCTTGAGGGCGTCGAGCAGCGCTGGCGGCACCGGGCGTTGGTTGACGGCAGGCATCAGGTGTTGGGCGGTGTTGGGTGCGTTCATGGCGTGTCTCCTGGTCAGCACATTCTAGAAAGAAACCAGGCTTGGCAGGGGTTTGGCTGTCACGTCGGTTTGGCTGAGACAATGCGCCCAACATTCAGGGATTCGCACATGGGCAACCGACTCACACAAATCGCCACCCGCACGGGTGACGACGGCACCACCGGCTTGGGCGACAACCGCCGCGTCAGCAAAAACAGCTTGCGCGTGCACGCCATGGGCGAGGTCGATGAACTCAACTCGCACATCGGTGTGCTGTTGTGCGAAGACATGCCAGAGGGAGTGCGCAGCTTGTTGGTTGAGGTGCAGCACCAACTCTTCAATTTGGGCGGTGAGCTCAGCATCCCCGGGTTTGAGTTGCTCAAAGCCGAGGCGGTGGTCGCTTTGGACCTGGCCTTGGCAACGCACAACGAAGCCTTGCCCAAACTGCAAGAGTTCATCTTGCCTGCGGGCAGCCGCGCGGCCGCCTTGTCGCATGTCTGCCGCACCGTGGCGCGACGCGCTGAGCGGGCGGTGGTGGCACTCGGGGCAGAAGAAGCCCTGAACGACACCCCGCGGCAATACCTCAACCGCTTGTCCGACCTGATGTTTGTGCTCGCCCGCGTGCTCAACCGCGTGAACGGTGGCGATGATGTGTATTGGAAAAGCGAGCGGATGGCGGCGGGCAAGTAAAGCCCCGCTGCGCCCGCCAACTATTTCATGGGGATGAGTTTGCTGATGGTGTTGCCGCTGGACAGTGTTTTTTTCACGCCAGGGTTGGCTGGGTCTGCGCCCAGAGAAGCAATGACCGTGTTGCCTGACATCGCATGGGTGCCGATGAATTCCACCACACAAGTGGAACTGACCGAAAACTTGGAAACCGCATAGTTGCTAGAGGCTGATAACACCACTGTTTGGCTGCCTGTTGAAAGCGTTGTTTCTCCGGGTGTGGTGATGGCGTATTTCACAATCACGTCTTTGTCAGCACTGTCTTTGGCCAGCACAAAAAACCCGGTGTTGCAAGATGCCATGTCATATACCTTGGTGACGCCTGCAATGGTGATTTTGCGTGGGGCCATAGCGCCGGTTTGCTGAACCACTTCGGGGTTAAGCACTTCGGTCACAAAATTGGGTGTCGGGTTGTCAGTGGTGTTGAAAGTGGGCAATTGAAATGCGTAATTTCCGACCTTGACGGTTTTCAAGCAATTGCGGCCGCTGGATGCATTCAAAGGGTTGGTTGCCCAGTTGGCATTGAGGTAAACCACTGAGCGCAAAAAAGAGCCGTTGACTTGCTTGGTGTATTTTTTCAATACATAGCTTTCATCGGTGAAATAAAAACTGTCTTCTTCGGACAACGTTGCAGGGCCAACAAGGGTGCAGTTCAGGAATGTGTCGGGCAAGGTCTGAAAGTCACTGGCAGCGGTTCCCGAGGCCTTGTAAATTCGTTGCAAGTTTTGAAAAGCAACACCCGTGTAAATGTCCACATAAGCGTCACCTGCGGCGTTGACAATCAAACTTTGAATAGCGCCGTCGGTGACTCGGTCTGTCAATTTGAGAATGGAGATATTGGCCGGGTCCGTCAAGTTGACTTTGTATAAATGCCAGTCTTCATCCTGCATGTAAATGATTTCACCGGTTGCATTGGCTTGTATGGACGAGTTGCCATGTGCATCGCCACAGTTAGAAAAATCCTCGCACCAAGGCGGTAAGTTCAGGCAGTAAATTTTGCCGTCAGACTTTTGCAAAACCAAGACAGGGCATTTGTTGGCGTCGCTGGTTCGGTCTATCGTGCCGTTGGCTGCTGGCTTGTACAAATCCTTGAATGCCAACAAGATGAACTTAGGCGTGTCGAGCATGCCGGTCAAGCGAGGCGCCAAAGGGTTGGTGCCCGGGGAAAGCAGGTCCAAGGAGACTGTGCTTCTGCCCCCTGTTTGGCTGTCGATGGACTCGATCAAATTCAAGGAACTCAATTTACCTTGGGTGTCTAACGAGTAAATCAGGTTGTTCAGCTGGGCGGATGCCGTGGCTGATTGGATGCCAAACAGTGCATACAGAAAATCGCTGATTTGGGTGGCAGAGGCAATCTTGCTATCGGTGGTGACGCCAAAACCACCCATCATGATGACTTGCATCGCCTGCATGGTGTTGGATCCACCTGGTACCTGGGTAGAAAAAGTAGCCGTATTCAGGGCGCTGCTGGGTGCAGAGCCACTTCCCCCGCCCCCACCACCACAAGACAACAGGCAAAGCAGCAATAAAGTACTTGTCAGAAATTGGGTGATGTAGGTCATGTGAGTATTGTCAGTTTTAACCATTATCAATGATAAAAACGATAATGAGCTGGCAAAACCACCAAACTGAGCAGATGTGGGTTGGCGTTATGGGCATTCACATTTGCCCTGATACACGCCCCGCAATCAAAGAGTTTTACTTCTTCATCGCCAAAATCCAATCGACCAAGAGGTTGATTTCCTGTTGGCTCAAATTGAGGAAGGCTGGCATCAAGCTGCGGCCACCGCCAGCCCAGACGCCTTTGCCGCCATTGCGGATTTTGTCGGCCAGGTAAGCCCGGGCATCAGGGTCGCCGTGGTATTTCTCAGCGATCTTCTCGTAGGAGGGCACGGACATGGTGTGTGTGTCAATGCTGTGGCAGCCCAAGCAGGCTTTCTCTTTGGCCAATGCCTGCGCATCTTGTTGGGCAAATGCAAAAACAGGTAAACAACAAATCACAACAGCCAGCAACTTCATGGGAAAAATTCCTTCAAATAGGGGGATTCTATTTTTTTTGGGCTGGGCCACCGATTCACGTTGATTTGACCTGTGCAGGACAGGGAGAAGCGGGGTCGGTCAGGGCGGCGCCAGCAAGGCCTCGCGCAAGGCCGGCGCGGAGGTTCGGGGCGACAGCCAGATGCCAAAGAACAGCCGCGCAAATTCTGGGTCGCGGATCTCTCCCCGAGGCTCTCCGTTGTGCCAAAACACGGCGGATTCACCCTGACGGTGCAAGCCCAGCAGTCGGTCCCCTTTGCGCACATTGGGAAAGACCTGCTCCATGTCGCTCAGCCACTGCTTTTCTTGCGCGGCAGAAAAAGCCCTGACCCGGCGCATTTCTTGGAGTGAGCGTTTGGCAATGTCTGTGGCGGCGAAAGGGCGCAGGTAGTTCAACTCCAGCGCCAAACGCTGGTTCTCGCCAGCTTCAGGTTGGAAGTCAGGGGCGGTCCACAAACTGACCAGGTAGACATCAAACCCGAAATAGGTGTAGCGCGATTGGCTGCGGTGGGCCAGGCTGGGTTCGAGCTTGGTCAGGGCTTCAGGCAGGGAGGGGACAGCGGGCAGCGCCGTCGCAACAGGGCTTTGGGCCCAGCAGGGCCAGGCCAAGCAGCAACTCAGGCCGACGGCCCGCAGGCAGGCCAGGAGCAGAGGCGGCATGCCAAAGGGGCCCATGGTCAACACAGCCTCAACGAGGCGCCAACACCGACAGCGTCAAGCGGGAGACACAGCTGGTGCGACCCTCGTCATCGGTCATGTCGATTTGCCAAACCTGGGTGCTGCGCCCGATGTGCACGGGACGCGCGATGCCGTTGACCCAACCGCTGCCCACCCCGCGGATGTGGTTGGCGTTGATGTCCAAGCCGACGATGCGGTGACCCACCGGCGTGCAATAGTCCGCGCCACACGAGCCCAGGGTTTCGGCCAGCACCACGCTTGCGCCGCCATGGACCACGCCATAGGGCTGCTTGGTGCGGTGGTCTACCGGCATGCGGCCACGGATGAAGTTGTCCCCAATCTCGACGAACTCGATGCCCAAGCGCTCTGCCGCGGTGTCGATGTGGGTGGTGGTCAAAATCTCGGTGCTGATCGGTTTGGTCCAAATGGCGGCCATGTGCATACCCAGGAAAATCAAGCCCGCATCTTAGGGGCAATGCCCAGCCTCAGCGGGCATGAAGACTGATAACCTCTTTCACCATGAACGCTGTCACCACCCAAGCCCCCTTTGTGCCGCAAATCCGCCTGTACCAACAGTGGCTGGCCGAGCACCGTCACTTGCATTTCGACGATTACCAAGCCATGTGGCAATGGTCGGTCACCCACCTCGACGATTTTTGGCAATCGGTTTGGGACTACCTTGACCTGCAATCGCCCACCCCGCACAGCGTGGTGCTCGAGCGCAATGTGATGCCTGGCGCGAGATGGTTTGTCGGCGCGCAAGTGAACTACGCCCAGCAGGTGCTGCGCCATGTGGACGCGGCCCACGCAGCGGGCATGCCCGCCATCATCAGCAACAACGAGCGAGGCCAACGTCGCGAGGTGTCCTGGCCGGCATTGAAACGCCAAGTCGCAGCCCTGGCGCTGCACTTGCAAGCCCAAGGTGTGCAGCCCGGCGACCGGGTGGCGGCTTACTTGCCCAACATCCCCGAGACCATGGTGGCGTTTTTGGCGGTGGTGAGCATCGGGGGCATTTGGAGCGTATGCGCGCCCGACATGGGCACCAACGCGGTGGTCGACCGCTTCAAGCAAATCACGCCCAAGGTATTGATCGGTGTGGACGGGGTCACGTATGGCGGCAAAGACCACGAGCGCATCAGCGTGGTCCATGAATTGCGAGCGGCCCTGCCCAGTGTGACCCATGTGGTGCTGTATCAAAACCTGGGCGGCATGCCACCTTTGGCTGACAGCACCGATTGGGGCGCGGTCATGCAAGGCAAGGACGCGGCCATCAACGCGTTTGAGCCGCAGTGGATGCCGTTCAACCACCCGCTGTGGATTGTGTATTCGAGCGGCACCACCGGCTTGCCCAAACCCTTGGTGCACGACCACGGCGGCACCCTGGTCAACGGCATGGCGCACAAAACCCTGCATTACGACGTGGCCTGCAGTTACGAACCCAATTCTTGGGGCGAGCGTTTCCTTTGGTACAGCTCCACCGGGTGGGTGATGTGGAATGCGCAACTGAGCGGTTTGCTCAGCGGCACCACCTGCGTGATTTACGACGGCAACCCCGGCGGCTCGAAAGACCACCCCGACTGGGGTGTGTTGTGGCGTTATGCCGCGCAAGAAAAAATCACTTTCTTTGGTGGCGGCGCGGCGTTTTTCACCAACTGCATGAAGGCGGGCTTGGACTTGTCCAGCATCCCCGGCTTGGGCAACATCCGCGCCTTGGGCGCGACCGGTTCTCCCTTGAGCGCCGAAGTGCAGCAATGGGGCACCGCGCAGTTCGAGCAGGTCTATGCCCAAGCAGGCGTCGAGCGCCCAGGGATATGGTGGTGCAATATCTCGGGTGGTACCGATGCGGGCGCCTATGTGGGCGGCCACCGCGACTTGCCCATGGTGCCCGGCGAGATGCAATGCCGCATGCTGGGCGTGTCGGTCCATGCCTTCAACGAGCAAGGACAAGCCGTGATGGACGAAGTGGGTGAGCTGGTGGTGACCCAACCGCTGCCGTGCATGCCCCCCTTCTTCTGGGGCGACCAAGACAACCAGCGTTATTTGGGCAGTTACTTCGACACGTTTCCCGCAGGCGTGGGCCGCCAACCCGGCGGTGGCGACCTGGGGCCAGAGGCAGGCGCCGTGTGGCGACATGGCGACTGGCTCAAGATCACGCCCGAAGGCCGCGCCGTCATTTATGGCCGCAGCGACGCCACCATCAACCGCCACGGCTTGCGCATGGGCACCAGCGAGTTGTACAGCGCGGTCGAGGCCTTGCCCGAGGTGATGGACAGCATGGTGGTGGACCTGGAGTACCTGGGCAAAGACAGTTACATGCCTTTGTTTGTGGTGCTGCGTGAAGGCGTGCTGCTGGACGAGGGCTTGCGCAGCCGCTTGAACACGGCGATCCGCACCGCGCTCAGCCCGCGGTTTTTGCCTGACGACATCTTCCAAGTGGCCGAGATTCCGCGCACCTTGTCAGGCAAAAAACAAGAGCTGCCCATCAAGAAGCTGATGCTGGGTCAGCCGCTGGAGAAAGTGCTGAACAAAGACGCCATGGCCAACCCCGGTTGTTTGGATTGGTATGTGGCGATGGCAAAAAGGCATTTGGCGCGGGTTTGAGCCGACGGGTGGCCGGCGCTGAGTGGACGGCATGGCGCCCCCAGCCCCGTTCAGCCCCTCAAGTTCCAGTCACTGGGGTCGAATCCTATGGAGTAACCAAGGATTTTGGCCATGCAGCTCGAGCGCATCAAACTCGAAAACATCAAACAACAAGACCACCTTGTCGTCCTGGAAGGGATGGAGGTCGGCGAAAGCCTGTTCTTTGAAGACGAGCGCAAGGCCCAAAGCATCCGCGTCTTGAGCTATTACCTGATCAAAACCCGCAAGCTAGCGCGCAAATACGTGTTTCGCAAAATGGACCGCGGTTGGCGCATCATCCGCGTGCACTGAAGATCAGTTGGTCATGCCCTGCAGCAAGTAGCTCACGATTTCTTTGCTGATCGTGTTGGCCTGCACCATCACAGCGGTGGCGGCTTCTTGGCCAATTTGAGCGCTGGCCAGGGCGGTGGTTTCGGCGGCCAAGTCGGCGTCCATGATGTTGCCGTAAGCACTGGTTTTGTTCAGCACCATGGTGTTGGCAAAGGTTTCGCGGGCATCCAACAGGGTTTCATAGACCCCCATCTTCGACTGGTAGCTCGCGATCGTCTCAAGCGCGGTGTCGATCGTGGTGATGGCCGTGCTCGCATCGGTAGACACATCCAAAGCGCTCAGACCCAAGCTTGCTGCCGTTGCTGAAGAAAAGCTCAAGGTGCGGCTGTCGCCAGACGCGATGCCTGCCTGGATGTCTAAAGTGGTGGTCGATCCATCCATCAACGAAGCCCCATGGAGCGTGGTGTAGGTGGCCACGTTGTCGATGTCGTCACGGTAGCTTGAAAAACTGGTTTGGTACGCCGCCAGCGCAGTGGCGCTGCTGGCGCTGGCCGCCGACACGGCCAAGGTGCGCATGTTCGTCAAGTAGGTGGTGATCGAGGTGAGCGACGCATCCACCATTTGCACCGCTGAGATGCCACTGTGGATGTTGGTGATGGCGCTGGTGTATGAGCGCAGCTCCGCGCTCAAGGTGGTGGCCATCATCAGCCCTGACGGGTCATCCGAGCTGTGGTTGATGCGCAGCGTGGTGCTGATGCGTTCACTGGAGGTCGCCGCCGCATCCGCCCACTTGTTGGCAGCTTGGATGGCGTACAGCGAAGCTCGGTTGGTGCTCGTGATCATTCGCGCAACTTTCTAAACCCAGGGATTGGATTGGCGAGCATCTCAGAAAAACCAGCCGCTGAAAGTGATTTCCGAAAACTTTAGCCAGATTTACGCTCTTTACAGACCTTTACAGGCTTTACAACATCAGTGGCTCAAGTGTCCTGGGGGCGAGTAACAGCCGCTTGGGGTGCTGATGCCACTCGACCCTCACCATTGTCAAAACCATATCATTTTCATAGGCGTTTAACATGGGCGGTTTCTCGCACTTCCAAGACAACCGGAGCATTCATGGCCAAGACCGCATTCCACTGGGACGACCCGTTCTTACTCGACCAGCAATTGACCGAAGACGAGCGCATGATCCGCGATGCCGCGGCGGCCTACTGTCAAGACAAACTTTTGCCGCGCGTCACCGAAGCCTTTCGCCACGAGAAAACCGATGTATCCATCTTCCGTGAAATGGGCGCGCTCGGCCTGATCGGCCCGACCATTCCCACCGAGTACGGCGGCCCTGGCTTGAGCTATGTCGCCTATGGACTGATTGCCCGCGAAGTCGAGCGTGTGGACTCGGGCTACCGCTCGATGATGAGCGTGCAGTCGTCCTTGGTGATGCTGCCCATCTTTGAATTCGGCACCGAAGCACAACGCCAACATTACCTGCCCAAACTGGCCACGGGCGAATGGATCGGTTGCTTTGGCCTGACCGAGCCGGACCACGGCTCGGACCCGGCCAGCATGGCCAGTCGTGCCCACAAGGTCAAGGGCGGCTACCAGCTCAGCGGCAACAAGATGTGGATCTCCAACTCACCCATCGCCGACGTGTTTGTGGTGTGGGCCAAAGAGGTCAGCGAGTCGGGCGCGGTCGGCCCTATCCGTGGCTTCATTTTGGACAAGGGCATGGCCGGTTTGAGTGCGCCCGCCATCCACAGCAAAGTGGGTTTGCGCGCCTCGATCACCGGTGAGATCGTGATGGACAACGTGTTCGTGCCCGAAGACAACGCCTTCCCCGAGGTGCAAGGCTTGAAAGGCCCGTTCACCTGTTTGAACAGCGCCCGCTATGGCATTGCCTGGGGAGCATTGGGTGCGGCTGAAGACTGTTTTCACCGTGCACGCCAGTACACCTTGGACCGCCAGCAGTTTGGTCGCCCGCTTGCGGCCAACCAACTCATCCAGAAAAAACTCGCCGACATGCAAACCGACATTGCGCTCGGCCTGCAAGGCTGTTTGCGCTTGGGCCGCATGAAAGACGAAGGCACAGCGTCGGTGGAAATCACCTCCATCTTGAAACGCAACTCCTGTGGCAAGGCGCTGGACATCGCCCGCATGGCGCGCGACATGATGGGTGGCAACGGCATCAGCGACGAGTTTGGTGTGGCGCGACATCTGGTGAACCTGGAGGTGGTCAACACCTATGAAGGCACACACGACATCCACGCGCTGATCTTGGGGCGGGCCATCACCGGCATCGCGGCGTTCGCCAACTGAGTGCCGCGTTGAGGTAGCGCGATTCAGATCGCCCCCAAGCACAGCAACTACCGCCTTGAAGCGACCTGAGACGAGCCGTCGATAATCCCCGCATGAGTAAAAAGGAGCGGATCGTGGTGGGCCTGAGCGGCGGGGTGGACTCGGCCGTCACCGCCCTCTTGCTCAAGCAGCAAGGCCACGAGGTGATCGGCATCTTCATGAAGAACTGGGAAGATGACGACGACGACGAATACTGTTCCACCAAACAAGACTTCATTGACGCGGCGGCTGTGGCCGATGTGATCGGCATTGAGATCGAGCATGTGAATTTCGCCGCCGACTACAAAGACCGTGTCTTCGCCGAATTTTTGCGCGAGTACCAAGCCGGGCGCACGCCCAACCCGGACATTTTGTGCAACGCCGAAATCAAATTCAAAGCCTTCCTCGACCATGCCTTTGCCCTGGGCGCAGACAAAATCGCCACCGGCCATTACGCGCGGGTGCGTCACAACACCGACAGTGGTTTGCACGAATTGCTCAAAGGGGTGGACACCAGCAAAGACCAAAGTTATTTTTTGCACCGCTTGACGCAAGCGCAGTTGTCGCAAACCTTGTTCCCCGTCGGCGAGATTGAAAAAACCGAAGTGCGGCGTTTGGCCGATGAGGCAGGCTTGCCCAACGCCCGCAAAAAAGACTCGACCGGCATTTGCTTCATTGGCGAGCGGCCGTTCCGCGAATTTTTAAACCGCTACATCGCCAAAGCGCCCGGCCCGATCAAAACCGATGCAGGCCGTGTCATTGGCCAGCACCAGGGCCTGAGCTTTTACACCTTGGGGCAACGCCAAGGTTTGGGGATTGGCGGCATCAAAGACAAGGGTGCGCAGCGCGGCGGTGGCGAACACGCACCTTGGTTTGTGGCGCGCAAAGACATGGCGAGCAACACCTTGTGGGTGGTGCAAGGCCATGACCATCCGTGGTTGTTGTCACCGCAACTCCACGCCGATGACCTGAGTTGGATTGCGGGTGCGCCACCTGCAGCAGGCCGCTACTTCGCCAAAACCCGCTACCGCCAACAAGACGCGGCTTGCACCTTGAGTTGGCCCACGCCCGACTTGCTGCAGCTCGACTTTCCCCAGGCCCAATGGGCGGTCACGCCGGGACAGTCGGCCGTGTTGTATGACGGCGAGGTGTGTTTGGGCGGTGGTGTGATCAGCACCGGTTCATGGGGCTGACCGGGCCGGCATGAAAAAAGCCCCGCAGTGCGGGGCTTTGTGATGGAGCGCGCTGGAAGATCAAGCCGCTGTGAGCCAGTAGCCCGCATTGAACGGGCTGCTCATGCGCAGTGCCAAGGGCGAGACGTCGACCAATTTGTCGGTGGGCATTTTTTCGCCATCGCCCAGGTCGATGCCTTGGGCATCGGCATCTTCTGAACGCTCAGCCGCGGCAGCGCGGGCCACGGAGAAGGAGTAGAAGCAGCGGAAAGCGATTTTGCGCTCAGACCAGAACTCAGCGGCTTCGCGGAACACGTCCAGCAACTGCTCGCGGGCTTCTTTGTCAAATTTGGCATGGGCGGGGATGTGCTCCAGCACCAAAATGAAACCAGGCTGAGGGCCAGATTTGTGCAGCGCATCACTCATGCTGTCAAACAAGGTGTCGAAATTCTTGCTGGACTGGGCAGGAAAGATGAACTGTTGTGCAGTCAGGTCCAGGATATCTTGCTTGCTTTGGGCTGACGACAAGTTGGCATACAAAAAATGATGGCCTAACTGAGCGGCAGCGTCTTGGAGGTCAGCGACCCGGAAAGCCCGGATTGACTGAACGATATTGCTTTTGACCGTACGAAGAGGCATGTCCATCGCCACAGTGTTCCTAATGTAAGGACCTCGAACCCGGGGGTTGAGATCCGGGTTAACCCGAAAATTCAATCCCCAGATTATCGAGCAAAGCTGCCAAATTTGCAAGATCAGGCCCTGCCGACTATGCGCGCAACAGGGTTAAAAGTGTCGGCAAAGTTTGCGCTTGCTTACGCGCAAGCCTTTTATCTGAGAGCGTTGATGTCGGCAACCGTGATGGCTGTCATGTTCACAATTCGGCGCACCGTGGTGCTGGCGGTCAGGATTTGCACCGGTTTGGCCGCGCCCAACAAGATCGGGCCGATGGCGATATTGCCCCCGGCCGCGGTCTTGAGCAGGTTGTAGGTGATGTTGGCTGCGTCCAAATTGGGCAGCACCAACAGGTTGGCGTCCGACTGCAAACTGCTGTGAGGCATCAAAGCTTTGCGGGCGGGGGTGTCGATGGCCACATCGCCGTGCATTTCGCCATCCACTTCCAGCCAAGGGGCGTCCCTTTGAATCAAGGCCAGCGCTTGACGCATCTTGATGGCGGTCGGTTGGTTGCTGCTGCCAAAGTTGGAATGCGACAGCAGGGCCGCTTTGGGCTCGACACCAAAGCGTTTCATTTCTTCGGCGGCCATGATGGTGATTTCGGCCAATTGCTCGGCCGTGGGGTCGTAGTTGATGTGGGTGTCGACCAAAAACAGCTGGCGATCGGGCAGCAGCAGCGCGTTCATGCACGCGTAGGTGCTCACACCTGGGCGCAGGCCAATGACCTGGTCGATGTAATGCAGGTGTGAGTCGGGGGTAGACCAGGTGCCGCAAATCAAGCCGTCGGCTTCACCCTTGTGCACCATCATCGAGCCAATCAGCGACAAGCGGCGACGCATGTCGATCTTGGCCAGTTGGACGGTCACGCCTTTGCGTTCAGTGAGCTGGTGGTAAGTCTGCCAAAAGTCGCGGTAACGGTGGTCATCTTCCACGTTCACCACTTCATAGTGCACACCCTGGGTCAAGCGCAAACCAAAGCGTTCGATGCGCTCGCTGATGACCGCAGGGCGGCCAATCAAGATCGGTTTGGCCAGGCCTTCGTCGAGCACGATTTGCGCCGCCCGCAGCACGCGTTCGTCCTCGCCTTCGGCAAAGCAAATGCGTTTTTTCGCGCCCCGCTTGGCGGCGGCAAACACCGGCTTCATGGCCGAGCCAGAGGCATAGACCAGCGATTGGAGCTTTTCACGGTAAGCGTCCATGTCGGTGATCGGGCGCTGCGCCACACCACTGGCGATCGCGGCTTGCACCACGGCGGGTGCGATTTTCATCATCAAGCGCGGGTCAAACGGTTTGGGGATCAGGTATTCAGGGCCAAAGGCCAAGGTCTCGCCCGCGTAAGCGGCCGCCACCACCTCGCTTTGCTCGGCTTGGGCGAGCTCGGCAATCGCATGCACGGCGGCAATTTCCATCTCTGAGGTGATGGTGGAGGCGCCCGCGTCCAAGGCACCCCGGAAGATGTACGGGAAGCACAAGACGTTGTTGACCTGATTGGGGTAGTCGGTGCGACCGGTGGCCATGATCGCGTCAGAGCGCACCTTCAGCACTTCCTCGGGCAAGATTTCCGGCGTGGGGTTGGCCAAGGCCATGATCAACGGCTTGGCCGCCATCTGTTTCACCATCTCAGGCTTCAACACACCGCCCGCCGACAAACCCAAAAACACATCCGCGCCATCGATCACTTCGGCCAGGGTGCGCAAATCGGTTTTTTGCACAAACTGAATCTTGTCTTCGTCCATCAACTCGGTGCGGCCTTCAAACACCACGCCGGCCAAATCGGTGACCCAAATGTGTTTGCGTGGCATGCCCAACTTGACCAGCATGCCCAAACACGCCAGTGCAGCCGCACCCGCGCCAGAGGCCACAAGCTTGACTTGCGTGATGTCTTTGCCCACGACTTTCAAGCCGTTCAAGATGGCCGCGCCCACCACGATCGCGGTGCCGTGTTGGTCGTCGTGAAAGACCGGGATCTTCATGCGTTTGCGCAGTTGGCGCTCGACGTAAAAACAATCGGGCGCTTTGATGTCTTCGAGGTTGATGCCACCAAAGGTGGGCTCGAGGGCGGCGATGATGTCGACCAATTTGTCGGGGTCTTTCTCGTTCACCTCGATGTCAAACACATCGATGCCCGCGAACTTTTTGAACAACACGCCTTTGCCTTCCATCACCGGCTTGGCGGCTAAGGGGCCGATGTCACCCAGGCCCAGCACCGCGGTGCCGTTGGTGATCACCGCGACCAGGTTGCCGCGGCTGGTGTATTTGTAGGCGTTGTTTGGGTCCTTGACGATTTCTTCGCACGGCGCGGCCACGCCTGGCGAATACGCCAGCGACAAATCGTGCTGGTTGACCAACTGCTTGGTGGCTTGAATCGCCACTTTGCCGGGGCTGGGGAACTCGTGGTATTCAAGGGCAGCGCGGCGCAACTGTGCGCGGGCCTCGGGACTGGTGTGGTCGGCCGTCTTGCGGTCAGGCATGCATGTTCTCCAAATGCGGCATCAAAATTTATAGGTGTACTCAAGAATGGTGGAGTCACTTTCGCGGGCATGGGTATGGGCATCCCAGGCGCGCACCCAGCGGAACTCGAGTTCATGGTGTTCACCGATGTCAAAGCTGGGCCCTAAGCGGAATTTATTCAAGTCATGGCCTGGGGTGCCGTCCAAGCTGCGCTGCACCCGCACGCCTGCGATGAAGCCAAAGAAGTCGTGTTCGTAGCGCAATGCTGCGTCGGTGTAGCCATACACAAAGCGCTCTGCGCTGCTGCTGTAGTGACCCAGCAGTCCGCGAAAGTACATGCCCCAGTCGTCGGTGAAGTGCACGTTTTTGCGCAAGCGCACCGCCAGTTTGGTGACCCTGGTGGTGTCACTCACGCCAGAGGACAGGTCTTTTTCGCGCTCGTCCATGATCAGCAAGTCAACGCGGTTGACCGGTCCGTCGGGGAAGGACAGGCTGGGGATGTAGGTAATGGAGTTGGTCACGCCAAGGTGGTCAGGGGTTTTTTCTTGTTCAAGCTCGATCCCGAATTCAGGTCGACCACCCCACAAAAGGGATTCTGCATGGACATGGGCGCAAAGGAGAAGTGTCATCAAGCTCAGCGCACGGGCCATGGAGCGATTGAAAAGTATATGCATGTCACACCCGGGAAATTTTCCCGAGCATACACCGCCCCCCCATGGCGATGGAGCCTGTCGTCTCGGCAGGCAAGGGGTGCTTAAAACTCCACCATTTCAAAATCCGATTTGCCCACGCCGCAATCTGGGCAAGCCCAGGTAGAGGGCACGTCGGCCCATGCCGTGCCCGCTGCGATGCCGTCTTCCGGCCTGCCCTGCGCTTCGTCATAGGTGAAGCCACACACGATGCAGACGTAGGTTTTGTTGGCTTGGCTCATCTGGGTTTCTCCTGGGTTGTCAATCGCGCATCAGCGCTTCAATGTCGGCGACTTCGACCGGCACGTCGCGGGTGATCAGCTCGCAGCCGGTGGCGGTGACGATGGCGTCGTCCTCGATGCGGATGCCCAAGTGCCAAAACGCTTCGGGCACATCGTCCGACGGGCTCACATACAGGCCAGGTTCGAGCGTGAGCACCATGCCGGGGTGCAACACGCGGCTGGGGCGTGGTTGCACCATGACGCCTGTGAGCGGGTCGGCTTTGGCGGGCGCGGTGTTGGCTTCGCCCGGTTCGATGTAGCTGCCGCAGTCATGCACGTCCATGCCCAGCCAATGGCTGGTGCGGTGCATGTAAAACGGTGCATAGGCTTTCTTGTCCAGCACGTCTTCCAAGGAGCCATGCTTGGCTGTGGTGAGCAAGCCTAAGTCGAGCAAGCCTTGCGACAAGACACGCAAGGCGGCTTCGTGCGGGTCGTTGAAACGCGCACCGGCTTGGGTGGCCTTCACCGAGGCATGTTGGGCATGGAGCACCAGTTGGTAAAGGTCTTTTTGCGGGCCGGTGAACCGGCCATTGGCCGGGAAGGTGCGGGTGATGTCCGAGGCATAGCCATCGAGCTCGCAGCCGGCGTCGATCAAGACCAACTCGCCGTCACGGATGGGCGCTGCATCTGCACGGTAGTGCAACACGCAAGCGTTAGCGCCTGCGGCGACGATCGAGGTGTAGGCCGGAAACTGCGAACCGTGCCGACGGAATTCGTGCAGCAGCTCAGCATCCAAATGGTATTCACGCACGTCTTGGCCAGCACGCAGCATGCGGGCGCTGGTTTGCATGGCGCGCACATGCGCGTGCGCGCTGATGCGTGCCGCACGGCGCATGGTGTCTTGCTCGTGTGCGTCTTTCACCAGGCGCATCTCGTCCAGCAAGGTGCACAGGTCTTGTTGCGCAGAGGGGCAAGACACGCCCATGCGCACCCGCGCACGCACCTGGGTCAGCCAGCCGTCCACTTGCGCGGTCAATGCGTCGTGGGTGGCAAACGGAAACCAGACCGTGGTTTGGTTCTCCAACAACTTGGGCAGTTCTTTGCTGAGCTCGCTCACCGAATGGGCCTGGTCCACGCCCAAAGCAGCTGGCGCGGCGAGTGGCCCCAAACGGATGCCGTCCCATATTTCGCGCTCCAAGTCTTTCGGTTGGCAAAACAAAGTGGTGTGGCCATGGGCTTGGATAACCAGCCAAGCATGGGGCTCGGTGAAACCGGTCAGGTAAAAAAAGTAACTGTCGTGCCGGTATGGGAAATCGCTGTCGCGGTTGCGGGCGCGCTCGGGGGCGGTCGGGATGATCGCGACGCCGCCCGCACCCAGTTGGGCGGCCAAGGCGGCGCGGCGTTGCGCATAAATAGAGGTCATGCCGGGATTGTAGGAGTGGGTAGCAGAGTGAGTTGCTCAGGGGTGAAGGGTAGCCATGGATTGGAAATGCAAGCCATTGAAACTTGAGGGTGGACCAATGGACTCAAACCCAAGACGCTTATAAACAGGAACAGCAAACAACGATGACCGCACTTTGAGCGTTGCGCCGAACTCCCCGTTGCGACTTGCATACTGCCACAGCAGTTTGCCTATGCCCATTTTTTGGTGTTCTGGATGTACAAAAAAATACTTGATGGACGACTTGTCTTCGATCGCCAAAACGCCGGCAATGCGCTGGTCAGACATGGCGGCCAACAAAAAAACCATGCGCTTCGATGCAATCAGGGTTTCAATGGCTTGGGGTTGCAAGCTGATGAGATACCAGTCTGGGCAGGGCGTGGCCTCGGAAAAGCAACAGATTTCAGATGTTGACGCAATCAGTTTGGAAATGCCAGAGGCGTCTGTGACCAAGGCATCACGAATAGATGCTTGTGGTGACATGGATAAGTTTTTTATGTATCAGGGGTTCGCCACTTGCGCTCGCAACTCCAAACCTAATGCGTTCATGACTTTCAAAATGGTGTCGAAACTGGGTGAACGTTCACCCGACAGCGCTTTGTAAAGGCTTTCGCGCGAAAGCCCTGCGTCCTTCGCCACTTGGCTCATGCCTTTGGCGCGGGCGATGTCCCCCAAGGCTTTGGCAATAAAGGCTGCGTCGCCATGGGCTTCTGCCAAGCAAGCTTCAAGGTAGGCGGCCATTTCTTCGCGGGTTCGCAGATGGTCTGCAACATCGTAGGGGGTGGTGAGGGTTGTGGCCATGTTTACTTCTCCAAGTTGTTTGCCAACTGCAGGGCTGTTTGAATGTCTTTCGGTTGACTGGACTTGTCACCTCCAGCCAAAAGAATCACGATGTCTAGTCCCCGCTGAGTGAAATACACCCGATAACCGGGTCCAAAATGGATGCGCAATTCTGATACGCCACCACCGACGGGCCGCACATCACCAGGGTTACCGGAGATCAGTCTTTCCACGCGCATCAAAATCCGAGCACGCCCTTGCAGATCGCGCAAGTTGTCGATCCATTCGGCATAGACAAGGGTTTTGCGTATGTGCAGCACGCAATAAATGTAGCCAGCAGGCTACGGATTGTCAAGCGGATGGCGTTTTGTTCAGCTGCGCCAATCGCTCTGGCGTGCCCACATCCACCCACAGGCCTTCGTACAGAGATGCGCTGACCAAGCCCTGATCCATGGCGGCGCGCAACATGGCGGCCAGCGGCGCTTTCATCCCATCGGGGTTGCCGGCGGGAATGGAGCACCAAGCTGCTTCGAAGAAAGCGCGTTTGTAAAGCGCGATGGTGCTGAAAGTGAAAAGCGCTTGACCCTCCACCCTGGGCAAATTCAGCGCCAAGCCATCAGCCGAAAAACCAAAATCTCCCTTGGGGTTGTGCTCGGGGTTGGGCACCAACCAAATATGCGCCAAGCAGGCGCTGGCTCTAAAACGCTCGTAAGCCTCGGCAGAAAATTCAAACTCGGGCGCATAAATATCTCCTGCCGCCACCCAAAAGACCTCGGCAAGCATGGGCAAGGCTCGCACAATGCCGCCTGCAGTTTCCAGGGCTTCGCCCGCCCCGCGACCCTCATGGGAATAGCGTAGTTGCAGTTTGTTGGCGGACATGGAAGGCTGGACATGGCCCAGTTCAAGGTTCTGCTTGAAACGCATACCCAATGCGGGTTCAATCTGATCGCCCAGCCAACCGGTATTGATCACAACAGTGTTTACATCTGCTAACGCCAAAGCATTCAAGGGGTACCACAGCAAAGGCCTGCCCCGCACTTGCAGCAAAGGCTTGGGTGTGGTGTCGGTCAGCGGGCGCATACGCTCTCCCCGACCCGCTGCCAAGAGCATGGCTTGGGCAGGCTGGTTCAAGGAATTGGGGCGATATGTCATGAAAGCAGTTTAGCCAGCCGCCTAGTCTTGGACAAAAAAGATTTGGTTAAAATCGCCGACCCCCCTAATCACCCCTAACTCGAACGGAGCCCCCATGGCCAATCACCAACAAATGGCGAGTGCGATTCGCGCACTGGCAATGGACGCGGTTCAACAAGCCAATTCGGGTCACCCCGGCGCGCCCATGGGCATGGCCGACATCGCGGTGGCTTTGTGGGGCGAGCACCTCAAACACAACCCTCAGCATCCGCATTGGGCCGACCGCGACCGCTTTGTGCTGTCCAACGGCCACGGCTCGATGCTGATCTACGCACTCTTGCACCTCACGGGCTACGACCTGCCCATGAGCGAGCTGAAAAACTTCCGTCAATTGCACAGCAAAACCGCTGGTCACCCCGAGGTGGGCATCACCCCCGGCGTGGAAACCACCACCGGCCCCTTGGGCCAAGGCATCACCAATGCGGTGGGCATGGCGCTGGCCGAAAAACTGCTGGCCAGCGAGTTCAATCGCCCTGGCCACGACATCGTCAACCACCACACCTATGTGTTCATGGGCGACGGTTGCATGATGGAGGGCATCAGCCACGAGGCCTGCGCTTTGGCCGGCGCGTGGAAGCTCAACAAGCTGATCGCCTTGTACGACGACAACGGCATTTCCATCGACGGCAAGGTCACGCCCTGGTTCATCGACGACACCCCCGCTCGCTTCAAAGCCTATGGCTGGAACGTGGTCACGGTCGACGGTCACGATGTGCAAGCGGTCAGCCGCGCCATCGCCACCGCCAAGCACAGCGCCGACAAGCCCACGCTGATCGCTTGCAAAACCCATATCGGCCAAGGCAGTCCCAACCGTGTGGACACCGCCAAAGCCCACGGCGAACCCCTGGGCGCCGAAGAAATCGCGCTGACCCGCGCGGCCATCCATTGGCCCCATGCCCCGTTTGTCGTGCCCACCGAGGTCTACGACGACTGGAATGCCAAAGACAAAGGCGCCACAGCAGAAGACCACTGGAACCACCAGTTCACCGCTTACGCCGCTGCCCATCCCGCCTTGGCGGCCGAGTTCAAGCGCCGCATGGCAGGGGACTTGCCGACCCACTTCCACCAAACCGTGGTGGACGCGGTGGTGGCGGCCAACACCAAGGCCGAAACCGTGGCGAGTCGCAAGGCCAGTCAATTGGCTTTGGAAGCACTCACGGCCGCCATCCCTGAATTGCTGGGCGGCAGTGCCGACCTGACCGGCTCGAACTTGACCAATACCAAGTCCACGCCCAACCTGCGCGTTGACTTGGCGGGCAACGTGGTCAAAGACGAGCACGGCCACGGTGGCCGCCACATCAACTACGGCGTGCGCGAATTTGGCATGGCCGCCATCATGAACGGCATCACGCTGCATGGCGGCTTCATTCCTTACGGCGGCACTTTCCTCACCTTCTCAGACTATTCACGCAATGCCATCCGCATGGCCGCGCTGATGAAGCAACGCGTGGTGCATGTGTTCACCCACGACTCCATTGGTTTGGGCGAAGACGGCCCGACCCACCAGTCCATCGAGCACGCGGCTTCCCTGCGTCTGATCCCGGGGTTGGATGTTTGGCGTCCCGCCGACACGGCTGAAACGACGGTGGCCTGGGCCGTGGCCTTGCAAAACGCCAACCGCCCAACGGCCCTGCTCTTGAGTCGCCAAAACCTGCCCTACTTGCCCAAGGGCGACAGCGCAGCCAAAGACGCCAGCGGCCTGGACGCGATCAACAAGGGCGCGTATGTGCTGGCCGAGCCCTCAGAAGTGGGCCTGAACAAAAAAGCCCAAGCGGTCCTCATCGCCACGGGCTCCGAGGTGCAACTGGCCATGAAGGCGCAAGCCTTGCTGGCCGAGCACAAAGTCGCGGTGCGCGTGGTCTCCATGCCCAGCACCACCACCTTTGACCGCCAAAGCGTGGCCTACAAATCCGCCGTGTTGCCCAAAGGCATTCCGCGCATCGCGGTGGAAATGGGCTCGACCGATGGCTGGTGGAAATACGGCGTGTCTGCCGTGGTCGGCATCGACACCTATGGTGAAAGTGCCCCCGCACCGGTGTTGTTCGAGCACTTTGGCTTCACGCCCAAGAACGTTGCCGACACCGTCTTGAAGGTGTTGCTCACGCAATGACAAACAGGGCTGGGTGTGACCCCTGGCCCACCCTCCCGCATTTGAAACTGGACAGCAAAGAAAGAGACAAATCATGGCCATCAAAGTAGGTATCAACGGATTCGGACGCATCGGACGCATGGTGTTTCGCGCAGCGGTGCAAAACTTCAACGACATTGACATCGTTGGCATCAACGACCTGCTCGAGCCCGATTACCTGGCCTACATGCTCAAGTACGACAGCGTGCATGGTCGCTTCAAGGGCGAGGTGTCTGTCGAGGGCGGCAACCTGATCGTCAACGGCAAAACCATCCGCCTGACCCAAGAGCGTGACCCGGCGGCATTGAAATGGGGCGAGATCGGTGCCGATGTGGTGATCGAAGCCACCGGTTTGTTTTTGGACAAACCCACCGCTGAAAAGCACCTGGCCGCTGGCGCCAAAAAAGTGTTGTTGTCGGCGCCTTCCAAGGACGACACCCCGATGTTTGTGTATGGCGTCAACCACGCCACCTACGCCGGCCAAACCATCGTCTCCAACGCCTCTTGCACCACCAACTGCTTGGCCCCGGTGGCCAAGGTGTTGAACGACAAATGGGGCATCAAGCGCGGCCTCATGACCACGGTGCATGCCGCCACCGCCACGCAAAAAACCGTCGACGGCCCGTCCAACAAAGACTGGCGTGGCGGCCGTGGCATTTTGGAAAACATCATCCCCTCCAGCACCGGCGCGGCCAAGGCCGTGGGCGTGGTGATTCCCGCTTTGAACAAAAAACTCACTGGCATGTCCTTCCGTGTGCCCACCTCTGACGTGTCGGTGGTGGACTTGACGGTGGAACTCAGCAAAGAAGCGTCTTACGCCGAGATTTGCGCCGAAATGAAAGCGCAAAGCCAGGGCGCCTTGAAAGGCGTGTTGGGTTACACCGAAGACAAAGTGGTGGCCACCGACTTCCGTGGCGAGCCTTGCACCAGCGTGTTTGACGCTGACGCCGGTTTGGCGCTGGACAGCACCTTCGTGAAGGTCGTTGCCTGGTATGACAACGAGTGGGGCTACTCCAACAAGTGTTTGGAAATGGTGCGGGTCATCGCCAAGTAAAGGTTTGTGTGCTTTCTGATTTCCAAGACCGCATCCGTGATGCGGCAGCCCACGGGCAGCGATTGCGTATCCAAGGTGGCAACACCAAGCATTTTCTCGGTGACACACAGGCCCCAGCACAGGTGCTCGACACCCGTGCTTGGTCGGGCATCGTCAGCTACGAACCCAGCGAATTGGTGGTGACGGTCAAGGCGGGTACGCCCTTGACCGAACTCGAAGCCTTGCTGTCAGACCAAGGCCAATCCCTCGCTTACGAGCCCCCTCACTTTGGCGCGGCGGCCACGGTGGGTGGCATGGTCGCCGCGGGTTTGGCGGGGCCGAGCCGCGCCAGCGTGGGCGGCGTGCGTGACCATGTGCTGGGCGTGCAGATGTTCAACGGCTTGGGCGAATCGCTCACCTTCGGCGGACAGGTCATGAAAAACGTGGCGGGCTATGACGTCTCCCGCGCCATGGCAGGCAGCATGGGCACCTTGGGTTTGCTCACCGAGCTTTCCCTCAAGGTCTTGCCGGTCGCGCCACAAGAAGCGACCTTGCAATGCGCGCTTTCGCAGCACGATGCCTTGACGCTGCTGCACCGCTGGGGCGGGCAAGCCCTGCCACTCAACGCCAGCGCTTGGGTCCATGACCACACCGCGCAGCCCGCGCAAGACCTGTTGTTCGTGCGCTTGCGTGGCGCGGTGGCGGCGGTCGAGTCGGCCTGCCCGCGCATGATCGCCGACGTGCAGGCGGCGGGCGGCAGCGCACACCGCATGGAACCCGCGCAGGCCGCACGCGATTGGCAAGCCAGCCGCGAACACACCTTGCCCTTTTTCCAAGCGACTGCCGCCGACCTGTGTTTGTGGCGCTTGAGCCTGCCGCAAACCGCGCCCGTGCTCAACCTGCCCTACTTGCCCTACATCGAATGGCATGGCGCACTGCGTTGGCTGTGGGCCCCTGAGGGCGCCGCCGCCGAACTGCGCGCGACCGCACACGCTGCGGGCGGACACGCCACTTTGTTCCGACCAGCGCAGGCCGGCGTGCACCCACAGGTGCCGGTCTTTCAGCCCTTGCCACCCGCACAACAGCGCATCCAACGCGCACTCCAACAGCAGTTTGACCCCCAGGGTGTGTTCAACACCGGGCGTCTGGGCCTTTCCTGAGCAGCCGCATGCAAACCAACCTCGCCCCCGAATACCAACACACCGCCGATGGCCTCGAGGCCGAAGCGATCTTGCGCAAGTGCGTGCACTGTGGGTTTTGCACCGCCACCTGCCCGACCTACCAATTGCTCGGCGACGAGTTGGACGGGCCGCGTGGCCGCATCTACCTGATCAAACAAGTGCTCGAAGGCGTCGCACCCACACGCGACACCCAACTGCACCTGGACCGCTGCCTGACCTGCCGCAACTGTGAAAGCACTTGCCCCAGTGGCGTGCAATACGGCCACTTGGTCGACATTGGCCGCAAGCTGGTCGACGACAAAGTGCCGCGCCCGGCCGCTGAGCAAACCGTGCGCTGGGCCTTGAAAGAGGGCTTGTCTTCGCCCTTGTTTGCGCCCGCCATGAAGTTGGGTCAAAGCGTGCGCGCCTGGTTGCCGTCGGCTCTCCAAGCCAAGGTGCCCGAGCGCCGCAGCGCAGGCGTCTGGCCGACCCGCACCCATGCACGCAAGGTGTTGATGCTCGCTGGTTGCGTGCAACCCAGCATGAGCCCCAACATCAACACCGCCACCGCGCGGGTGTTGGACGCCTGTGGCATCCAAACCCTGGTCGAGCCACTGGCGGGCTGTTGTGGGGGTGTCAAGTTTCACTTGAATGACCAAGACGCGGCGCATGTGCAAATGAAGAACAACATCGACGCCTGGTGGCCGCACCTCGCCCAAGGCGTCGAGGCGATCGTGATGAACGCCTCGGGCTGCGGCGTGACCGTGAAAGACTACGGGCACATCTTCCGCAACGACCCAGCCTATGCCGACAAAGCCCGTCGCATCAGCGAGCTCACCAAAGACCTGAGCGAGTTGCTGCCCGCCCTCATGCCTGAGCTGCAAAAGCAGATCCAACCCCAGCATGCCCAGCAACAAGGCTTGCTGGCTTTTCACCCGCCTTGCACCTTGCAACACGGGCAGCAACTCAAGGGCGGGGTGGAAACCCACCTGGGCCTGCTGGGCTTCAAGGTGCGCGTGGCCAGCAATGAAGCCCACCTCTGTTGCGGCTCAGCCGGTACGTACAGCGTGTTGCAGCCCGCCTTGGCCACGCAACTGCGCGACCGCAAGCTGGGGCACTTGGGCGAGATGCAACCACAAGCGATCATGAGCGCCAACATCGGCTGCATCACCCACTTGCAAAGTGGCACCGATGTGCCGGTGCGGCATTGGATCGAAATGCTGGACCAAGCCTTGCCCTCACCCTGAAGCATGCCCACGAACCGCGAGCCAGCCCACACACCGCTGTACCTGGCCGCTGTGGGATTGAAAAAACAACTCGCAGCCGGCATCAACGAGCCACGCCTGCAATACCCCTTGCAGGCCTTGGCCCGCTTGCCGGGCGTTCGCTGCGTGTGGGGCGAAGGCAGCCTGAGCATTCCGCCCGATTTCAAACCAGGGGTCTTGATGCTCAACCGCCAGTTCATGACCGACCCGCCCATGCTGCAGGCCTTGGAAAAGAAAGTGACAGAGGGCTGGTTGCTGGTGGCCGACATGGACGACGACCCGCTGCACTGGCCAGCCTACGAAGCCAGTGGGTTTTTGGCGTTCAAGGGCGTGCACGCGGTGACGGTGAGCACCCCCGAGCTGGCCAAGCGCATCGGTGCTTGGAACCCGCACATTGCGGTTTTGCCCAATGCCTTGCCCATGATCACAGCGGCACCTCAGCCTATCCCCAAACACCCCGAGCGGCTGAGGTTGTTTTTTGGCGCGATCAACCGACACAAAGACTGGGCACCTGTCATGTCGGGCATCTGTGCGGCCGCAAAAAATGTGGGCAACCGAGTCGAGTGGGTGGTGGTGCATGACCAGGCCTTTCACGACGCCTTGCCTGCCGACAGCATCAAAACCTTTCACCCGACGCTCGCGCCCGCAGACTACGCCAGCGTCATGGCCACTTGCGACCTGGCCCTGATGCCCTTGGCTGATACCGCGTTCAACCGATGCAAGTCAGACGTCAAATTGATTGAAGCGGCAGCCGCTGGTGTGGTGCCGGTGTGCGCCAGGGTGGTGTATGCCGACAACCCCGAGCACGCCAAGTTCGCGGTGTTTGCCGACACGGCAGAAGAATGGGAACAGGCCTTGACAAGCGCATGCCAACACCCCGACCGGCTGAACCAGCGAGCGCTGCAAGCACACACCTATGCCAAAACCCAGCGCATGCATGCGCAACAAGCGCCATTGCGACACGCTTTGTATGTGCGCTGGATAGCGCAGCGCGATGCGCTGGAGGTGGACAGACAACAGCGCTTGCAGGCGATGCGGGGGACAGCCCTTGCGGCCAAAGGCGCCAGCCACTGACGCTTCAAGCCAGCGCCAACCCGTCGACGCCTCAGGGTTGCGCCAACGCGGCCTCGATGTCCGCCGCGATGCCCGACGGTTTGTCCAGCGGCGCGTAGCGCTTGATCACCTGGCCTTGGCGGTTGACCAAAAACTTGGTGAAGTTCCACTTGATGCCCTCGCTGCCCAGCAAACCCGGCGCTTGGCTTTTCAGCCAAGCAAACAAAGGGTGCGCGTCTTGTCCGTTGACGTTGATCTTGGCCATCATGGGGAAGGACACGCCATAGTTCATTTGGCAAAAGGCACCGATCTCTTCGTTGCTGCCGGGGTCCTGGCTGCCAAACTGGTTGCACGGAAAACCCAGCACCGCCAAGCCTTGGGGGCCCAGGGTTTGGTGCAAGGTTTCAAGACCGGCAAATTGGGGGGTGAAGCCGCATGCGCTGGCGGTGTTCACGATCAACAGCACCTGGCCTCGGTAATCGGACAGGGCCACCTCGCGACCGTCGATGGTGCTGGCTTTGAAATCGTACACAGTGCTCATGGGTTCTCCTTGGGGCGACGGGGCATTGTCGCCAAAACCGCCGCCAACACAATCAACAAGCCGCCCAACAGTTTGCGCTCGCTCAATTCGGCTGCGCCCAGGGCCACCGAGGAGGCCACGGCGAACACGATTTCCGAGAGCATCACCAACGAGGATGTCGCGGCAGACATGCGTGCGATGCCGTATTGCAAACTGAGGTTGGAGGCGAGCATGCACACCCCGAAGCCCAGCACATAAGGCCACCAGCTCAGGTCGCTTGGGAAGGTGACCAGGCCCATGGGCACGCCTGCCAACGCAGTCAACGCCGTGATGACGGTGCCGCCAGCGAACATGGCGCTCATGCGCGACGCGTCAGGCACATGCGCCATCTTGCGCAGGATCACGTTGTTGAGCGCAAAACTCGCTCCGCCCAGCAAGGCCAAAAAGTCATAGGGGGTGGACGGCAGCGGCCAAGCCATGTCTGGGGTTTTCAAGACCAGCGCCACGCCCACCAAGGCCAGTGCCAAGCGAAGCAGCGCCATGCGGGTCGGGCGTTCGCCCAATAACCACCAGGCCAACAAGATCGACCAAGCGGGCATGGTGTAGAACAACAGCACCACCCGCACCACGTCACCCAAGGTCACGGCCCAGTTGAAGCCCACGTTGGTCAACCCTGAGGCAAGGAACAACCACCACAGCGTGGGGTGTCGCCACAGGTCACGCCAAGCCTGCGGTTGCACGGTGCGCACAAAGCCAAACGCCAGCGCGTACATCAAGGCCATCGACCACAAAGGGTGCAAACCCAGGGCTTGCATTTCGCGCAGCGGCCACCAAGACACGCCAAACACGAAGGCATTGAACAACAAGCCCAGCACCGGGCCCCAAACAGGTGTGTGCATGGCCTAGTGGTGGCCCGGGTCGCGGCGGGCGATGTCCATCAGACGCTCGACCTCATCGTGGTGCACCACACAGTTGCGACCATGCCAATGCTGGATCAGCCACATGCAACCGGCCATCAGCGCGGCAAACCCGACGATGGCGCCAAAGGCACTCAAGCCCCAGCTGGTGGCCAAGGCGTAGAGGCCACCCAGCGCCAAGATGCAAGCTTGTTCGTTGAAGTTTTGCACCGCGATGGACCGCCCCGCGCCCATCAGGTTGTGGCCACGGTGTTGCAGCAGCGCGTTCATGGGCACCACCAAAAAGCCGCCCAAGCCGCCCAACAAAATGAAGAACGGCGCGGCCAGCCAAACGTTGTCAATGAAGTTCATGCCCAACATCAGCAAACCCATGGCAATGCCCAGGGGCATGACACGCGGTGCATCAACCAGCCGCATGCGCATGGAAGCGAAGACCGCGCCAGCGGCCGTGCCAATCGCGATCACGCCCACCAAGGAGGACGCTTGCGTGGTGTTGTAGCCCAGCGCCACTGCGCTCCAGGCCAAGACGATGTAGCGCAGGTTGCCACTGGCGCCCCAAAACAAAGTGGTCGTGGCCAAGGAAATTTGTCCCAAGCGATCGCGCCACAGCAGCAGGTTGCAGCGCCAAAAATCGGGCACCAAGGCAAACAGGTTGTAGGCCAGGCTGTGCGCTTTGTCGCTGTGCATGGGCATCAAGGGCGCGTCGGTTTGGGGGATGCGGGTGTTGAACCAAGCCGCCAAGCCATACAGCAAGACGATCACGCTGATGGCCGCTTCGGGCGCGGTGTCGATGCCCACATCCAACCAGGGCAAATCGAATGACAGCAAAAAGGAAGCAATGTGCGGGCCGACCAATTGACCGCCCAAGAGCACACCCAAAATGATCGAGGTGATGGTCAGACCTTCGATCCAGCCATTGGCTTTGACCAACAAAGAAGCCGGCAGCAACTCGGTGAGGATGCCGTATTTGGCAGGGGAATAAGCCGCCGCCCCCAGGCCAACGATGGCATAGGACAACAGGGGGTGCGAGCCAAACAACATCATGAGGCAGCCGATCACCTTGATGCCATTGCTCATGAACATCACTTCGCCTTTGGGGCGGGAGTCGGCAAAGGCGCCGACAAAGGGCGCGAGGACCACGTAAAACAAGGCAAACATCGGCACCAAGGCAGCGCGTTGCCATTCCGCGCCGCCGGTGGCTTTGATCATTTCCACCGCTGCCACAAACAAGGCGTTGTCAGCCAATGAGCTGAAAAACTGGGCCGCCATGATGGTGTAAAAACCGCGCTTCATGTGTAGGAATTCAAGGTCAATAAAGCGGGGTGAGAGCTGGGTGGGTAAGGGGTCGTCATCAGACGGTGCCTGACAAGGCGTGTCTGGTTATATCACGCCATTTGCACCCCTTTGGGGCCTGCGACAATGCCCGCATGGCCCGCCCGATACACGCATTCATCCACCCACACGCCTTGCGCCACAACTTGGCACGTGTGCAAGAAGCCGCTCCCGATGCGCGGGTGTGGGCGGTGGTCAAAGCCCATGCCTATGGCCATGGGGTGGCGCGGGCTTTCGAGGGATTGCGCGCCGCCGATGGGTTTGCCGTGCTCGATTTGCATGAAGCGCAGACCCTGCGCGACTTGGATTGGCGCGGCCCGATCCTGTTGCTCGAGGGGGTGTTTGAGCAGCGCGACCTTGAGCTGTGTTCGCGCTTGGACCTTTGGCATGTGGTGCACAACGAAGCGCAAATCGACATGCTCAGCCGCCATAAAACCCAAGTCCCACAGCGCATCTTTTTGAAAATGAACAGTGGCATGAACCGCCTGGGTTTTGCGCCCGAGCGGTTTCGCTCGGCCTGGGCGCGGCTCAATGCCTTGCCGCAAGTCGATGAGATTTCCTTGCTCACGCATTTCGCGCATGCCGACGATGCGGTGGGTGTGGCGCAGCAACTGCAGGTGTTTCAAGCCACCAGCCACGACTTGCCTGGCGAGCGCAGCCTGGCCAACAGTGCGGCGGTTTTGCGCCATGGCGACAACCCACTGGTGCTCGGCGACTGGGTGCGCCCCGGCATTGCGTTGTATGGCAGCTCGCCCGACCACCCCTTGCACAGCGCAGCCGATTGGGGCTTGCGCCCGGCCATGAGCTTGCGCAGCCAGGTCATCGGGGTGCAGCAATTGCAAGCCGGGGACGAGGTGGGCTATGGCGGCATCTTTACCGCGCCCCACGCCATGCGCCTGGGCGTGGTGGCCTGTGGGTATGCCGACGGCTATCCGCGCCACGCGCCCAATGGCACACCGGTCTTGGTCTCGGGGGTGCGCACGCAGACGGTGGGCAGGGTCAGCATGGACATGCTCTGCGTGGACCTGACCCACTTGCCCCATGCCCACTTGGGCAGCGAGGTCACCTTGTGGGGTCAGGCCAGCACGGGCGAAGTGCTGTCGATTGACGAGGTGGCCTGGGCGGCAGGCACGGTTGGTTACGAGTTGATGTGCGCGCTGGCGCCGCGCGTGCCGGTCACCAGCCTTGGGCTTGCTGCGTGATCCGTTGAATCACCAGCGCTGCTGCTGGCGCGTCGTGCATCAAACCCACCGCCTCACCGACCGTCACATGGGCACGCTCGTAATCACCCTCAGCCACCCCCGCGTCATAGTCGGCACGCGCGGCTTCAGGTGCTTCACGCAATTCCTCCACCCGTGATTCCCATTGCCTGTGCAAGCCATTGCGCAGGGCGCGAAAGTCGTATGGCGCAGGCCATTGCTTGCGTCGCAACACATCAAACACGGCGCTGCGTGCGGTGTCGTCTCCCGTGGCGCGCAATGCGGCGGCGACTGCGCCACGTGCAGCCAAGCTCTCGGCACTCGCCCACAAACGGCTGCCCATCAACACCCCATCGGCGCCCAGGGCCAACGCCGCGGCCAAGCCCCGCCCATCGGCGACGCCGCCTGCGGCCAAGAGCAACGTGGCAGGCGATCGCGCGGCCAGCGCATCGGCCAGTTCGGGCACCAAGCTGAAGGTGCTGCGCCCCTCCAAGGCGTTCATGCCGTGGCCACCCGCTTCCGCGCCTTGCGCCACCACCACCGCTGCGCCGGCGTCCAAGCAAAGCGGCAGTTGCGCCACTTGTTGAATCTGACACACCAGCGGCACGCCGCGTGCGGCCAACCGCGCGGCATAGGGACGCGGGTCACCAAACGAGAGCATCAGCGCGGCAGGCCTGTGTGCTTGGTCGAGCAACCAGTCCAAGGCGCTGGCGTCTTCGTCCAGCTTCCAGGTGATGAAGCCGCAGCCCAAGCGTGGCATTGCCTCGGGCGGCAACAAGGACATGGCCAGGGCGTGTTCGCGTTGCAGCCAAGCCAGGTCGCCATAGCCGCCACCGAGCAAGCCCAGTGCGCCAGCCTGGGCACACGCGGCGGCGAGTGCGCCGCCTGAGGCCAAGGCCATGGGGGCCAAGGCGATCGGGGTGGACAGGCCAAAGGCCTGGGTGAATCGGGTGTGCATGGGCGCGATTATGGGTGCGGGTTAACGATGGTCGACTTTCGGTTCGCCAGCCCTATATTGACCCTTCTCATGGGTATCAACCTATCAACACCACCTTGGAGCGCTTTCACATGCTGTCCTTCACCTCTGGTTTCAAAGCCGTGGCCTTGGCCACCCTCATCCTCACAGGCACCCTCACACAGGCGCAAACTTACGGCAAGCCGCAGATGGTGGTGGCACCCTCCAACTTCAAAGGCGTGCACGGCTTAGCGGTGGACAAGCAAGGTCGCTTGCTGGGCGGCAGTGTGGTCGGCATGTCCATCACCCAGGTGGACCAGCAAAGTGGCAAAGGCAGCATCTTGGTGGATGCGCCGCAAGGCCAGGCGGACGACATCGCGATTGGTCCCAAGGGCGAGATGGCCTGGACCTCGTTTTTGCAAGGCGTGGTGCGCATCCGCGACAACGATGGTGCGCCCATCCGCGTGATTGCCAAAGACCTGCCTGGCGTGAATTCGATTGCTTTCGACCAAAAGAGTGGCAAGCTGTACGCCTCCCAAGTGTTCTTGGGCGACGCCCTGTGGGAGCTCGATGTCACCGGTGCGGCCGCGCCGCGCCTGATCAAAAAAGACCTGGGCGGGTTCAACGGTTTTGAAGTCGGCGCCGACGGCTGGATCGTGGCGCCCTTGTGGTTCAAGGGACAAATCGTCAAGCTCAACCCGGCCGATGGCGAGATCAAAGTCATCAACAGCGAATTCAAGGTGCCCGCCGCCGCCAACTACGACAGCAAGGGCAACATCTGGGCGATCGACACCAAGACCGGCGAGCTGTTCAAGATCAACCCAGCCGACGGCAAGCGCAGCAAAGTGGCGCAGTTGGCCACCGGCATCGACAACCTGGCGCTGGACAAACAAGACAACATCTTCGTCTCCAACATGGTCGACAACGGGGTGCAACAAATCAACCCGAGCAACGGCAGCGCGCGGCAAATCACCAAGGGCGGCATGGCCGCGCCCGGCGGCCTGAAGCTGTCCGAGGACGGCAAAACCCTGCACGTGGCGCATTTGTTTGGCCTGCGCTCGGTGGACTTGGCCAGTGGCCAATTGACCGATGTGGCCCGCATGCACGGCGATGCCATTGAATACCCGTTTGCGGTCACCTTGTCCAAAGAACACTATGTGTTGTCCAGCTGGTTCACCGGTACCGTGCAACTCCTGAGCCGCAAAGACAAGTCGTCCAAAGCCATGGCGCACGGTTTGGCCGCACCCATGGACGCGGTGGAAATGCCCGATGGCACGGTGCTGGCGCTTGAATTGGCAGCAGGGGCCTTGACCCAACTCAGTGGCAAAGACCTGCACGACAAAAAGCAAGTGGTCACGGGCTTGCAAGGCCCCACGCAAATGATGGTGGGCAAAGACGGCGCGGTCTACATCACCGAATTGGCTGGCCGCTTGCTGCGCGTGGACCCCAGCAACTGGGCCATGAGCACCGTGACCGAAGGTTTGGCGGGCCCAGAAGGCTTGGCGCAAACCCCGGGCGGCAAGTTCATCGTGGCCGAAGCCGCCAAGCGCCAGTTGACCGAAGTGGACCCGGCCAATGGCAGCAAACGAGTGATCGCTTCAGATTTGCCGATTGGCTTTGAAGCTGGCCCTGGTCTGCCCCCGCCTTACCTGACCACCGGCGTAGCCGTGGCGGCTGATGGCACGGTGTATTTCAGTGCGGACCGCGACAACGGGATTTACAAAATCAAGCCGAATTGAGACTGGCGGTTTGGCAA
>CAJBOO010000240.1 GCA_903956845.1 uncultured Burkholderiales bacterium
CAGCGAGCGTGGTGAAGGCCGTGGCCGTTCAGGCCGTGGTGAACGCGGTGAAGGCCGCAACCGCAGCGAACCCCGCACCGAGGAACCGCGCAACCTGGACGCCAGCCTCAGTCCTGAAACCGCTGAAGGCAGCACCGACAAACCTGCACGCGCAGGCCGTGATGGTCGCCGTGGCCGGGGTCGCCGTGGTGAGCGTGGCAACGCGCCACAAGGTGACCAAACCAACGGCATGCAAGAGCAGCTTCCCGGCAGTGACAACGCAGCCGAGCAAGACCACGCCCAAGCGACAGATGCCCCCAACGCCGATCACAGCAACGCCCAAGACGGCGAGCGCGTGCATGAGCGCCGTGAGCGCCGCAGCCGCGACCGCCATGGCCGCGACCGCCAAGCCCGCAGCAACGACAACCCGGGCGACACCTACACGCCCGAGCAAGCGCCTGCTTACGCTGCACCCGCGGCTGCCGCTGCGCCATCCACCGCCAGCGCACCCGTGCGCATGCCAGCGATCGCGTCGTATGCACTGCCATTGCCTGAGCTGCACAACGTGGCGCAATCGTCAGGCTTGGAATGGGTCAACTCCAACCCTGAGCGCATTGCGCAAGTGCAAGCGGCCATCGCGGCTGAGCCCCGCCCCATCCATGTGCCGCGTGAGCGTCCACCTGCTGTGGTGATGGACGAAGGTCCGTTGATCTTGGTGGAAACCAAGCGGGACCTGAGCCAGATGCCCATGCCGTTTGACAACGACCAAACAGGCGCTTAGGGCGCTGTCAACCTAGACCTTGGCGGACAACTTCCAGCACGCCAAGGCCTGGGCGTTGTCCCCTTTTTGCTCGGCCAATTCGGCCAAGGCTCGCCAAGCCTGACGTTGTAAATCAGGAGAGGCCAAACGCGGGGCCGCCTGCTCGAGCATTTGTTGTGCCTTGCCCCACAAGCCGTGGCGCAGGCACACCATGCCGCTCAAATACTGCCACTCCAAACTGCGCGGATTCGCCAATCGTGCTTGCTCGACACGGGCGAGCCATTCGCTGTCGGGTGTCATGGCATGCAATGCCGCAGACACCACTTGCACCAAGCGCTGGCGTTGCAGGGCACTGCCGGTTTCGGGCATGCGGGTGAGTTCTTGCCACACGGGCAGCAACCACTTCAAGGCCAAGGCGGGATCGCCGTCGAGTTGCAACAAGCGTTGCGCGGCATGCGTGGCCACATCGACTTGGCTGCGCTCTTCCTTCAACAGCAACTGCCACGAAGCCTGCAACTGACTGCTGTCACGGCAATCGTCCAAACACGCCATGGCCAAACCACGCACCAAGCTGTTGGCAGCGGTGCTGGAAAACGCACCGTGCTTGGCCAACAAACGTGCGGTGTCCAAGGCGGGCAAGTGGTGCTGCCCCAAGCGGTCAGCTTTCAAGCGCAGGCGAAGTGCCAAGGTACGACGGGCGGTGCCATGCGGCAAGAGCTTGAGGTATTGCTGTGCGGTGTTGTTGTCTCGGTCGTGCAACGCCCAGCGCACCGCGTTCAGGTAAGCGGCATCGCGCAATTCCAGCCTTTGATCGACTTTGGCACCCTCGCCATGTGCGAGCACCTGCTGGAAATGCTGCTCCCGCGCGGGGTGGTCGCGCAAAGCGTGGGCGCTTTCAGCAGCCAATAAATGCAAGAGGCTGCGCATCAAACCCAGCGAGGCCTGGTTTTCAGGGAGCGCCACCGACAACAAACTTTCAACCTGCCCCAGGGCTTGCAAGGCGGCCTTGCGCGAGCGGGTGAAACGGCCGGTCATCCACAACACCAGTGCATTGAGCAAAGCGGTTTGCGCCACGCGTTCACGCTGCTGGGCACGCCAGCGTCTTGCCAGTGCGGGCAATTCGAACACCGAGAACATGCCGCGCAAGGCGGCATACAACACCGCAAAACCCAGCACCAAGCCCAGCACCACCATGTTGAGTGATGTGTCGATGCGGTAGGGCGGCACAAAGAAAGTGACCGTGCCAAATTGCTGACTCAAACCCAAAGCGACCGACACGGCCACCCCAAACAACGCCAGCAACCACAGGGCCAAGCGCATGTCAGCGACCCGCCGATGCAGTGGCCAACGCAGCCATGGTGCCGTCCAAACGGGGCGGCGCTGCCATGTGGATTTGGGTCTGAACCTGTTTCAACAGGTTTTTGGCGGTCTGCCCTTGCTTGCTGGAGACATCAAAGAACTGCAGCATGTCGCGTTCGGCCAGCGCCACATCGTTTTGAGCGGTCACGGTTTGACGCGCCAGCAAACCCAAGCGGGCATTGAGCAACCGCAGTTTCAAGTTTTCACGCACGAAGAAACTCTGTTCGGGAGAGAGTAAAACCGCCTGCGCGTGTTCAATTCGGCTGACCCTGACCAAGCCGGTCACTTCCGACCAGATGCGTTGACCCACGGCTGCCCAATCGGCGTTATGCCAAATCTGGGTCCACGAAGCTTGGGGGGGCTTGTCGGGTGCGCGGGCGGAGCGGGTGTTGGGTCCAACGGCATTGGCCACAGGCAAGGTTTCCACCAGCACGACCAACTCATCCAAGCGAATCAACACGCCAGGAATGTCGGTCAAAGTGGCCGATTGGAGGCGGTCGATGTCGTGTTGGATGGCTCGCAACACAGGCGCCAAGCGGGGTTGGGCCACTTTGGTCAAACGTTTTTGTGCCGCTTGCAAAGCCGCCAACAAGGGTTGCACGCTGCCCGTGAGTTCGGCTTGTTGCTGCGCCAAACCCAGTGCAGACTCGATGTCAACCACCAGGTTTTCATCGCGCGAGCGCGACAGGCTTTGCATCAGGTCTTCGAGTTGGCTGCGTTGCAAAGCCACCTCACTCAAGCGTGCGTCCAGCAAAGCCACGCGTGCAGCAGTTTCTTGGGTTTGGTCTTGGGCGTTTTTGGCCAAGCTGTTGGCCTGCATCGACAACTGTCCAGCGTCTGCGCTTTGCCGAGCGAGCAGTTCTTGCATGGTGCTGATTTTTTGCCAGAGCTGAAAGCCCAAGGCCATGCTCAGCAAGGCCAAGACCACACCCAATGCCGGCAGCCGCTGGCG
>CAJBOO010000241.1 GCA_903956845.1 uncultured Burkholderiales bacterium
CGTGCTGTCCGAGCCTTGCAAAAACGCCACCGTGGGAGCGATGGTGTGGGCGTAGCGAGGGTAGTGGTCTAGAAACGCATTCACACACGCGCTGCGACGCTCAAGTGGCAACTGCAAAGCGTGGTCTCGCACTTGGCTCAGCCCCTCTGGGGTCAGCAAGTGCAACACCAATCCCAACGCCAAATCCACTTGTCGGGCATCGACCCCTTGGCTGCGCAAGAACCCAGTCAGGTAGGCGGTGGACGGGTAGGGCGTGTTGAGTTGCGTCATCGGTGGGATGACGCTCAGCACACGCATGTGCGTGTGATCGGCGTGTGCGGAGATGGTCAAACCTTAAGCTGGCAGGTAGCCTTCAACTGACAAATAGCGCTCACCGGTGTCGTAATTGAAGCCCAAGACCTTGGCACCCTGTGGCAATTCGGGCAGCTGTTGAGCGATGGCCGCCAAGGTGGCGCCAGAGGAAATGCCGACCAACATGCCTTCTTCGCGGGCTGCGCGACGCCCATATTCACGGGCGTCTTCGGCGTCGACCTGGATCACGCCGGTGAGCAAATCGGTATGGAGGTTTTTGGGAATGAAGCCCGCGCCTATGCCTTGGATGGGGTGGGGAGAGGGTGAGCCGCCAGAAATCACCGGCGAGGCTTTGGGCTCGACCGCAAAGACTTGCAGTTGGGGCCACTTCGCTTTCAACACCTGTGCGCAGCCGGTGAGGTGACCGCCCGTGCCCACGCCCGTGATCAGCGCGTCCAGGCCTTCAGGGAACGCAGCGATGATTTCTTGCGCCGTGGTGCGCACATGCACCGCGATGTTGGCGGGGTTTTCAAACTGCTGCGGCATCCAAGCACCGGGTGTGCTGGCCACGAGTTCTTCGGCGCGGGCAATCGCGCCTTTCATGCCTTTTTCGCGAGGGGTCAGGTCGAACGTGGCGCCATAGGCCAACATCAAGCGGCGGCGCTCGATCGACATGCTGTCGGGCATCACCAAAACCAGTTTGTAGCCTTTGACAGCAGCCACCATGGCCAAGCCCACCCCGGTGTTGCCCGAGGTAGGTTCGATGATGGTGCCGCCGGGCTTCAAGACACCGCTTTTCTCGGCGTCCTCCACCATGCTCAGGGCAATGCGGTCTTTGATCGAACCACCAGGGTTGCTGCGTTCAGACTTGACCCAGACATGGTGGGTGGCGCCAAACAAGCGGTTGATGCGGATGTGTGGCGTGTGACCAATGGTGTCGAGAATTGAGTTGGCTTTCATGGGAGTCATCCTTGTTCAATGAGGCGGATTTTGCAACAGATGCACAGCGACGGCTTCACCGAGTTTGATGCCATCCACCGCGGCTGACAGGATGCCACCAGCATAGCCTGCACCTTCACCGCCAGGATACAAGCCCGCCATGGTGGGGCTTTGCATATGCTTATTCCGATCAATGCGCAACGGTGAAGACGTGCGGGTTTCCACACCGGTCAAGACCGCGTCTGGCATGTCAAATCCCTTGATCTTTTGACCAAAAAGGGGCAAGGCTTCTCGCATCGCCTCGATGGCATAGCCAGGCAACACTTGAGACAGGTGGGTCATGTGCACCCCTGGCTTGTAAGACGGCTCGACCGTTCCCAATTGGGAGGATGCACGGTTGGCCAGCAAATCACCCACCAACTGTGCAGGCGCGTGGTAGTTGCGGCCACCCGCCACAAAGGCTTGAGACTCCAGTTGGCGCTGCAGCACCATGCCTGCCAAGGGATGAAAGCCATCGGTGGTGTCCAAGGTATCCAAGCGCACCACATGACCGATCTCTTGACCCAAAGCCGATTCAAACGCAGCGGCATCCGTGGGGTAATCTGCGGGGTCGATGCCCACCACGATGCCCGCGTTGGCATTGCGTTCATTGCGCGAATATTGGCTCATGCCATTGGTCACCACCCGACCGACTTCGCTGGTGGCCGCCACCACCGTGCCGCCCGGACACATGCAAAAGCTGTAAACCGCACGGCCATTCTTGGCGTGGTGCACCAGTTTGTAGTCCGCTGCGCCCAACATCGGATGACCTGCGTGCACACCCCACCTTGCACGGTCAATCACGCCTTGCGGGTGCTCGATGCGCACCCCAATCGAAAACGGCTTGGCCTGCATTTGAACGCCATGGCGGTGCAGCATGGTGAAGGTGTCGCGTGCGCTGTGACCCAGGGCCATCACCACATGGTGAGTGGGCACAACATGCGTTTCACCACTGGCCAGGTCGGCGACGCGCAAGCCCCGTACTTGGCGTTGCTTGAAAGGGTTGGCGGTCTGGATGTGGTCGGCGGTGTTGGTTGAACCGTCTTCATACAAGAGATCGACCACGCGTTGCCCAAACCGCACTTCACCATCCAAGCGGATGATTTCTTCGCGCAAGCCTTCCACCACTTTGACGAGTTTGAAAGTGCCGATGTGCGGGTGCGCCGCCCACAAAATCTCTTCCGGCGCACCAAAACGCACAAACTCTTGCATGACCTTGCGACCGAGATGCCTCGGGTCTTTGATCTGGCTGTAGAGCTTGCCGTCAGAGAAAGTGCCCGCGCCACCTTCACCAAACTGCACATTGCTCTCGGGTTTCAAGACCGATTTGCGCCACAAGCCCCAGGTGTCTTTGGTGCGTTGCCTCACCTGCGGTCCACGTTCAATCACGATGGGTTTCAAGCCCATTTGCGCCAACACCAAGGCCGCGAACATGCCGCAAGGCCCAAAGCCAACCACCACAGGACGCTCAGTGCTTGACCATTCGCCAGGCGCTTGGACGGGTGGACGCCATTGCATGTCTGGCGTGGCTTGAATGTGCGGATTGCCCGCATGCGCGAGCAAAAGTTGTTGTTCTTGTGCCGGGTCCTTGAGCGCCAGATCGACGATGTAGACCACTTGCAGGTTTTTTTTGCGGGCATCGAAACTGCGTTTGAAGACATGCCATTGGCGGATGTCCGATACCGCTATACCCAAGGTGGCAGCGATCAATGGCAGCAAAGCGGGGGTGTAAAGCGGCGGGTCGTCCTCGGCATTGGGAGGATAGAAGGCTGCATCGAGGGGCAGTTTGAGTTCGGAGAGGCGGATCATGGCTGGGGGTCCGTGGTGATCGGACAAAGGCTCAAAGATAGGTGTGATTATCAGTCGATAATGCCCAGGTGAAGCTCGCTAGGCCGTCGCTGGTGCAAGGACAGAAATGTCGCACTGGAGGAACGTCCGGACTGCACAGGACAGCGCAGGAGGTAACGCCTCTCCACCGCGAGGTGAGGATCAGAGCAACAGAGACGAGTCAATGGGCATGCTTCGGTATGCTTGTTGGGTGAAACGGGCAATCTCTGCGCGCAGCAATACCAAGTAGGCCAACGTTGAGGCGGTTCGCTGAGTTGGCGGGTAGGTAGCACCGAGCCGGGTGGGTGACCCCCGGCCCAGAGGAATGACGGTCACATGCTGGGCAACTGGCATGCACAGAATCCGGCGTATCGGCGGGCTTCACTTTTTAAAAGACTTTTTGTGGGGTGTGTGTGACAGACTATGCAGTGACTTTTGCGACTTGGAATTGTCTGGATTACACCAAGCAATGCATGCAAAGCCTTCTTAAGGCGGGTGTACCCCTCGAAAATATCGTGGTTGTTGACAATGGTTCAACAGACGGCACCCAAGACTATTTACGTGAGATCAACCCTGGACAAGTCATTCTGAACAAGGAGAACCTGTCTTGTGGCGCCGCGTGGAACCAGGGCATTTTGGCGCACCAAAAAGAATGGACCATCGTCATGAACAATGACATGGTCGTGACCCAAGACTTTGCCAATCGATTGATTGCCTATGCCACCGAAAACCAACTGAAGTTGGTATCTCCCGCGCGGGTGGACGGTGACCTTGATTACGACTTTGACGTGTTTGCTCAGGACGCTCAGCAAAAAATGAAGGGTGCCGTCAGACAAAACAGCTCCAACGCCATTTGCATGTGCATGCACTGGTCGCTTTTCAAAGAGATTGGTTTCTTCAGAGCGGACCCCAAGCTACTTGGCTTTGAAGACGGTCTTTTTTATAACGAAATTCGCAAGTTCAATATCCCTCATGCCACCACAGGTTCGGTTTGGATCCACCATTTCGGTCAAGTCACACAAGACCACATGAAGATGGTTTTGGGCATCGAGCAAAAGGATGTGCTGGTCAAGGTCAATGACCGCAAGCTCTACCAACAAACATGGCTAGAGCGCAAGTTGTACAGGCATCGACTCAAGTCTGCGCACCGCCAATGGCGTCAATCGGAAATCGACCGCTACGGCATGACGCTGCACGGCAGTCGGGCCCATCAATCATTCACATGGCTTTGAAATGACCCATTACATTTTCAACTGGCGTTTCGTGTTGTTGATATCGCCTGTATTCTTTCTGGCCGTGAAGTCATGGACCAATGCTGTGGTGATGATCACCTCTGTGATGGCCATGGTTCATTTGGCACGTCATCCAGCGTTACCCAACACCCAGCCAGCACCCTCTGTTTTCGGCTCTGATCGTTGGGTGATTGCCGCACTGGCTCTACCGCTGATTGCTGTGTGCATAGGTCAGTTGCTGCGTTGGGAACTCTATCCGCCTAACTTTGATGCACCCTTGCGCTTGGCGCTTTGCATCCCCATTTTCATGGCCTTGCGAAGGGGGTGGTTGGCCAGCAAAAACCCTGCAGAGCCGTCGTTGACCGTGCAGTGGACCTTGACCATGTTGCCCATTGCCATGTTGGTGACATTGCCCTTCTTTCATTTCACCTCGTCAGCTTTTGGCAATCAAAGGGGCACTTACTTTGTTGATCCGCTGACCTTTGGAAGTTACACCCTGCTTTTCTCACTGTTGAGTTTGGCTGCACTCACTCATTTTTGGCAGGACATCAGTACGCCCAGGCGTCTGTTGAGCGTGCTTGGCATTATCGTGGGCTTATACATGTCTGTGACAACACATAGCCGCTCGGGTTGGATCAATTTGCCAGTGTTTTTATTGCTCTGGACTGTTTTATTGCTTAAGCCCAAGTGGGGGCTTGCCAAGTCTCTTATGCCTTTGGCGGGCATTTTGGTGCTCACTTGTTTGTTTTTGTGGATCAAACCTGCTTTGCTAGAAAGATTTTCGCTAGCTATACAAGAGTTAATGTCATACAGATGGGATGAAATGAATCCCGATACCTCTGTCGGTATGCGGATTGCTTTTTACCGCTTTGCTTATTTTTATTTCTTGCAAAGCCCGATCGCAGGTTGGGGGGACTTGGGCTGGATGAAGCTGATGAACAGCCCTGAATTGATGGTTTATGCGTCAGAATTCGCAAGGGACTTCGCCAAAAACGGCTTTCATAATGAAATTGTGACCAGCACCATTCGATCTGGCATTTGGGGTCTGGGCGCAAGTGTTTTATTTTTTGCAGTGCCTGTCTACA
>CAJBOO010000242.1 GCA_903956845.1 uncultured Burkholderiales bacterium
CCCCAGGTCGTTCGGCTTTAAGTGATGTTTCGATGCACGGCGGAGCAGTTCCCAATTACCTCAGAGGTCGCCCCACACCTCTTGGGCTGTTTCCACCACCAAGCGCAGTTTGTTGCGCTGGTCTTCCACGGCGATGTTGTTGCCGTGCACCGTGCTGGAAAAACCGCACTGAGGTGACAAGGCCAGTTGCCCCAGCGGCGCGTATTTGGCGGCCTCGTCGATGCGGCGTTTCAAGCTGTCCTTGGTCTCCATGGCACCAAACTTGGTGGTCACCAAGCCCAACACCACCAGCTTGTCTTTGGCCAGGAAGCGCAAGGGGCGGAAGTCACCACTGCGGTCATCGTCGTATTCGAGGAAATACGCGTCGATGTTCATCTCCGACAACAAGGCTTCGGCCACAGGCTCGTAGTTGCCCGCTGCCGCATGGGTGCTCTTGAAGTTGCCACGGCACAGGTGCATGGCCAAGGTCATGCCAGCCGGCTTTTGCGCCACCACTTTGTTGATGAAAGCCGCGTAGCGGTGGGGCAATTCGTTGGGATCGTCGCCACGGGCGCGGGCGGCTTCACGCATTTTGTCGTCGCACAAATAGGCCAGGTTGGTGTCGTCCATTTGCACGTAGTTGCAGCCTGCTGCGGCCAGTGAACGCAACTCGTCGCCATAGGCCTTGGCCACGTCGTCGTAAAACGCGGGGTCGAGCTCAGGGTAGGCGTCCTTGCTGATGCCGGCACGGCCGCCACGGAAATGCAGCATGGTGGGTGAGGGAATGGTCACTTTGGGCGTGCTGCCATTGGCGATTTGTGACTTCAGGTAGTTGAAGTCGGCCAGTTGGATGTCTTTCACGTGGCGAACCTTGTCGATCACGCGGATGACCGGTGGCGCCAACTCTTGGGTGCCGTCTGGTCGTTCAATGGTGACGGGCACATCGGTTTTCACGCCACCCATTTGCTCCAAGAAATCGATGTGGAAATAGGTGCGACGGAACTCGCCGTCGGTGATGGATTTCAAGCCAACGTCTTCTTGGAACTTCACGATCTCCGTGATGGCTTTGTCCTCCACCACCCGCAGTTGTTCGGGCGTGATCTGGCCTTTGGCCTTTTGTTCACGGGCCTCCAGCAGGTAAGCGGGGCGCAAAAAGCTGCCAACGTGGTCGTAACGAGCGGGGATGTGGGGAACGGTCATGCTGCCTCCATTGTCAGAATGCCTGAATGCTAACCTGTCTTCAGGTATACAAATCACATCAAAAATTGGTCAAACTGCCCACAAAACCCTGTTTTCACTAGTTTTTGTATACACTACGTATCCATGAAAGACGCTGCATCCTCCTTTCCCCTGAACGCGTGGTACGCCGCCGCCTACGATGTCGAGGTGGGTCGCAGTTTGCTGGCACGCACCATTTGCAACCAAAAACTGGTGCTCTACCGCCAAACCGACGGGCAAGCGGTCGCCTTGCAAGACGCCTGTTGGCACCGCTTGCTGCCCCTGTCTTTGGGGCGATTGGAGGGCGACGACGTGGTCTGCGGCTACCACGGCCTGGTCTACAACCCCCAGGGCCAGTGTGTGCGCATGCCCAGTTTGCAGGCCCTCAATCCCTCTGCTTGCGTGCGCAGTTACCCCTTGCTTGAAAAGCACCGCTTCATTTGGCTGTGGATGGGCGACCCAGCACTGGCCGATCCGTCCCTGGTTCCCGATTTGCACTGGAACCACGACCCCGCTTGGGCGGCTGACGGCAAACTCATCACCGTCAAGTGCGATTACCGCCTGGTGATCGACAACCTGATGGATTTGACCCACGAGACCTATGTGCACGGTTCAAGCATTGGCAATGAAGCCGTGGTGGAAGCGCCATTTCATGTGACCCATGACGAACAGTTCGTGACCGTCACCCGCTGGATGGAGGGCGTCGAGGCGCCGCCGTTTTGGGCGTCCCAAATGCAACACGCCCACCGCTACAAAGGGCCCGTGGACCGCTGGCAAATCATCCGTTTTGAAGCGCCTTGCACCGTGACCATCGATGTGGGCGTGGCCAAAGCCGCCTCAGGGGCACTGCCCAACGCGGGCGGCGACCGCAGCCAGGGCGTGAATGGCTATGTACTCAACACCATCACCCCCGAAACCGACGGCAGTTGCCACTACTTTTGGGCCTTCGCCCGCAATTACGCGTTGGGCGAACAAGCCCTGACCCACCAATTGCGCGAGGGCGTGACACGCATCTTCCGAGAAGACGAGGCCATCTTGGAAGCACAGCAACAGGCCATGGACGACCATCCGGGCATGGACTTCCATAACCTCAACATCGACGCCGGTGCGGTGCGGGCTCGCCGCTTGATTGACGGGCAGATCGCCCGTGAACTGCCCGACAGGCCCACCATCCCGATCCAGGTGGCTGCATGACCGACGCCCAACTGGCCAGCTCCGACAACCCCGCCCACTCACAAGCGGTGCGCGCTCAGTTGCGTTTGCGGGAAATGATCTTGGCTTGCGACTTGCCAGCAGGCTCGCGCATCGCAGAGCTCACCCTGGTGGACAAGCTGGGCGTGTCGCGCACGCCGATCCGCACCGCCTTGATGAAGCTCGAGCAAGAAGGCTTGCTCGAAGCCTTGGCCAATGGCGGCTACGCGGTGCGCACTTTCACCGAGCGGGACGTGTCTGACGCGATCGAGTTGCGCGGCACTTTGGAAGGTTTGGCTGCCCGTTTGGCAGCCGAGCGTGGCTGCGCACCCGTGTTGCTGAGCGAGGCACGCGCTTGCTTGGACCGCATCGATAAGCTGCTGGCCAATGACAGCCTGAGTGACGACGATTTCAGCGCCTATGTCGCCCACAACGAACAATTCCACGCCTTGTTGGCAGAGATGACCGACAGCGGCGTTGTTCGGCGCGAATTGGAGCGGGTGGTGGGTTTGCCGTTTGCGTCGCCCTCGGGTTTCGTCATCACCCAAGCCAACAGTCCCCAAGCCCGCGACATGCTGATCATTGCCCAAGACCAACACCGCCAAGTGCTGGTGGCCATTGAACAGCGCGAGGGCGGACGGGCTGAGGCCATCATGCGGGAGCACTCTCGGCTGGCCCAGCGCAACCTGAGCGAGGCCATGCGCAGCCCCGACTTGGATCGCATGCCCAGCGTGCGTTTGATCCGCCGCAAGCGTTGAGCCTGATCGGCACAGGCCCCACCCTAGAATCCACCCCTTCACCTTTGGAGTTGTCACATGCATAAACGTCTGCTCACTGGCTCGCTGGCCTTGGCACTGTGTTGGGGGTCGGCTGCGGCGCAAGCGCAAGAGGTTTTCAAAATCGGCTTGATCCTGCCCATGACAGGCCAGTCCGCCTCCACCGGCAAACAAATCGAAGCCGCTGCGCGTTTGTACATGGCGCAAAACGGCGACAAAGTCGCGGGCAAAAAGATCGAATTGATCGTCAAAGACGACGGTGGTGTGCCTGATGCAAGCAAACGCATCGCCCAAGAATTGATCGTGAACGACAAGGTGGGGGTGCTCAGTGGCTTTGGCCTCACGCCTCTGGCATTGGCCACGGCACCGCTGGCCACCCAATCCAAAACACCGATGGTGGTGATGGCCGCGGCCACTTCCAGCATCACCGAGGCTTCGCCGTTCATCGTGCGCACCAGTTTCACCTTGCCCCAGTGCGCGGTGGCCATGGGCGACTGGGCCCCCAGAAACGGCATGAAACGCGTGGTCACCTTGGTGAGCGATTACGGCCCTGGTATCGACGCAGAGCGCTATTTCAAAGAACGTATGCAACTCAACAGCGCCCAAGTGGTGGAGAGCCTGCGTGTGCCTTTGCGCAATCCCGATTTCGCTCCGTTTTTGCAAAAAGTACGTGACTTGAAGCCTGATGCCTTGTTTGTGTTCGTGCCCTCAGGTGCAGGGGCAGCGGTGATGAAGCAGTTCCTGGAGCGTGGCATGGACAAGGCCGGCATCAAGCTGATTGGCACGGGCGACTTGACGGATGACGACCAACTCAACGACATGGGCGAGGGCGCCCTGGGGGTGGTCACGGCCCACCACTATTCAGCGGCGCACCCCTCTGCATTGAACAAAAAATTTGTCGAAGCTTTCAAGAAAGCCAACAATGGTTTGCGCCCCAACTTCATGGCCGTGGGGGGCTATGACGGCATGCGGGTGATTTACGAAGCTTTGAAAAACACCAAAGGCGGCCAAGGGGGTGGTGAGGCCATGCTGGCAGCCATGAAGGGCCAAATTTTCGAAAGCCCACGTGGCCAAATCTTCATCGATGCGCAAACCCGCGATGTGGTGCACAACATCTACTTGCGCAAAGTCGAGAGAAAAGACGGCCAGCTCTACAACGTGGAGTTTGATGTCATCAAAGACATGAAAGACCCCGGCAAAACCAAGTAAGCCACTGACATGTTGACCTTGCTGTTTGATGGTGTGGCCTATGGGATGTTGTTGTTCATCCTGGCCATTGGTTTGTCGGTCACGTTGGGCTTGATGAATTTCATCAACCTCGCGCATGGCGCATTTGCCATGGCTGGCGGCTACACCACGGTCTTGTTGATGCAGCACGCAGGCCTGCCGTTCTTGTTGTGTGTGCCTTTGGCCTTCGTGTTCACCGCTGCTTTGGGTGCCCTGTTGGAAGCCACGTTGTATCGCCGCATGTACACCAAACCGCACCTTGACCAGGTGTTGTTCTCTATCGGTTTGACCTTCATGGCAGTTGCCGCGGTGGACTACTTTGTCGGTTCCACCCAGCAACTGATTCAACTGCCCGCGTTTTTGAAAGGCCGCACCGAGCTGTGGGATGGCGCTTTGGGCATGGGGCATTACCGATTGGCCATCATTGGCGTGTGCGCTGTCTTGGCACTGGTGTTGCAAATGCTGTTGGTCAAGACCCGTTTTGGCGCACAACTGCGGGCTTCGGTGGACGACCAACGCGTAGCCGCTGGTTTGGGCATCAACGTCAACACGGTTTTCCTCACCACCTTTGCGCTGGGTTCTGGTTTGGCCGGCTTGGGGGGAGCTTTGGGCGCGGAAGTCTTGGGCTTGGACCCCGTGTTCCCGCTCAAATTCATGATTTACTTTTTGATCGTGGTGGCCGTCGGTGGCACCTCTGGTTTGACTGGCCCGTTGTTGGCCGCTTTGTTGCTCGGCATCGCGGATGTCGCAGGCAAATACTACGTGCCCAAACTCGGTGCGTTCATTGTGTACAGCCTCATGATCGTCATCTTGATGTGGCGTCCCCAAGGCTTGTTCTCCAGGGACAAAGCATGAGCACGGTCGCGCAAAGCCTGCGATTGGCGGCCCAACCCCGTGGGTGGTCGTTTGCTTTGTGGGCGGTGTTGCTGGCGCTCCCCTATGCCTTGCCCTCGCATGCGCTGCTGATCAGTGAGATCACCATCATTGCCTTGTTTGCGATGTCGCTGGACCTGATCTTGGGGTACACCGGCATCGTCTCACTGGGACACGCTGCGTTTTTTGGGATGGGTGCCTACTGCGCAGCTTTGTTTGCCAAACACATCCACCCAGACCCTTTGCTGGGCTTGGCGGCCGCCACGGGCATGACCATGCTCTTGGGCGCGGTCTGCAGCCTGGGCGTGTTGCGCGGCTCTGACCTTACTCGCTTGATGGTCACCCTGGGTGTGGCGCTGATCTTGCAGGAACTGGCCAACAAACTCGACTGGCTGACCGGTGGTGCAGATGGTTTGCAAGGCGTGGTCATGGGGCCGGTGTTGGGCCACTTTGAATTCGATTTGTACGGTCAAACCGCTGCGTGGTATGCCCTGGGCATCACGCTGCTGGTGTTTGTCTTGTTACACCGCTTGGTGCACTCGCCTTTTGGGTTCAGTTTGCAAGCCATCCGCGACAACCGCTTGCGTGCGCAGGCGATTGGCATCGCGGTCAATGCTCGCTTAGTCGCCATCTACACCTTGGCCGCTGCCTTGGCTGGCATGGCGGGCGGTTTGCAAGCGCAAACCACGGGCTTCGCCTCCTTGGATGTCTTTGGTTTTGACCGCTCCGCCGACGTGCTCTTGATGTTGGTGATTGGTGGCACGGGTTGGCTGTGGGGCGGCTTGATCGGTGCAGTGGTATTCAAGACCTTGCACAGCGTCATCTCCGCATGGACACCCCAATACTGGACGTTTTGGCTGGGGCTTTTCCTGGTCTTGCTGATGATGGTGGGTCGCGAACGCTTGATACGACCATGGACTTGGGGGCGTCGTTCATGAACAGCGATGTGGTGTTGTCATGCACAGGCCTGGTCAAACGCTTTGGCGGTATCACGGCCACCGACCATGTCCATTTGTCGGTGCGCCGTGGCGCACGCCATGCCCTGATCGGGCCCAATGGCGCCGGCAAAACCACCTTGATCAATTTGCTCACCGGTGTGCTTGAGCCAACCGCTGGGCGGATTTTTTTACAAGGCCAAGACATCAGCCAACTGCCGCCTCACCAACGGGTGCGACGCGGCTTGGTGCGCACCTTTCAAATCAACCAATTGTTCGCTGGACTCACGCCTTTGCAAACCTTGGCCATGGTCGTGTCACAACACCTGGGCATGGGCGGTCGTTGGTGGCAAGCCTTGGGGCAGGGCAGGGATGTGTCCGAGCGTTGCGAAGCCTTGCTGGCGCAATTCCACCTGCTGGATGTGATGGACCAAGCCACGGACGAGCTGGCCTATGGCAAGCGCCGCTTGTTGGAAATGGCGATTGCCTTGGCATGTGAGCCCAGCGTATTGCTGCTGGACGAGCCGGTGGCGGGTGTGCCTGCAGGCGAGCGCGAGGAGTTGTTGCAAACCGTGGCCGCGTTGCCCGCCGATGTCAGCGTGGTCCTGATTGAACACGACATGGATTTGGTCTTCAGCTTTGCCGATCGCATGACGGTTTTGGTGAATGGCGCGGTGCTGACCGAAGGCACACCGACCGAAGTCGCCGCCAACCCCCAAGTGCGCGAGGTGTACCTGGGGCATGGAGACGCTCATGGCTGATGTCTTGCTCATCGACCAACTCAGCGCAGGTTATGGCCAAGCAGTCATCTTGCATGAGGTGTCGCTCAGCCTGGCGCAAGGCGAAACCTTGGCCTTGCTCGGACGCAACGGCACGGGCAAAACCACTTTGATCAACACCATCGCTGGGGCCACCCGACAACACGCCGGACACATGACCTTGGGTGGTGTGCATTTGCATGCCTTGCCCTCTCATGCACGTGCTGCCGCTGGCGTGGGCTGGGTGCCGCAAGAGCGCAACATCTTCAAGTCGTTGACCGTATTGGAAAACCTCACGGCGGTTGCTCGGCCTGGGCATTGGACGCCTGATCGGGTGTTCGAGATGTTCCCGCGTTTGGCCGAGCGCAAAACCAACATGGGCAACCAACTCTCTGGCGGTGAACAGCAAATGTTGGCGGTGGGCCGCGCTTTGGTGCTCAACCCCAAACTCTTGCTGCTCGATGAGCCCTTGGAAGGACTCGCACCCATCATCGTGGAGGAATTGTTGCGCGCCATCGCTCGCATCACCCGCGAGCAAGGTTTGTCGGCCATCATCGTCGAACAACACCCCCAAGCCATCCTGGCCATCAGCCACCAAGCCGTGGTGTTGGACCAAGGACGTGTCATCCACCAAGGACGCGCCTCAGACTTGCAATCTCAACCCGCACTGCTTGAGCGTTTGTTGGGTGTGTCAGAGCACAAGGCCTGAGGCATGGACACGCTGATGCTCGGCAACCCTGTACTGTGGACTTCGGTCGCGGCATTGATCGGTTTGACCGTGGGAAGTTTCATCAATGTGCTGGTGTGGCGCTTGCCTCGCATGATGAAAAACGAATGGGAAGCGCAGGCGCACATGGTCCTGGGTCATCCCCCTGCCGTGAAGGACCCCTACAACCTGTTCACCCCAGCGTCGCACTGCCCGGCTTGCACCACGCCCTTGCGCTTAAGGGACTTGATCCCGGTCTTGAGTTTTGCATGGCTCAAAGGACGCTGTGGGCATTGCCGCGCCCCGATTACCTGGCGTTACCCGTTGGTGGAATTGGCCGTCGCTGCGGTGTGGGCTTTTTGTGCGGCTCGCTGGGGCATGGGTTGGGAAGCTCTGGCCTGGGCTGGCTTTGGCACGGTGCTCCTGGCCTTGTCCTTGATTGACATCGACACCATGCTTTTGCCCGACACCTTGACACAAGGCTTGTTGTGGGCCGGGTTGGTCGCTTCGGCGCTGGGGTGGACCGGTGTGCACCTGGTGGACAGCCTCTGGGGAGCGGTAGCAGGGTATGGCGTGTTGTGGTTGGTTCAGGCCTTGTTTGGTTTGATCACGGGCAAGCAGGGCATGGGCGAGGGTGACTTCAAACTCTTGGCCGCTTTGGGTGCTTGGCTGGGGTGGTTGGCTTTGCCCATGTTGGTGCTCTTGTCTTCCCTGTTGGGTGTGTGCGTTGCCATCTTCATGCGTTGGCGTGGGCTATTGAAACCGGGGCAGGCCCTGCCTTTCGGTCCTTACTTGGCCATGTCGGGTGCGCTGATGGCGGTATATGCCCCCATGTTGGTGTTTAACCACCGGTATGTTTTTTAAAGCCAGCTTGACACCATGAACCCCTCCTTGCCTCCCCATCCGGTGCCCTGCCTTTTCATGCGTGGCGGCACCTCCAAAGGACCGTTTTTCCAGGCGCGTGATTTGCCTGCCGACATCCGCAAACGTGACCAGGTGTTGTTGGCCATCATGGGCTCACCTGACAAGCGACAAATAGACGGCTTGGGTGGTGCACATCCGCTCACCAGCAAGGTAGGCATCGTGCGCCCGAGCAGCGTCCCAGGTGTTGACCTGGACTTTTTGTTTGCCCAATTGCAGCCCGACAAAGACACGGTGGACACCACCCCTAACTGCGGCAACATGCTGGCCGCCGTCGTCCCCTTCGCTTTGGAAAGCGGCATGCTGCACGCCACGACAGACACCACCACCTTGCGGGTACTGACCCTCAACACCGACATGCAATGCGACATCACGGTGCAAACACCCATGGGCCCCGATGGTCAGCGCTTTGTGGCCGACACGGGTGAGGCTCGCATTGACGGTGCGCCGGGCACATCTGCGCCTATCACCATCAATTTCCTAGACACCGCTGGTTCGGTGTGCAGCGGCTTGTTGCCCACGGGTCGCGTGAAAGACCGCGTGCGTGTGCTGCCCACAGACAAGTTGACCGGTTTTGAACCCTTTGAAATAGACGTGACCTGCATCGACAACGGCATGCCACTGGTGTTGTTCCAAGCCTCGGACATGGGGCGCACAGGCTATGAATCCGCGGAACAGATGAATGCCGACACCGAACTCAAAACCCGCATTGAAGCCCTGCGCTTGCAGGTGTCGGTGTTGATGGGTTTGGGCGATGTCAGCCAAAAAAATTACCCCAAGATGACCTTGATTGCGCCACCGCTGCATGGCGGCTCACTGACCACCCGCAGCTTCATCCCGCATGTCTGCCATGACGCCATTGGCGTGTTGGCGGCTGTCACGGTGGGCACGGCGTGTGTCTTGCGCGGTTCGGTCTGCGAAGGGGTGGCGGTCATGCAAACGGGCTCCGCGCAAGCCTTGTCGATTGAGCACCCCACAGGGGAATTCAGCGTGGCTTTGCAAACCCGCGAAGCGCCCGCGTTGCCTGGTGGACATGAAGTCACGCAAGCCGCTCTGTTGCGCACCGCACGCCTCATCATGCGCGGCGAGGCCATGGTGCCAGCACACATTTGGAATTCAGGAGACGCCACATGAGTTTGATCATCGACTGCCACGGCCACTACACCACCGCCCCCAAAGCCTTGGAAGATTGGCGCAACCAGCAAATTGCAGGCATCAAAGACCCTGCAGTCATGCCCAAAGCCTCCGACTTGCACATCAGCGACGACGATTTGCGCCACAGCATCGAAACCAATCAGTTGAAGCTGATGAAAGAGCGTGGCAGCGACATCACTTTGTTTTCGCCACGTGCCTCGTTCATGGCGCACCACATTGGCGACTTCGC
>CAJBOO010000243.1 GCA_903956845.1 uncultured Burkholderiales bacterium
GGCAGCGGGCCTTCAATGACCACCACCCCTTTTTCGTTCGCGCCGGTCAAGGCTTCGCCGGTGTTCTCGTCCACCAACTTGACATCAAACCCGTACATGGGCACGCCGGGACTGCCAAACTTGCTGGCTTTTTTCTCGACCCCGTTGGCAACCGTCAAGATAGGCCAACCGGTTTCGGTTTGCCAGTAGTTGTCGATGATTGGCTTTTGCAAGCCATCCGCGATCCACTGGGCGGTGGGTTCATCCAAGGGTTCCCCCGCCAAATACAGGGCCTGGAGGCTGGACAAATCGTATTTGCTCAACAACGCGGGGTCTTGCTTTTTCAGCACCCGCACCGCGGTGGGCGCGCTGAACATGTGGGTCACTTTGTATTTTTCGACCAGTTGCCACCAGATGCCGCCATCCGGTCGCGTGGGCAAACCTTCGTACATCAGGGTGGCCATGCCTGCCAGCAGCGGCCCGTAAATGATGTAGCTGTGGCCGACCACCCAGCCGATGTCGCTGGTGGAGAAATACACCTGCCCAGGGCGGCCTTCAAAAATGTGCTGCATGCTCGCGGCCAGTGCCACGGCATAACCGCCGGTGTCGCGCTGCACGCCCTTGGGCTTGCCCGTGGTGCCCGAGGTGTAAAGCGTGTAGCTGATGTGTTGGCTGTCGACCCATTCGCAGGGCACACGCGCGGACAGGTGGGTTTGGCGCAGGCTGGCATAGTCATGGTCACGACCAGGCACGGCTGTGAAAGGCGTCAATCCCCGGTTGACCATGAGCACCGCCGCTGGTTTGTGCTGGCTGAGGTGAATCGCCTCATCCAACAAGGGTTTGTAAGGCACGACCTTGCCGCCACGCGAGCCCGCGTCTGCGCTGATGACCAGCCTGGGGGACGCGTCTTCGATGCGAGAGGCCAAGGCATGGGCGGCAAAACCACCAAACACCACCGAATGGATCGCGCCAATGCGCACACAAGCGAGCATGGCAAAGGCGGCTTCAGCCACCATGGGCATGTAGATCAAGACACGGTCACCCTTGCCCACGCCCAGGCTTTGCATGATGGCTGCCATGCGTTGCACCTCATCGCTTAACTGGCGAAAACTGTAGGTGACTTCTGTGTCGGTTTCGGTGGAAACGTAAATCAGGGCGGCTTGGTCAGCCCGATCGGCCAAGTGTCGGTCGACCGCGTTGTGGCACAAATTGGTCTGACCACCGACATACCAATCGGCAAAGGGAGGTTTGCTGTAGTCACAGACCTGGGTGGGGGGCACGTGCCAATCGATCAGTTGGGCTTGGTCACCCCAAAAACCCTCGCGGTCTTCCAGGGAACGACGGTAAAACGATTCATAAACACCCACAGCAGTTTCCCCTTTGGTTTTTGTTATTTGATCAAGGCTTGGATGTCTTTGAAGTGTGGGTGTTCTGCGCTGCGTAGCCACTCGAACAAGACCATTTCCGTGGTGACCAGTTCGGCACCGGCGCCGGCCAAACGGTCGTAGGCCGCGTCGCGGTTGCGCTCGGTGCGTGAACTGCACGCATCGGTCACCACCCACACCTCATATTCATCCTCTAGCAACGCCAAAGCGGTTTGCAGCACACACACATGCGCTTCCACACCCGCGATCACCACGCTGTTGCGCTCTGGCGCAGCCTGCGGTGGCTTTTGCAGATGCTTGGGCAGGCTGCGGGCATTGCCCGCCACGGGCTTGGCTGCCACGGGTGGACGCAACACGTCTGTCAAACCTTCTTCGCTTGCACTGAACTGCATTTTGGGCAGGGTTTGCCTACACAGGGCTTTCATTTCAGCAGGCAGGCTGCCTAATTTGCTGGGGTTTTGCTCGGTTCCCCAGGTGGGCACGTCCAGCCACTGAGCAGCACGCGCCAAGGAGAGGGCATGGGCCAGACATTCCGCGCCCTGGAAAACGGCAGGCATCAAGCGATCCTGGAAATCGACCAGCACCAATTGGGATTCGTCAACGTCGATCAACATGGTTTAGATCTTCACCACGATGCGACCACGCACCTGTCCTGCCATCAGCGCATGGGCTTTCTCAATCGCATGGTCCAGACTCACCTCTTCAACCATGCTGTCGAGTTTGGCGATGTCCAGGTCGCGGGCCAAACGGTCCCAGGCAAGTTGGCGCAAGGCCAACGGGGCCATGACAGAGTCCACCCCGATCAAACGCACGTTGCGCAAAATGAACGGCATGACCGTGGTGGGCAAATCGAAGCCTTGCGCCAAACCGCAGGCCGCCACGGCACCGCCATAGCGGGTTTGCGCCAGGGCATTGGCCAGCGTGTGCGAACCCACTGCGTCGACCACACCCGCCCAGCGTTCTTTTTGTAAAGGTTTGCCAGCCGCGCTCAATTCGGCTCGGTCCATCAAGTGCTGTGCGCCCAAACCTTTGAGGTAGGCCTCCTCGCTCGTTTTGCCCGTGGCCGCCACCACGCTATAGCCCAACTTGGCCAACAATGCGATGGCCACGCTGCCCACCCCGCCAGTCGCGCCCGTGACCAACACCTCACCATCGCCTGGTTTGACACCTTGTTGCTCGAGCGCCATCACACACAGCATGGCGGTGTAGCCTGCGGTCCCCAAGGCCATGGCTTGGCGTGGGGTGAATGCAGACGGCAACTTGACCAGCCAATCACCCTTGAGCTTGGCCTGCTCAGCCAAGCAGCCCCAGTGGGTTTCGCCAACGCCCCAGCCGTTGTGAACAAAAGCGTCGCCAGCCTTCCACTGAGGATGGCTGGAAGCGATGACCGTGCCCGCCCCATCAATGCCTGCCACCATGGGCCATTGACGGACCACGGGGCTTTTGTTGGTGATGGCCAGACCGTCCTTGTAGTTCAGGGTGGAATACGCCACCTGGACATGCACATCAGCATCTGGCAGGCGTGAGGCCTCCACGGATTGAACAGAGGCTTGGAATTGGGGTTCTTTGTCTAATAAGAGAGCGCGAAACATGGTCGTCCTTGGGAATCTGAAAGTCTGTAAAGCACCGATTGTGCTTCAGCTAAGCCCTGGTGGGCTTGCGATTACAATGCTGCCCTATGTTGCGTACCTTCTTCTTCATGTTGCTGACCGCTGGCTTTGCCCATGCGGCGCCGGCAAACTCACCACCAGACGACCTCGAGTCGCTGTTGGCGCAGACGGGCTTGGTCGCGCAGTTCAGCCAAATGGGCAAAACAGTCAGCAACCAAGCCTCCGATTTGGTCGTTAACGCCATGGGATACATCGGCGTGCCCTACAAACGTGGTGGTAACGGAGACAACGGGTTTGACTGCAGCGGTTTTGTCCGCGCCATGTACCAAAACACCTTGGGATTGGTGTTGCCCCACAACGCCAAAGCGCAAGCGGCGGTGACAGAAAAAATCGACCGTGCTGAGCTGCAACCCGGTGACTTGGTGTTCTACAACACCTTGCGTAAAACCTTCAGCCATGTCGGCATCTACATCGGCGATGGCAAATTCATCCACTCTCCCCGCAGCGGCGGCGAGGTGCGCATCGAAAACATGAGCGACACCTACTGGGTCAAACGTTTCAACGGGGCGCGCCGTGTCACCCCGTCGCTGACCGCCCAAGCCGCTGACACGAACACCCGCTGAGTCGTACCCAAGCCGCCTGGGGCCCCGGGCGGCAGCCTCATGAAAGCAAAAGACCATGGCTGATCCCATTCTGATTGCCCGCAGTGCCACGGCCGAATGCCTTTGGCAGCCTGAACTGGTCAACCGTCATGGCTTGATCACGGGTGCCACAGGTTCTGGCAAAACGGTGACCTTGCAAACCATGGCCGAAGGTTTGTCACGCATGGGTGTCCCCGTCTTCATGGCCGATGTCAAGGGAGACCTGACCGGCCTGAGCCAGGCAGGCAAACTCTCCGAGAAAATGGGCGCGGTCTTGAAAGAGCGCGGTTTGAACACCCCGGCTTTTGCCGCCAACCCGGTCACGCTGTGGGACGTGTTTGGCCAGCAAGGCCACCCGGTGCGCGCCACGGTCAGCGACATGGGGCCATTGCTGCTGGCCCGCATGCTCAACCTCAATGACACCCAAGCCGGCGTGCTCAACCTGGTTTTCAAGATTGCTGACGACAACGGCTTGCTGCTGCTGGACCTGAAAGACTTGCGGGCCATGCTGCAGCATGTGGGCGAAAACGCCAAAGACTTCACCACCGAATACGGCAACATCAGCGCGGCCAGCGTGGGCGCGGTTCAGCGCGGTTTGTTGCAAATCGAGGAGCAAGGCGGCGACCAGTTTTTTGGCGAGCCCATGCTCGACATCCATGACTTCATGCAAACCGACAGCCAGGGGCATGGTTTGGTGAACATCTTGGCGGCCGACAAGCTGATGAATTCGCCTCGGCTTTACGCCACGTTTTTGCTCTGGATGTTGTCCGAGTTGTTCGAGCAACTGCCCGAGGTGGGCGACCTGGACAAGCCCAAGCTGGTGTTCTTCTTCGACGAAGCCCATTTGCTGTTCAACGAGGCCCCCAAAGTGTTGGTAGAGCGTATCGAACTCGTGGTGCGCTTGGTGCGATCCAAAGGCGTGGGTGTGTATTTCGTCACGCAAAACCCCTTGGACATCCCTGACAGCATCTTGGCGCAACTGGGCAACCGGGTTCAACATGTCTTGCGGGCCTTCACTCCGCGTGACCAAAAAGCCGTGGCGGCCACCGCGCAAACCATGCGACCGAAAAAAGGCTTGGACGTGGAAGCCGCCATCACCGATTTGGCGGTCGGCGAAGCCCTGGTCAGCTTGCTCGACAGCAAAGGTCGCCCGAGCGAAACCGAGCGGGTGTTTGTGTTGCCCCCAGGCAGCCAACTCGGCCCGATCACGGCCGATCAACGACAAGCCTTGTTGAATGGCTCGCTGGTGGCGGGTGTGTATGAAAAAACCGTGGACCGCGATTCGGCTTACGAAACGCTCAAAGGCCGGGCACCTGCCATGGACCAGGCAGCGGTGGATCAAGCGCAACAGCAGATCCAGCAAGCAGGCCACTCGCCCGCCGAAACCCATGACCCACCCAACTGGGTGAGCGGTGTCTCAGACATCTTGTTTGGCACCACGGGACCGCGTGGAGGCCGTCGCGACGGCGTGGCGCAACTTGTGGTGAAAAGCGCGGTGCGCACGGTGGGCTCGGCCATCGGGCGCGAAATCGTGCGCGGCGTTTTGGGCGGTTTGCTGGGTGGCGGTGGCCGTAGGCGTTGAATGGTTGACCGGTTACCGACTGATCATTCAATTCATTTGATTGATCACGTCAAAAATCCTTCATCTTTTTGTTCGAAGCTTGCCTAAACTCACGGCCATGGATTCAGTCACTGCCCCAGAACACCGCTACACACTGCCTGCGATGGCCCTGCACTGGCTGCTGGCATTGGCTTTGTTTGGCCTGTTTGGCATGGGTTTGTTCATGGCCGACCTGCCACTCTCCCCGCTGAAATTGAAACTCTACAACTGGCACAAATGGGCGGGCATGACGTTTTTGCTGCTCTCAGCGCTGCGTTTGCTGTGGCGTGTGACCCATCGTCCTCCCCCTTTGCCCGCACACATCGCCAACGACATGCCTCGTTGGCAACACCTGGCGCATGACGGGATTCACCACGCGCTATATGCCCTGTTCTTCTTGGTACCGCTGATTGGCTGGGCCTACAGCTCGGCGGCGGGCTTTCCCATCGTGTTGTTTGGCGTCTTGCCCCTGCCCGACTTTGTCCCCGCAGACAAAGCACTGGCCGAACTGATCAAGCCTTGGCATGAAATCAGTGCCTTTGCCATGATGGGCCTGGTTGCCATTCACATCGCTGCGGCTGTCAAACACCACTGGATCGCTCACAATGGCCTGATTCACCGCATCTTGCCCGGCCACACACCCCACACACCATGAACCTCCAACGCATTGCTTTGACCCTGTTTGCCACCTTGCTGGGATCGGCCAGCTTGACCTCCTATGCCCAGCAAAAACTCGTTCCCGCCCAAAGCGACATCGTTTTTGTCAGCAAACAAATGGGCGTGCCCGTCGAAGGCAGGTTCAAGAAATTCGATGCCCAAATCGCCTTTAACCCCGCCAAACCCGCTGCAGGCAAGATCGCCTTCACAGTGGACATGGCCAGCGCCACCCTGGGCGTGAAAGAGACCGACGCGGAATTGCCCAAAGCAGATTGGTTCAACACCGCCAAGTTCGCTCAAGCCACTTTCCAGTCTGGGGCCATCAAAGGCCTGGGCGCTGGCAAATTCGAGGTGACTGGCAAACTCACCATCAAAGGCGTTTCCCAAGAGGTGGTGGTGCCCGTGGTACTGACCCAGGCTGGCCCCAACACCACAGCCACCGGTGCCTTCACACTCAAACGACTGGTTTTCAACATTGGTGACAACGAATGGTCAGACACCTCCATGGTGGCTGACGATGTTCAGGTGAAATTCACATTTGCCTTGACAGGCGTTGCCAAGCTTTAAGTTTTTTTCAACCCCCCGTACTCACAGGAGATTCCATGCGTTCATCCATCCTTGCAGCAGCTTTGGCCGTCACAGCCATGGCAGGTGCCACCGCTCAAGCGGCTACCTACAACATCGACCCCACACATACCTTTGTGACTTTCGAAGTGACCCACTTTGGTACCTCTACCAACCGTGGCCGTTTTGACAAAAAAGAAGGCGTGGTGCAATTTGACCGTGCAGCCAAAACCGGCTCAGTCAAACTGACCATTCAAGCCGATTCCATCAACACTGGCACAGAAGCTTTCAACGCCCACTTGAAAAAGCCTGACTTTTTCGACGCGCCAGTCCACCCCACCATGACCTTTTCGGCAGATAAATTCAGCTTCAACGGAGACAAAATCTCTGAAGTGGCTGGCAGCCTGACCATGCTCGGTAAAACCGTGCCTGTGATGTTGAAGGCCACCAACTTCAACTGCTATGAACATCCCAGACTCAAGCGCGAAGTCTGCGGCGGCGACTTCGAAACCACCATCATGCGCAGCGACTGGGGCATGAAGTGGGGCATCGACTTTGGCATTCCAGACAAAGTCAAATTGCTGATCCAAGTCGAAGCTGTCAAGCAGTGATTCGCCTGATTCGCAAGGCTTGACCTCCTTGCCCAAGAAACCGTCTTTCTCAGGAGAGACGGTTTTTTTTCGCCATGGGGGTTGGTGAGCAGCCGCGGCAAAGTACCCGACAATCATCCTTTTCAACGCGGTTTATCGCTCACTGTTCATGGCTATTCAATGGTTCCCCGGTCACATGCATTTGACGCGCAAAGCCATTGGCGAGCGCATCAAAAACATCGACGTGGTCATCGAAATGTTGGATGCCCGCCTGCCCGGCTCCAGTGCCAACCCGATGCTGGCCGATCTCATCCAAGGCAAACCAGCGCTAAAAGTGCTCAGCAAGCAAGACCTGGCCGACCCCGTGCGCACCGAACTTTGGCTGGCGCACTACAACGCCATGCCGGAGGTTCGCGCCATGGGCCTGGACACGAGCATGGTGTCGCCCGCCAAAGCCTTGATGGAGGCATGCCACCAACTCGCCCCTTTGCGCGGTGGCATGGTCAAACCCATGCGGGTGCTGATTTGCGGCATCCCCAACGTGGGTAAATCCACCTTGATCAACACCCTCAAAGGCAAACGTGCCGCCAAAACCGGGGACGAAGCCGGGATCACCAAAACCGAGCAACGCATCGCCTTGGCCGACGACTTCTATCTCTACGACACCCCTGGCGTCATGTGGCCGCGCATCATCGTCACGCAAAGTGGTTTCAACTTGGCCGCCAGCGGTGCGATTGGCGTGAAGGCCTTTGATGACGAAGAAGTCGCCCTGGAACTCCTCAACTACCTGATTGCCCATTACCCCGAGACCTTGGGTCAGCGCTACAACATCAGCGATCCTGCCCAACTGACGGATGAGGCCGTGCTGGATGCGGTGGGACGCCACCGAGGTGCCGTCCAAAGCGGGGGGCGCATCAACACCACCAAAGCGGCTCAGATCGTGATCCATGATTTCAGGAACAACGCTTTGGGTCGCATCACCTTGGAAACACCCACTGAATTTGCGCAGTGGCTGGCCGAGGGCAAGAAAAC
>CAJBOO010000244.1 GCA_903956845.1 uncultured Burkholderiales bacterium
CCACACCACAAACGTGCCTGTGGCAAAACGCTGCAAGCCCATGGAAACCGCCACCGCCACCCGTTCATAGTCCAACTTGATTTCATAACTCGGGTCAATGAACACCAAACCTCGGCGGGTCGGTGGCGGTAGGTATTTGGGCAAACCGTTGAAGCCATCTTCATGCGCCACGCCCACTTGCCGGCCCACACGCAGCGCATCCACATTGGCTTGCAAGGCGCGGATGTCGGTGGGGTGCATCTCGAACAACTTGAGTTTGTCTTGCACGCGCAAAAGGTGTTGCGCGATAAATGGCGAGCCGGGGTAATTGAGCAAACCACCCTTGGGGTTGAAGTGGTCAAGGACCGCGCGGTAGGCCTGTAAGGCTGGCGCCATGGGTCCCGACAGCTTGGATTTGTTGCGCATTAACGCCAGCAAACCCTCTTGTGCTTCGCCACTTTGGCGTGCGTCCGCGCCATCCAAGCGGTAAAGGCCTGGGCCTGAATGGGTGTCAATTGCGGTGAAACCCACATCTTTTAATGCTAAATGATGCATCACGGCAATCAAAACCGTGTGTTTGAGCACATCGGCATGGTTGCCAGCGTGAAAGGCGTGTCTGTAACTGAACATGCCCCATGGTAACCGCCCGCCCAAGGCCCGAGCCTGAAAGGGGAGAAATGCCATAGAATGGCAGGCTTCGCAGCGAAAACAAGGTCCCGCGGCGAAGTTGTCATCCCCACCTAAGAGGTTCCCAGCAGAGGAACACCGACCGTGGAAAAGGACCCCACAACCCACTCTAGGAAAACACATGTCCACTTTCAGCGCAAAACCCGCTGACGTGACGCATGAGTGGTTTGTGATTGACGCCACCGACAAGGTGCTCGGACGGATTGCCAGCGAAGCAGCCCTCCGTTTACGCGGCAAGCACAAAGCCATTTATACGCCTCACGTCGATACTGGCGACTACATCGTCGTCATCAACGCATCCAAGATCCGTGTCACGGGCAACAAAGCCCTGGACAAGATTTACCACCGCCAGTCTGGCTACCCTGGTGGCATCTCCAGCATCAACTTCCGCGACATGCAAGCCAAGCACCCTGGTCGTGCTTTGGAAAAAGCTGTCAAAGGCATGTTGCCCAAAGGCCCATTGGGCTTTGCCATGATCAAAAAGCTCAAGGTGTACGGCGGTGCCGAGCATCCCCATACCGCCCAACAGCCTAAAACGCTGGACATCTAAGGAGCTATGACATGATTGGTGAATGGAACAATGGCACCGGCCGTCGCAAATCGAGCGTCGCCCGCGTGTTTCTGAAAAAAGGCTCTGGCAAGATCACGGTCAATGGCAAAGACATCACCGAGTACTTCGGTCGTCAAACCTCGATCATGATCGCCAAACAACCCCTGCTGCTGACACAGCACGGTGAATCGTTTGACATCCAAATCAACGTTCAAGGTGGCGGTGAATCTGGCCAAGCCGGTGCTGCCCGTCACGGCATCACACGCGCTTTGATCGATTACGACGCAACGCTCAAACCCGTGCTGTCCGCAGCTGGCTTTGTGACCCGCGATGCCCGTGAAGTCGAACGTAAAAAGGTCGGTTTGCACGGCGCTCGTCGCCGCAAGCAATTCAGCAAACGCTGACCTTGCCGAACCCCCTGGGGTTCTGCCAAGCCGCTGGTGGCCTTGTGCCCTGGCGGCTTTTTTCATGCCTGCCAATAACCTTGCGGCGGTTATTGTTGACTGAAATACGTTACTATTCATCCCATCTGACAAACCCTATGTTTTGGAGCGCGCCATGAGTGCATTAGCCGAATCCCTGCCCACCGCCATGCCTGACCCGATCGTGTTCACCGACAGCGCTGCTGCCAAGGTGGCCGACCTGATCGCTGAAGAAGGCAACCCTGATCTGAAATTGCGCGTGTTTGTGCAAGGTGGCGGTTGCTCAGGCTTCCAGTATGGCTTCACGTTCGATGAAATCACCAACGAAGACGACACCACCATGACCAAAAATGGCGTGTCCTTGTTGGTGGATGCCATGAGCTACCAATACCTGCTGGGTGCCGAGATTGATTACAAAGAAGACCTGCAAGGTGCACAGTTTGTGATCAAAAATCCGAATGCCACTTCCACATGCGGCTGTGGTTCGTCGTTTTCCGCCTGAGACCGACGATCCCAACCAAGCAAGCCGGGTTTATCCCGGCTTTTTTGATGGGCAGTCGCTGCATGCACGTCTGAACACACGCAGGCGCTGTAGAAGACTCAAGCCGGGTAGATGCCACCCAGGACGCGCAAGCCTTTGGCGCCCGTGACGGCAGGCAGGTTGCCCGGCAGGTGCAGCACCGTTTGACGGGCCAACCATGCAAAGGCCGCGGCTTCGACCTGCATGGGCGGCAAGCCTCGGCTGTCGGTGGACGACACGGCCATCCCTGGAAGACATTGCCCCAGCAAATGCATCAGGTGCAGGTTGTAAGCGCCCCCACCGCAGACCAACAGTTGACGGGCTTGGGGAGCGTGGCGGAGGACTTCATTGGCACATGTTTGCGCAGTCAAGGCCGCCAGGGTGGCTTGAACGTCGGCAGTGGCCAAACCTGGAAAGGCTTGCACATGGTGGTTCAACCATTGCGCGTGAAACAGGTCGCGGCCGGTGCTTTTGGGGGGCATCAAGCTGAAAAAGGGTTCGCTGAGGAGCTGGGTCAGCAAGGCTTGCGAAACCTTGCCAGTGGCCGCCCAGGCGCCCTCCTTGTCAAAGGCTTGACCGGTATGCGCGTGACACCAGGTGTCTAGCAAGACATTGCCAGGACCGCAGTCAAAGCCGAAGACTTGTGCACCTTGCAGGATGCTGATGTTGGCCATGCCGCCCAGGTTAAGCACGGCCACCGTTTGCCCTGGTTGGGAAAACACCTGTTGGTGAAAGGCTGGCACCAATGGCGCGCCTTGACCCCCTGCGGCGATGTCGCGTGATCGAAAGTCGGCCACCACTTGGATGCCCGTGCGCTCGGCCAACAAAGAGGGATTGTTGAGTTGCCAGGTGTAGCCCACACGGTCTTGCCACTGAGGTTGGTGGCGGACTGTTTGTCCATGGGCGCCGATGGCAGCAATGGACGCAGCAGGCACATCGAGTTGGGCCAGCAATGCTTGAACGGCTGCGGTGTATACCTCGACCAAGTCATTGGCGGCCAAAGCCGCCAGGTGCAATTCGTTGTGCCCTGCTTGGTTGAGTTGCAACAAACCTTGTTTCAATGGCTCGGGCATGGGCAAGGCCACGTGACCCAATGCCTGAATGCCATCAGAGAAATCAACTGCCACGGCATCCACACCATCGAGTGAGGTGCCTGACATCACGCCGATGTACAGCGAAGACATGCGGGTATCAGGGGGCCGTGTCGGCGAATGCGACAGCAGAAGAAGAGAGTTGGTTGGCCACTTCTTTGGCCAGCAGGTTGAACCGCTCACGTGCATGGGCAGACACAGGAATGGTTTCACTTTGCCGAGCAAGCAGCAAGGGGTCTTGGTGTTTGCCGTTGACGCGGAATTCGAAATGCAAATGCGGGCCGGTAGCCCATCCGGTGGCACCGACCAAACCAATCGATTGGGCCTGCGCGACAGACTGACCGCGCTTGACCAATATTTTGCTCAGGTGAGCATAAACGGTGCTGTGACCGTTGTTGTGTTTGACCACAACCACGTTGCCGTAACCACCCATGGGACCCGCGGTTTCAACCACGCCCAGGCCCACATTGCGCACAGGCGTACCTTGGGGCGCAGCGTAATCCACCCCGAGGTGGGCGCGCCAGGCTTGCAAGATAGGGTGAAAACGCATTTTGAATCCACTGGTCACCCTGGAGAAGGCCAAGGGCGACGCCAGGTACACCCGGCGCATGCTTTGACCGTCCAAGGTGTAATAACCGCCAGCATGCTCAGCGGATTCTTGGAACCACATGGCTTGGTATGTTTTGCCTTTGTTGACGAACTCTGCAGACAAGACCTTGCCGGGTTTGAGGGGTTCGCCATCGGCTTCCAAAGACTCGTAACTCACCGTGAACCGGTCGCCTTTGCGCAACGAGCGGTGGAAATCAATGTCGCCCGCAAAAATATCAGCCACTTGCATGGCGATGCTGTCGGGGATGCCGGCATCATCTGTCGCCGCAAACAATGACGATTGGATCAATGCGCCCGATAAGTGAACCGAAGACTTCAACTCACCGGTTGTTTGGGTGACGGCAAAGCCGTGGGCTTGTCGCTCGATCACCAGTCGCTGAAAGTGTTGGTTGCTGTCGGTGGCCCATCGTGCGGTCAAGCTGAGGAGCTGGTTGTCGCTGTCGGTTTCAGCGCGCAACATTCGACCTGAGCGTCCCAGCAGGTTGCCACGGACCAGGGGATGGGATTTGACGACATCTGTGGCGGCTTTGTCGTTGATGCCCAAGCGACGCAACAGGCTTTCGGCTGTGTCATTCGAGCGAGAGACGTCTGATCGGTACAAGCGCATCGCAGCGTTGTCCAGGCCTTGGATTTGAAACTCCGTGCCCAGGGTTGTGACAGCTTGCACCAGTTGGCGCACGGGCACTGTCTGGTCCGCGGTGGTGAAACCGGCGACCGCGAATGCCCCACCCGCGGCCAACAGCATGAGCGCGCCGATGCGCCACACCCAAGGCTTGGCGCTGGGCGTGTCGCTGTCAACGGGCGGTGTGGCGGGCAAAAGCATGTATCTGGGGTCTGCGTTGGAAGCACTGCCTGGGTGAGAGGGCGCTTTAGAATGGCGGCTCTGAGGTTGGTATAGCCATTAAGACTTCATCCAACGTCGGGGGGTGCAGTATACAGGCCAAATCCCTTGCAGTCACCACCCGAAAAGACTTATGAATCAAGCACCTGAAACACAATCCTCACTGTCTGACAAGATTCAAAACGCATTGGCTGTGTCACAGCGGGGATGTGAGGAGTTATTGCCGCAAGCGGAATGGATCAAAAAGTTACAGCGTTCTGAAGCCACAGGCCAGCCATTGCGCATCAAATTGGGGTTGGACCCCACCGCGCCAGACATCCACATCGGGCACACGGTGGTGCTCAACAAGATGCGCCAGTTGCAAGACCTGGGGCACCAAGTCATCTTTTTGATCGGCGACTTCACCAGCATGATCGGTGACCCGTCTGGACGCAACAGCACGCGGCCACCTTTGACCGCTGAGCAAATCAAGGCCAATGCAGACACTTATTACAAACAAGCCAGCCTGGTGTTAGACCCAGCGCGCACTGAAATTCGTTACAACAGCGAATGGAGCGATCCTTTGGGTGCGCGAGGCATGATCGAGCTGGCCGCCAAATACAACGTCGCTCGCATGATGGAGCGTGATGACTTCCACAAGCGGTTTCACAGCGGCCAATCCATCAGCGTGCATGAATTTTTATATCCCCTGATGCAAGGCTATGACAGTGTGGCTTTGAAGAGCGACCTTGAGCTGGGCGGCACTGACCAAAAATTCAACCTGCTCATGGGCCGCCACTTGCAACAAGAGTATGGACAAGAGCCGCAATGCATTTTGACCATGCCCCTGCTGGAGGGTTTGGATGGTGTGGACAAAATGTCCAAAAGCAAGAACAACTACATCGGCATCACCGAAGCACCCAACACCATGTTTGCCAAGGTTTTGTCGATCAGCGACACCTTGATGTGGCGCTGGTTCACGTTGCTGAGCTTCCAAAGCTTGGAGGCCATCGCCGCTTTGAAAGCCGAGGTTGAGAGTGGACGCAACCCGCGTGACGCCAAAGTGATGCTGGCCAAGGAAATCACCACTCGCTTTCACAACGCGGCGTTGGCCGATGCAGCCGAGCAAGATTTTGTCAACCGCAGCAAAGGCGGTATCCCTGACGACATCCCAGATGTCCAGCTCAGCGGCGCGCCCATGGGCATCGCGGCGCTCCTCAAAAGCGCAGGCTTGGCCCCATCGAGCAGTGAAGCCAATCGCCTGATTGAGGGTGGCGGTGTGCGCATTGACGGCAGCGTGGTCAGCGACAAAGGGTTGAAGCTTGACGCTGGGACATGTGTGGTGCAAGTGGGTAAGCGCAAGTTTGCACGCGTGCACTTGACATGAACCACTGCAACCTGTCATTGGCTTGAGTGATCATGATGCCATGACCCTGCTGACCAAAATCTCTCCCAAAACCTTGCTCTGGGCATCCGTGGTGGTTGCCATCATCACGATCGTGATGAAAACCTTGGCCTGGTACATCACCGATTCGGTGGGCTTGTTGTCCGATGCCATGGAATCGTTTGTGAATTTGGCCAGTGCCATGTTTGCCTTGGTGATGGTGACCGTTGCCGAGCAACCCGCCGACGAAGCCCATCCTTATGGGCACCACAAAGCAGAATACTTTTCCTCGGGCTTTGAAGGTGTGCTCATCATGGGCGCCGCCGCCGCCATCATTTGGGCGTCGGCGCATCGCATCTTTGACCCGCAGCCCGTCGAATCCTTGGGTTGGGGCTTGGCCTTGTCGGTGGCCAGCTCGGCCTTGAATGGTTTGCTGGCCTGGGTGATGTTCGGGGCAGCCAAGGTGCACCGCTCCATCGCCTTGGAAGCCGACGCCAGACATTTGGTCACCGATGTCTGGACCTCTGCCGGCGTGGTCATGGGTTTGACCATGGTGTATTTCACAGGATGGCTTTGGTTGGATGCCCTGGTTGCCATGGGTGTGGCATTGAACATTTTGAAAGAAGGCGTTCAGCTGATCTGGCGCTCTTCGCAAGGCTTGATGGACGAAGCGGTGGAGCCTGAGGTTCTGGCTCAAATCCACGCCGTGCTCGAAGGCTTTGAGCACAAGCGAGGAGAAGTGGAGATCATCCGTTTTGACCATGTGGTGACGCGCCGTGCTGGCCAGCGACGTTTTGTAGACATGCACATGCACATGCCTTCCAGTTGGTCATTGGGCCGCGCGGCTGCCCTGCGCACCAGCGTCGAGCAAGCCCTCATGAGTGACGTGCCCGGCTTGCGTGCCAGTATTCAACTTTTACCCAATGACGTGGAAGCGCATTTTGACGATGTGCGGGATTTGAAATAAGACAGCGTCTGTTTGAGCCAAGCATGGGTTGATAATCTGACCATGTCTGCATCCTTCAAAGCGCTCTCCCTCTCCCCCGAAACCCTTCTCAATTTGGATCAACTCGGTTATAGCGAGATGACGGCTATTCAAGCAGCCAGTCTGCCCTTGGCGCTGGAGGGCAAAGACCTGATTGCACAAGCCAGCACAGGCAGTGGCAAGACCGCCGCTTTTGGCCTGCCCTTGGTCGAGAAACTCACCGCCAATTTCCACGCCGTGCAAGGTTTGGTGATGTGCCCGACACGCGAATTGGCCGATCAAGTCACCACTGAAATCAGACGCTTGGCACGTGCCACCGCGAACATCAAAGTAGTGACCTTGTGTGGCGGCGTGGCCTTGCGTGGCCAAGAGCAAAGTCTGCAACATGGTGCCCATGTGGTGGTGGGCACACCGGGGCGCATCTTGGACCACTTGACGCGTGGCAACCTGCGGTTGGACTCGGTCAAGACCTTGGTGCTTGATGAAGCAGACCGCATGCTGGACATGGGTTTCTTTGACGACATGAAGCAACTGATTCAGCAATGCCCGCCTAAGCGACAAACCTTGTTGTTTTCGGCCACATACCCTGAAGGCATTGCCAAGCTGTCGGCACAGTTCATGCGCGACCCGCAAACCGTGAAAGTGCAAACCGTGCACCAACCTGACAAGATTCGGCAGGTGTTTTACGAGGTGCGCGAAGACGAGCGCTTGCACGCGGTGTCTTTGCTGCTCAACCACTTTCGCCCTGAGTCAACGATTGCGTTTTGCAACACCAAGCAGCAGTGCCGTGAATTGTTGGCAGTGCTGCAAGCCCAAGGTTTTGACGCGCTGGCGCTGTATGGCGAGTTGGAACAACGTGAGCGCGATCAGGTATTGGTGCAATTTGCCAACCGGAGTTGTTCGGTCCTGGTCGCAACCGATGTGGCAGCGCGGGGTTTGGACATCAGTCAACTCAATGCCGTCATCAATGTGGACGTGACGCCAGATGCAGAGTTGCACATTCACCGCATTGGCCGCACCGGCCGAGCCGATGCGCAGGGCTTGGCCTTGACCTTGGCAAGCCTGGACGAGATGGGCGCGGTGGGTCGCATCGAGGTCATGCAAGGCCATGCCTCCGTGTGGGACAAGCTGTCGACTTTGACCGTGGCAGAAGGTGAACCCCTGCAAGCACCCATGCGCACTTTGCAGATCGTGGGTGGGCGCAAAGAAAAAATCCGCGCAGGTGATGTGTTGGGCGCCATGACAGGCGAAGCCGGTTTCAGCGCAGTCCACATCGGCAAGATCAATGTGAACGAGTTTTCCACGTATGTCGCGGTTGACCGAGCCATTGCCAAAGCCGCGGTCGACAGCTTGTCCAAAGGACGCATCAAAGGCAAAACGGTACGGGTGCGTTTGCTCGACGGTCTGATGGATCAGCGGTAAGGGTTAGGCAGTCCCAAGCCTGCCAATATTTCAATCTCGTGGGCTTCCATGGCATGCGCGTCTTTCAACGAGGTTTCATGGTCCCAGCCCTGGGCATGCAAGCAGCCGTGCACCAACAAATGGGCGTAATGCGCGGCCAAGGTTTTGCCTTGCGCTTTGGCTTCCTCGGCCACCACGGGCGCGCATAACACCAGATCGGCCATGACCACTGGGCTTTGCGCGTAATCAAAGGTCAAGACATTGGTGGCGTGGTCTTTGTGACGGTAACTGGCGTTCAAGGCACGCCCTTCATCGGCATCCACGATGCGCACCGTGATTTCAGCGTCTGCTGCCAAGGCGTGTCGCAAACACCGCGCAACCGCATGCCTGGGCAACGCGGCGCGGTGTTTGGCCGCATGTGCAATGTCTGCAAACTGCAAGGACAGTTGAAGCTTTGCCAGTGCCATGTTCAAGGGGTTTTGCGGTGCTTGTCGTAAGCATCCACGATGCGGGCCACCAGGGGGTGCCGCACCACGTCTTTGCTGGTGAAGTGCGTCATGGCGATGCCAGGCACGCGGCGCAACACCCGCTCTGCGTCCACCAAGCCACTGGGGCTGCCTTTGGGCAAGTCAATTTGACTCACATCGCC
>CAJBOO010000245.1 GCA_903956845.1 uncultured Burkholderiales bacterium
CTGCATATATTTCTTTGATGACGATCGGTGCCAAACCCAAACTCAATTCATCACACAACAAGACGGCTGGGTTGCTCATGAGTGCTCGACCAATGGCCACCATCTGTTGCTGACCACCTGACAACGAGGTTGATGGCTGCAAGCGTTTTTCCTTCAGAATAGGAAACAGTGCGAAGACGCGTTGCAGATTCCATTCTCCTTTTCGCCCTGCACTCGCACCCATCAACAAATTTTCTTCGACATTCAAACTGGGAAACAAGCGTCTGCCCTCAGGCACCAGCGCGATCCCACGTTTGACGATGTCAGATGGTGCAAGACCACCAATGGCCTGCCCTTTCCACGTGATTTGCTGCGTCTGCGTCGAGACCAGGCCAGTCAGTGCTTTCATGAACGTGCTTTTGCCAGCGCCATTGGCACCGATGATGGCCACCATTTCACCTTGATGGACTTCAAAATCAACACCAAACAAAGCTTGCGCGTCACCATAAAAAGCCGTCAAGGCGTGCGTCTGCAATAAAGCGGTCATGTTGCGGCGACTTCCAAACCCATGTAGACACGCTGAACTTCAGGATCAGCCATCACTTCAGCCGGTTTTCCTTGTGCCAAAAGGGTGCCGAAATTGATCACCAAAAGCCGGTCGGCAATGGAGAGCAATGCATGGACCACATGTTCAATCCAAATCATGGTCACACCACTGGCTTTGATGCGATGCAACTCTTGCAACAACTCTTCGGCTTCATAGACGGTCAATCCTCCGGCGATTTCGTCGAGCAACAGCAACTGAGGGCGCGTCGCCAAAGCGCGCGCCAGTTCCAGTCGTTTGCGGTTGAGCAAGGTCAGTGAGCCCGCTGATTTGTTGGCGAATGACATCAAGCCCGTCAACCCAAGCACCTGATACGCCGTCTCCCAAGCTTCCTGTTCTGCTTGTCCACCACCAAAGCAAGCGGCAGTCACCAGATTTTCGAAAACCGTCATGTTGCCAAAGGGTTGGGGGACTTGGTATGAACGTCCGATGCCTGCGCGGCAGCGCTGATGGGCAGGTTCTTTGGTAATGTCACGCCCACGGTAATTCACTTGCCCACTGTCGCAGGCCACATCGCCGGAAATCAGATTGAACAAGGTCGTTTTGCCAGCCCCATTGGGCCCCAGAATACCCAGCGTCTCTCCCTCTGTGACAGAGAAAGAGACGCCGTGAATCACCTGTAATGCCCCATAGGACTTGCTGACCGATTGAAGTTTGAGCAAGCCCATCAGTTTGGTCCCTTACATGGGCTTAAGGGATCCTCCGGTGGGGATGTTTTTGGCCAGTTCATTGTTGACGATCACCAAATCGTATTTGAACTTGCTGCCTTTAACCCACTGACCCAAAACCAGCGGTGTTTTGCTGACATTTTTGAATGGGCCAGGACCACCCCATTTGACGTGGCCAACGATGGTGTCCATGTCGGTTGCGGCGATCGCATCGCGCAGGTCAGCAGGCTTGGTGGACTTGGCACGCTTGAAGGTGTCGGCGGCCACTTCAAACAAAGCATGGGCAAAACCAACGGGCTGGGTCCACTGTTTGTTGCTGCCCTTCTCATAGGCAACAGCCAAGTCTTTCGCACTTTGCTTGGTCAGCGATGAGGTGAAGGGATGTGACGGGCTCCACCACACTTCAGTGGACAGTCCAGCACCCAAGTCACCCAAGGCTTCAATACCAACGGGGAACAACAAAGCTTTGCCCAGCGTGATGGCTTTGGGCTTGAGACCTTGTTGTTTCGCTTGGGTCAGGAAAGTTTTGGCATCTGGCGGAATCATCACGCCAGTGATGATGTCCACGCCTTCTTTTTTGAAGGCTGCTATTTGTGCACTGAAATCTTGCGTTCCGTTTTGGTAGCGACCAGGATCAGTGAGCGAGAAGCCCATCTCGGTCAAAGGTTTCGGGAAGCCCAAGGCTTTGTCGCCCCATGCATTGCCATCGGCATCATTGGGGAACAAACCACCCACTTTTTTATTGGTCTTGAGGCTCTTCCAACCATTGGTGAAGTTACCAATGACATCTTCCAGACCCCAGAAGAAATGGTGCGTCCAGGCAAAGCCTTTCGCTGGATCGCCCTTGCGCCCAAAGAACCACGGTTGCCAAGGGCAGTTGGTGGAAATACAAGGCATTTCATTGAGTTCACAAACATCACAAACCGGGTTGGTGGTGTCTGGTGTGCTGGTCACGACCATGAGCGTGATCTTGTCTTTCAGAATCAAGTCGCTGGCGACTTCAGCCGCGCGATTGGGATTGGATTGGCTGTCTTTGATCAAGATTTCAACCATGTACTTTTTGCCTGCAACTGTGATGCCATCTTTGAATGATTGCTTCATCTGCTCCACAGTCCACTTATCGGCTTCACCAAACAAGGCCAGTGGTCCCGTCAAGGGGGTGACAAATCCAATTTTGATGGTGTCCGCAGCCCACAAGGTGGTGCTGGTTGAGGCCACTGCAGCGGCTGCAGTGGTTTGAATAAATGTTCTTCGATTGAGTGTCATGCTTGTCTCCTGATTTATATGTGTGAGCCCCTGAAGAACGGTCAAATTCTTGTGTGTCAAACCGGTTCTTCAATCAAATTTAACGATCAAGGGAGATTACAAAAAGATGGCAGATTTTCATCTGCGATGCATTTGTGGTATCCCCAACTCTGCCATTCAATCCAACGTCCTTTCAGCAAAACAATACCTGGTGCGAGTCAATCAACTTGCATCATCCAACGAACAGCGGCAAGCAGAATGTAGGATGACCCTCGACAGATGGGTAGTCATTAAATGAAAAGTAGATTGTTCGAGGAAGCAGAACAATAGAGCGGGTTAACCCGCAAACTACTCAGAGCTTGAACAGTTTTTCGGCGTTTCCTGCATAAATCATTTGTCGCTGGGCATCCGTGATGTCCACCGTGTCCATGAATTGAACACCTTCAGTGACACTTTCATACGGGTAATCGGCGGCAAACATGATGCGCTCTGCACCAAGCACTTCCATGCTGAGTTTCAAGGCGGGTCCTGACATGACGCCGCTGGTGGTGATGACAAAGTTGTCGAGGAAATAGTCGCTCGGTAAACGCTTCATCTTTTTGACGGCACCGATTTTGACTTGCAGCAAATAACGGTTGTCGATGCGCTGCAGCCAGAAGGGTAAACCCTCACCCATGTGACCCAAAATAATTTTGAGCTTGGGGAATTCATCAAACAAACCGCACATGATCAGTCTCATGGCGTGCAAACTGGTTTCAACTGCAAAACCAAATCCCGCGAAATACAAGCCGTAATCCAAAAAAGGTTTGACCAGATCTGGGCCCGGCTCTCGGGGGTGCAGATAAAGGGGCGCGTCGAGAGCCTCTGCAGCTTCAAAAATGGGCCAAAACTTTTGGTCGTCCAGGTATTCACCCATGGTGTGTGAGTTGATGAGAAACCCCTTCATACCCAACAAAGTCATCGCGCGTTGCAGTTCCTGAACGGCACCCTGTGGGTAATGCGGGGCGACTGCCGCCAATGCAGCCAAACGTGTGGGATGGGCTTGAACGGCCTTGGCCAAGGCATCATTGGCATCTTTGGCCAAGCGCGTGGCAGTGACTGCGTCGAAGGCTTGCACGCCTGGTGAGGTGATCGATAAAACAGCCATGTCAATGCCATCGGCATCCATTTGTTGGATGCGCCCTGCGCCTGTATCTACCAAGCGGGAATGAACCATGCGTGCACCTGGATCGTCACCCAAAATGGTGTTGCCCATCATTTGAAAACCTGGCTCCACAAATTTGCTTGCCAGTACTTTTTTCCATTCCTGTGCAATCTCCTCGGTCACAAAGGCTTCTTCCACTGCGATGCGCTTGATACCCATGTTTATCTCCAGATTCAATGATGTTGTGTTGAAGTTATTTTGGCAAGGCTCATGCGCCCTTGAAAACAGGTTGGCGCTTTTCCAATCTGGCTTGTATGCCTTCTGTTTTGTCGTGGGTAGAAAACAAAGTTTGAAACGCGCGTCTTTCATACCGCAAGCCAGCATCCAAGGATGTATTCATGCTTTCCAAGACAGCCTCCTTGATGAATCGGACTGACAATGGCGGTAAGGTTTTGATGTGTTGGGCCAAAGACAACGCACGTGTTTCAACCTCTGCATCGCTGACCAGTTCGCTGATCAACCCCAGGCTCTTGGCCTCTGAAGCCGAGAATGGTTCACCCGTCAACAAGATCTTCATCGCCGCAAACTTGCCCACCGCACGGGTGAGCCTTTGCGTGGCACCACCACCCGGCATGATGCCAATTTTGATTTCTGGTTGACCAAACTTGGCACCCTCTCCCGCCACAATGATGTCGGCGTGCATCGCCAACTCACAACCCCCGCCCAAGGCATGGCCTTTCACGGCAGCGATCACCGGCTTTTTGCATCCACTGATGGCACCCCACAATTTATCCATCTGACGCGACACGATTTCAGAAGGCGTGGCATCCACATACTCATTCAAATCTGCGCCTGCACAAAAAGCACGATCGCTGCCCGCCAAGATCACCACCTTGACTGCTGGGTCATCGCTGGCTTGGTCCATGGCCAAAGCAATTGATTGACGAAGCGCCAAATTCAGCGCATTGAGCACTTCTGGACGGTTTAAACGCAACAACACCACACCCTCGGCGGGATGCTCTTTGAGCAGAATAGGGTTGGTGTTCATGGGGTTAACCTTTAAAGACAGGCGTGCGTTTTTCAAAAAAAGCCGAAAGCGCCTCTGCATGGTCGGCAGTTTGGTGGGCCATGCCTTGGAATTGTCCCGCAGTGTCCAAGGCTTCATCCAAACTGCATTGCCTGCCCTGTTGGAGCAATTGCTTGGTCCATCTCAACACCTGCGGGGGATTGGCTGCAATCCGATTTGCCAATGCAAAGGCCGCATCCATCAATTCTTCTGGGGCAACCACTGATGACACCAAGCCCATGTCCAGGGCTTGTTGCGCATGGATGGTGTCTCCCGTGAAGGCCATGATGGCTGCATTGGACATACCGACTGCGCGAGGAAGCAACCAACAACCACCGTCGCCTGGAATGATGCCGACTTTCACAAAACTTTCAGCAAACTTAGCCGCGCTTGAGGCAATGCGAATGTCACACATGCATGCCAAATCGTTGCCTGCGCCAATGGCAGGGCCATTGACAGCTGCAATCACAGGCACTTGAATTTTTTGAAACGCACGGGGAATGCGCTGAATACCAGCACGGTAGTTGGCAGCCACTTGTGCTGGGTCACCACCAAACATGCCCAACTTGTCGCGCATCTCAGCCACGTTGCCACCGGAGCAAAAAGCGGTGCCAGCCCCTGTGAGTACGACAGCCCGAATTTGCATGTCCAGGTTGATTTGTTCAAACAAGCGTTCAAAGGCGGCGAACATTTCCTCGCCGCTCAAAGCATTGCGTGTATGCGGCCGATTCAAGGTCAAGAGGGCCACATGGCCGCGCATTTCAAAAAGAATGGGTTCAGAAGTCATGTCATTGCCCTAGATACGCTCAATCGCCAATGCGATACCTTGACCCACACCAATGCACATGGTGACCAAAGCTCTGCGGCCGCCAGTTCGCTCTAATTGACGAACTGCTGTGAGCGTGAGTCGAATCCCCGACATGCCCAGCGGATGACCAAATGCAATCGCACCACCATTGGGATTGATATGCGGGCCGTCATCTGGCAAGCCCAAAGCTCTAAGCACAGCCAAGGCCTGCGCAGCAAAGGCTTCATTGAGTTCGATGACATCAAAGTCACCAATGGACAGTTTGGTTTGAAGCAGCAACTTTTGAACTGCAGGGGTTGGTCCAAATCCCATCACACGCGGCGCCAGGCCCGCGGTTGCAAAGCCAATCACACGAGCCACAGGCCTGAGCCCAGCGCGTTGCGCGCCTGTTTCGCTGGCCAACAACATGGCTGCCGCACCATCATTGACGCCCGATGCATTGCCTGCTGTCACGCTGCCACCGGATCGGAAGGCGGGACGTAACGCATTCAAACTGGCCAACGTGGTTTCAGCCCGAGGATGCTCGTCTTGCTCAAAGGATTGCGTTTCTCCTTTTTTTCTGCCTGCAACCGTGACAGCGAAAATTTCATCTTTCAAGAGGCCCGCTTGCATGGCATGGGCAGCACGCTGTTGACTGCGAAACGCAAATGCATCCTGATCTTCCCTGGAAATGCCA
>CAJBOO010000246.1 GCA_903956845.1 uncultured Burkholderiales bacterium
CAAGTAGGCGGGCAAGTCATAGGCCACCCGTGTGCGCAGATTCACGTCGATGCTGATGGTCCAGCCCATGGCTTTTGCAAATTGGATGACATGCATCACCTTGTGGTGCTCGGGCGGCATGGCCATGAGCGAGCCGGTGTGCAGCACACCGGGTGGGTGCTGCTTCAACAAGCGAACGATGTCGTCGGCGTGGTAGTCGCGGTCGGCCACGCCGTCGCGGTAAAAGCCATAGCTGGCTTGGCCGTCTTGGATGTTGACCACCGCCAAGGACGTGGGTTTGGGTGAGGCGGGGCTCAAAGCTTTGGCGCTGCTCTCGCTCAGCTTGGCCGCGAGTTGCAGGCCAAACACATCGGTAGACAAGGGGCTCAGGTAGCCCACATCCACGCCTTGTAAGGCGACAGCTCGCGCCAGGTTGAACGGGCTGCCGCCCAACATGGGCTTGAAGCTGCCGTCGGGTTGCGCCACGCAATCCATCAGGGCTTCGCCCAAGACCCACACCGAGGCACTCATTTTTTCAGCAAGCGTTGGCGACGCAACACGTCAATCCACACCGCCACGATGACCACGGCTCCAATGGCCATCATTTGTTTGAACTGCGAAATCTCCAAGAGGTTCATGCCGTTCCTCACCATGGTGATGAGGATGGCCCCGAGCAAACTGCCCCAGATCGAACCACGTCCGCCAAACAGGGAGGTCCCGCCCAGGATGACGGCTGCGATGGCGTCGAGTTCGAACATCTGCGCCATCTTGCCGCTGCTCGAATCCATGCGGGCCATGAGCACGATCGCGCCCAATGCGCAGCTGAGTCCTGACACCACATACACCGCGAGTTTGTAGCCTTTGATGTGGATGCCTACTTGACGCGCACCCATTTCATTCGAGCCCATGGCGTACACATAGCGACCCAGTTTGGTGCTCGACAACACAAAGGCCATGACCACAAAGTACAGCCCAGAAATCACGATCGGCATGGGCACACCCAACAACTCACCATAGCCAATGAAGGGCAAAGGGTCTGGCATTCCTGCGTTGTCAAAGCCACCGGTGGCTTCAAACGCCATGCCACGCCACAGCGTCAAGCCCCCCAAGGTGACGATGAAAGAGGGAATGCCGACAAAGGCCACCAAGTAGCCATTGAACAAACCCACCGCCGCGCCGATGGCTACCGCCGCCAACAAGGCGGGTGCCACGGGCATGCCCAGTTTGATCATCAGGTGGCCGGCCACTGCGCCACACAGGGCGGTCAGCGCACCCACCGCCAAATCGACACCGCCAGTCAAGATGACAAAGGTTTGGCCACCGGCCAAGAGTGCGATGACCGAGGCCTGCACCAAGATGTTGGACAGATTCCCCGTGGTCAAAAAGTAGGGCGATGCGATGCTGAGCAAGGCGCTCAGCAACAGCACCGCCACGATCGCCCCATACCAGTCCTGTTGGGTGATCGATTTCATGTGCTCACTTCACTTTCATGAATTGGGCCACGCCAGAGTCTTTGGCGAACTGGTCCACGTTCTCTGGCAACACCAAGAACGAACCGGTGTCGATGCGGGCTTCGACTTTTTTGCCTTGCGCTGAGGCAATCGCGGTTTCCACGCCGACTTGACCGATCTTGGCCAGCATTTGCGCGGCATTGGCTTGTTGCCAGCCTTGTTTCATCATGTCCAAACCGCCGGGTGAACCGTCAAACCCTGCGATCTTCACGTCACCCGCTTTTTTGCCCGCGGCCATCAATGCGGCTTTGGCACCCAGTGCGCCGCCGTCCCAGGCACAGGCAATCACTTTGGCGCCGGGGTTGGCACGCAGCGCGGCTTCCACGCCGTTTTGCGCCATGGTTTGGTCCCAGGTGGTGGGTACTTCCACGACTTTCATGTTTTTGCGCTTGGCGTTCAAGCCGTCCAAGAAACCTTTTTTGCGCTCTTGGCCGGTGGATTGACCGAGGTCGCCAGTGATGTAAATCACGGTGTCGCCGTCTTTCAATTGATCGGCAGCCCAGTCGCCTTGCACCATGGCGGCTTTGATGTTGTCGGTCGCCACGTATGAGGTGATGTCTGCGCCGCTGATGCCGGTGTCCACCGCGATCACGGGGATGCCTGCGGCCAGCGCTTTGCTCACAGCCGGTGCAATGCCTTTGCTGTCCACGGGTGCGATGGCGATCGCATTCACCTTGCGGGTGATCATGTCTTCCACGATGGCCAACTGCTTGGAGAGCTCGCCCTTTTCAGCGGCGAGTTCGATGAACTTCACGCCTGGCGCGCTGCCGGCCGTTTTGGCGCCACCATTGATCAAGGTCCAACCCTCGTTGGTGTTGCCGTTGGTGATGTAAGCCACGGTGATGTCTGCCGAGGCGGAGGCTGCTGCGGGTGCGCTGGCCTCTTGTTTTTTGCCACAGGCCACCAGTGCGGCTGCCACGGTGGCTGCCAGCGCCCATTTGCCCAAATTGCGTTTCGTGATCATGGTGTCTCCCTAGGGTGTTGTCAGGACAAGCGCTTTGCAGGCCCACCCGGCAAAGGTTCTTGTGGAGGGAATTACACCAGCATTCCCGACTAAATAAACCTAGTAGATTTACCTATATGATTTGGTCTCAGCTTGTTGCATGCTTCAGGCTCCCAATCTCTCTTAAAGCGCGCTATATGACTGCATCTGCCCCTGTTTTGCGGATTTCTGGCCTGACCAAGCACTACGGCGGGGTCAAAGCCCTGACCGATGCCGGTTTTGAGCTCTTGCCCGGCGAACATGCTGCCATTGTTGGCGACAACGGCGCGGGCAAAAGCACGTTTGTGCGGTTGATCACCGGCGTCGAGCAGCCCAGCGCAGGCGAGATTCACCTCGACGGTCAAGCCGTGTCGTTCGCATCGCCCTTGGATGCGCGAGAACAAGGCATAGAGACGGTCTACCAAACCCTGGCCCTGGCCGAAGACCTGGACGTGCCGGCCAACATCTTTTTGGGCCGCGAAATCACACGCTTGAACCTAGGCCCTTTGTCCATCTTGAACCACCGAGCCATGCGCGAGCAATCGGTGGACATGTTGTCCACCACCGGCGTGAAGATCCAAGACATGTCGGCCTCGCTGCGCGGCATGTCGGGTGGGCAGCGCCAATGCGTGGCCATCGCCCGTGCCGCTGGTTTTGCCAAAAAACTCATCATCCTCGACGAACCCACCGCGGCACTGGGCGTGCAAGAAACCGCACGGGTGGAGGACATCATCAAAGGCCTCAAGGCCCGTGGCGTGCCGCTCATCCTCATCAGCCACAACCTGCGCCAGGTGTTTGACTTGGTGGACCGCATCTGGGTGTTCCGCCAAGGCCGCATCATTGGCAGCCGCCGCACCGCGGACACCCACCCGCAAGAGATTGTCGGCCTGATCACCGGCGCCATTGCACCGGAAAGCTTGGTCGCGCAGGAGGCTGTGGCATGTTGAAAGGCATCGACCCGATCCTGACCCCTGAACTCTTGATGCACCTCTCGGCCATGGGCCACGGCGAATGGGTAGCGGTGGTGGACGCGAATTTCACCGCCGATTTTTTGAGCCACGGCAAACCCGTGGTGCGCCTGCCGGGCCTGAGCCTGGAACGGGTGTCACAAGCCGTGCTGTCGGTGTTTCCGTTGGCGGTTGATGTGGCGCAACCCGCGGCTTACATGCAGGTGAGCGGCAGCGCCGAAGGGCACCGCACGCCAGCGCAAGCCGCCGTGGTCCACTTGGTGGAGCGCGAAGGTTTTCAAGCGTCCCAGGTGGAAGCGGTGGAGCGGTTTGCGTTTTACGAAAAAATCCAAGCCGCCAGCCTGATCGTGCAAACCGGTGAAGGCACGGCGTTTGGCAACGCGATGTTTTGCAAAGGGGTGATTGTGTTGTGAATACCATGCGTGGCTCTAATCACAATGGCATGCGCCAGTTCAACGAGCGCACGGTGCTGCGCGCCATTCGCCACAACGGGGCCATTCCCAAAGCCGACCTGGCTCGCTTGACACAACTCTCCACGCAAACCGTCTCGATCATCGTCAACCGCTTGCTCGACGATGGCTTGCTGGTCAAGCAAGAGCGCATTCGCGGCAAGATCGGACAGCCCTCGGTGCCGCTGAGCCTGAACCCCGATGGCGCCTACAGCATTGGCTTGCAAGTGGGCAGGCGCAACCTGGAGGTGGTGGTCTGCGATTTCTTGGGACAGGTCCGCCACAGTTGGCAGCACGCTTATCCCTACCCTTCGCCCAGCGAAGTCGTGCCCAAAATCCAAGAAGGCTTGGCCCACATGCAAGCCCAACTCGGCCCAGCCTGGGCGCGTTGCGTGGGCATTGGGCTGTCCGCGCCGCTGGCGCTGCATGCTTGGGGCGACCTCATGGGTGCCGAGGCCAGCCGCGTCATGGCCGCCTGGGAAGACATCGACTTGGTGCAGTTGGTGCAAGCCATGACCCCCTTGCCTGTGGAATTTGCCAAGGACACCACCGCGGCTTGCGTGGCCGAGTTGGTGCAAGGCCAAGGCCGTGATGTGACGAATTTTTTGTATGTGTTTGTCGGCACCTTCATTGGCGGCGGCCTGGTGCTGGATGGCCACATCGTCAACGGCCCGCGCGGCAACGCCGGCGCGATCGGCTCCATGCCGTTTGCCCATGGCCAAGGGCAGCACACACGCCAGCTGCTCGAATTGGCCTCGGGCTGGCAACTCGAGCAAGCCTTGATGAACGCAGGCCTGGACCCGCTGTTGGTCGGCCAAGACGAGATCATGCAGTCCGTGCATGCCCCCCATACCCAGCCCTGGCTGGCCGTGGCATCGCAGTCGCTGGCGCTGGGCATCACCAGCGCAGCGGCCTTGCTCGACTTGGACGCGGTGGTGATCGATGGCTCGATCAGCCCACGGCTGTTGCAAGCCTTGATAGACCACACGCATGGAGAATTGCAACGGGTGCGCTCGGACGGCATCCACCTGCCTCGCTTGGTCGCCGGCCGTGTGGGCGGCATGGCGCGCGCTTTGGGTGGCGCACTCTTGCCGTTGCATGCGCAGTTTTTCCCAGACAAAGACATTTTCTTGAAACAAGACGCAGGCACATTGAACCCATGACAAGCACCCCCACCGACACCGGCCTGGACATCGTGATTTTTGGCGGCGCAGGAGACTTGTCCTTTCGCAAATTGCTGCCCGCGCTCTACATGGCGCACGCGCACGACAAGCTGAGCGCGGACACCCGCATCTTGGCGGTTGGGCGGCAACCCTGGTCGAATGACGAGTACCTGCAGTTCATCGACCAACGCTCACCCGAGTTCATCGAGGACAGCAGCTTTGACACCACCAGTTGGCAAGGCTTTTTGAAGCGCTTGGTTTATGTGAGCGTGGACGTCACGTCAGCACCCGCCTATGCGGCTTTGGCATTGGTGTGCAGCACCCCGCGCTTGCGTGTGTTTTATTTGGCCACCGCACCCAGCTTGTTCAGCCAAATTTGCGCCCATTTACACGCTGCCGGCTTGGTCGATGCGCAAGCGCGTGTGGTGCTGGAAAAACCGCTGGGCAACGACCTCGCCTCGGCCCGCGCCATCAACCAAGACGTGGCCAAGTACTTTGCCGAACAGCAGATTTACCGCATTGACCATTACCTGGGCAAAGAGACGGTGCAAAACCTGATGGTGCTGCGCTTTGGCAATGCGATTTTCGAGCCGTTGTGGCGTGCGCCTTACATCCAGAGTGTGCAAATCACCGTGGCCGAAACCGTGGGCGTGGGCAGCCGCGCAGGCTTTTACGATGGCGCCGGCGCGATGCGCGACATGGTGCAAAACCATTTGCTGCAACTGCTGTGCATCGTTGCCATGGAGCAACCGATTTCGCTGGACGCGGACGATGTGCGCGACGAGAAGCTGAAAGTCTTGCGCTCGCTGCGTCGCATGGGACTGGCCGACATCAAACGCGACACCGTTCGCGGGCAGTACACCGCTGGGTCATCCGACGGTCAAGCGGTTAAAGGCTACTTGGAAGAAGAGAATGTGCCCGCCGACAGCCGCACCGAAACCTTTGTGGCGCTGCGCTTGCAAATCAACAATGCACGATGGGCACAAGTGCCTTTCTTTTTGCGCACCGGCAAACGCCTGCAAAACCGCCAATCCGAAATCATCATCGAGTTTGCCGACCAGCCCTTTTCGGTGTTTGGCAAAAGCGAGATGAGCGAACCCAACCGACTCATCATCACGCTGCAACCCGAAGAATCGATTGAGCTGGCCATGATGGTGAAAGAGCCCGGCACCGGCATGAAGATGCACCCGGTGCACCTCGGACTGGACTTGCAGCAATCTTCTGACAAACGCCGCGCCGAAGCTTACGAGCGCTTGTTGATGGACGTGATCAAGGGTCGCTTGACGCATTTCATGCGCCGCGATGAATTGGAGGCCGCCTGGAATTGGGTGGACCCGATATTGGCCGGTTGGGCCGAGCTGGACGACAAGCCCAAGCCTTACTCCGCAGGCAGTTGGGGGCCGGCAGCTTCGTCGGCGCTGATGGCGCGTGATGATCTCTCTTGGTTCGAGGAAAGCTGATGGTCCTCTCTCGCCTGAGCCAGCAACACCGCACGGCCTCGGAGCTGCCCCGCGCTTTGGCGCAAGACATTGCCACGCGTTTGCAAGCCGCCATTCAAGCGCGCGGTCATGCGCTGTTGGTGGTGTCAGGTGGCAAGTCCCCACTCGCTTTGTTCGAGGCCTTGCGTGTGCTGCCCATTGCTTGGCACCAAGTCACCATCAGCTTGGCCGATGAACGCTGCGTGCCCAACAGCCACGCAGACAGCAATGCGTTGTTGGTGCGCAGCCATTTGCTGCAAGACCTGGCCGCAACCGCTCAGCTGGTCCCGATGGTGGCGGACGACCTGCCCTTGACCACACCTGCAGCCATGGCCCAAGCAGCCAGCCGCCGCTTGCGTGCCTTGGGAGATGCAGATGTGTTGGTGCTGGGCATGGGGACCGACGGCCACACCGCCTCCTTGTTTCCAGACGCGCCGAGTTTGCCCTTGGCCATGGACCTGATGCAAAGCCCGGCGTGTGTGGGCATTGAATTGAAGAATCCGCCCGCCAATGCACCCTATGCACGCATCACGCAAAACCTCAGCATGTTGCTGAGTGCGCGACACATCGTGTTGCCCATCAGCGGTGAAGACAAGATCGCTGTTTTGGCACGTGCCAAAGCCGCGCCCAGCCTGAGCCTGCCCATCTCCAAAGTGTTGCACCAAGACCGCGCGCCCGTGACCGTGTGGCTCACCGACCAGGATTGACCATGACCCCCTTGCATGCCACCCTCGCGGCCGTGACCGCCCGCATCGAAGCCCGCAGCCAAGACAGCCGGGCTGCTTATCTGGCCCACCTGGCACAAGCGCACAAGCCCGGCCCCTACCGCGAAGGCTTGGGCTGTGCCAATGCCGCGCATGCGTATGCCGCCATGCCCGCCTCTGACAAATGGGTGTTGCGCCAAGAGCGTCAACCCAACCTCGGCATCGTCAGCGCCTACAACGATATGTTGTCCGCACACCAGCCCTATGAACACTACCCCGAAACCATTCGCGCCACGGCCCGCGCAAGTGGTGCCACCGCACAAGTGGCCTCGGGTGTGCCGGCCATGTGCGACGGTGTCACCCAAGGCGAAGACGGCATGGGCTTGTCTTTGTTTTCGCGTGATGTGATTGCCATGGCCACCGCCGTGGGCTTGTCACACAACGTGTTTGACGCAGTCTTGCTGCTGGGCATTTGCGACAAGATCGTGCCGGGCTTGTTCATGGGCGCTTTGCAGTTTGGCCATTTGCCCGCGTTGTTTTTGCCTGCAGGACCGATGACCAGCGGCTTGTCGAACGATGACAAGTCCAAGGTGCGCCAGCAGTTTGCGCAAGGCCTGGTAGACCGCGACACCTTGCTCGAAGCCGAGCAAGCGGCCTACCACGGGGCGGGCACCTGCACGTTTTATGGCACGGCCAACTCCAACCAAATGCTCGTGGAGATCATGGGTCTGCAGCTGCCCGGCTCTAGCTTCGTCAACCCGAACACGCCACTGCGTCACGCCTTGAACCAAGCCGGTGTTCAACGTGCGATTGCACTCAGCCAAGCGGACATCGGCATGGGCCATCAAGTCGACGCCAAGGTGGTGGCCAATGGCATCGTCGGCTTGCTGGCCACCGGCGGCTCGACCAACCACACGCTTCACTTGGTCGCCATGGCACGCGCGGCCGGCATCGTGATCAACTGGGACGATTTTTCCGAACTCTCGGCCGTCGTGCCCTTGTTGGCCCGCGTCTATCCGAACGGTTCGGCCGATGTGAACCATTTCCACGCTGCGGGTGGCATGGGTTTTTTAATCTCTCAACTGTTGCAGATGGGTTTGTTGCACGCCGATGTGCACACCGTGATGGGACAAGGCTTGCAGCACTACACCCAAGAGCCTTGGCTCAACAACGGTGTGTTGGCGTGGCGTCCTGTGCCCACCAGGTCTGCGGATGAAACCGTGTTGCGCCCCTTCACCAATCCGTTCAGCGCCGATGGTGGCCTGCGTTTATTGCAAGGCAATTTAGGCCGTGCGGTGGTGAAGGTGTCGGCGGTCAAGCCTGAGCACCGGGTGGTGCGCGCACCGGCCGTGGTGGTCGACAGCCAACAAGCACTACAACAACTGTTTAAAGACGGTTTGCTTGAAAAGGATTTTGTCGCCGTGGTGCGCCACCAAGGTCCACAAGCCAATGGCATGCCCGAGCTGCACAAGCTCACCCCGGTGTTGGGCGTGTTGCAAGACCGGGGTTTCAAAGTGGCGCTGGTCACCGATGGCCGCATGTCGGGCGCCTCGGGCAAGGTGCCTGCGGCCATCCATGTCTCGCCCGAAGCGATGAACGGCGGCGCGATTGGCAAGGTGAAGAATGGCGACATGGTGACGCTCAATTGCGAGACGCAAGAATTGACGATTGAACTGAGCTCCGCAGAACTGGCCGCTCGGCCGCATCCGCCACGCCCCGCTGAAGGCTGGGGCAGTGGCCAAGGCTTGTTTGGTTTGTTTCGACGCAATGCGGCCTTGGCCGAAGAAGGTGCGTCGCCTTTGTTGTCCTCGATTCCAAGTTGAGCGCCCTCATGAATCACCCCACCTTCCAACGTCCCATTTTCAACTCCCGCGTGGTGCCGGTCATCGTCATCAGCGAGGTGTCGCAAGCCGTGCCGATGGCGCATGCACTCTTGGCCGGTGGCATCGATGTGATGGAAATCACGCTGCGCCACAGCGCCGGCCTGGCAGCCATCGAAGCCGTGGCCAAACTGGTGCCGCAAATGCATGTGGGTGCGGGCACGGTGACCCGCGCCGTTGAGATGCGGCAAGTGCATGACGCTGGTGCGCGTTTTGCACTCTCGCCCGGCATGAGCGATGCTCTGGTGCAAGCCGCCATGGACTGCCGACTGCCCTTCATGCCTGGTGTGATGACACCCAGTGAGGTGATGCGCGCACGCGATCACGGCTTTGGGCTGATGAAGTTGTTTCCCGCGGCTCAAGCCGGTGGCATGGCCATGCTCAAAGCCTTGTCTGGCCCCTTGGGCGACGTGCAGTTTTGCCCG
>CAJBOO010000247.1 GCA_903956845.1 uncultured Burkholderiales bacterium
GGCCCATAAAAAAGCACTGCCCACGCCCACGACCATGGCCACAAAAGGCGCTCCACTCAAGGTCAGCATCAACAAGCCCGTGCCCCACGCCAGCAAGCCCCGCTGAGGATAAAAGGGGAGCACAGCTGCTCCGAAGAAAACCAAGGCCATGCAATCGAATTGGATCGCCATGGGGGTGGTTTCATGAAGGGGCAACGCCAAGCCCAAGCATGCCAACAGGGCCAAGATGCCTGCATCTGCCAGCGAGCGAGCATAGTCTTTGGGATTGGCTTCACCACCAAAGGCAAATGCCACTGGTTGTGCTTGGGGATTTCTGGCGAGGTAATAGATAGCGTTCCATGTGCACACCAGGCTCAACAGGGTCAGCAAAATAAACGGAATCCTGGAAGCCAATTCAATGGACAACAAAGGGTGCAAAAGTTGAATGCCCATCGCGCCTAGCCAATAGGGGAGCAGCGCATCCAATTCAGGCGGCAAGCCTGCGATTTGCAAATTGAGCAGCGTGGAGTCTTGATAGGCCAATGACAGCATGTAACCCAAAGAAGTCACGTCCATGGGTTTCCATGGCAGGCGATCAAGAAAACCAAATGCCAGGTAGACAAAACACAAAACGACCAAGGCCCACCGGGGCAGACGACGCACGGATCTTTGGGTAACCAAGGCGGGGGATGGGATATTCACGGGCGAGAGTTTGACACAGGCGAATGGTTGGAGATTGGCAAAAAAAAAGCAGCCCATGAGCTGCTTTTTGTGTGACCAAGCGTTGTTTACTTGGCGGTTGTTTTGCCGTACTTGTTACGGAAGCGCTCAACACGACCACCCATGGTGTCCACAGATTTTTGCGTGCCGGTGTAGAAGGGGTGCGATTCGCTGGAGGTATCCAATTTGTACAGGGGCAACTCGCGGCCATCATCCATCTTGATGGTTTCTTTGGTGTTCGCACAGGTGCGTGTGACGAACTTGAAACCATTGGACAAGTCTTGGAAACAGACTTCGCGGTACTCGGGGTGAATGCCATCTTTCATTGATCTATCCTTTATCAGTTCGGTAGCCACAAGAGCCTATCTCTTGCACTTTTCGGTTAGCCTGCAATTATGCCTTATTTACTCAACTCAACCGCCGCGTCTCATCATGTCAAAGAAGTCCACGTTGGTTTTGGTGGCCTTCATGTTTTTGAGCATCAATTCCATGGACTCGATCTCATCTAAATTGTAGATAAATTGACGCAATATGCGGGTTTTTTGAAGAATTTCGGGTGCCAATAACAATTCTTCCCGGCGAGTGCCGCTTCGGTTGAGTTGAATGGCTGGGAACACGCGCTTTTCATACAAGCGACGGTCCAAGTGGATTTCACAGTTACCAGTGCCTTTGAACTCTTCAAAAATCACCTCATCCATGCGACTGCCGGTGTCGATCAGAGCCGTTGCAATGATGGTGAGTGAACCACCTTCTTCCACTTTACGTGCCGCACCAAAAAAACGTTTGGGTCGCTGCAAAGCGTTGGCATCCACGCCGCCTGTGAGAACCTTGCCAGAACTGGGAACCACGTTGTTGTAAGCGCGAGCGAGTCGGGTGATCGAATCAAGCAAGATAACCACATCCTTTTTGAGTTCCACCAAGCGCTTGGCTCGCTCAATCACCATCTCGGCTACGTGCACATGGCGCGCAGCTGGTTCGTCAAATGTGGACGCAATGACTTCAGCTTTGACTGAGCGCTGCATTTCGGTGACTTCTTCGGGGCGCTCATCCACCAGCAGCACCATCATGTGGCTATCGGGGTAGTTGGCGGCGATGGCGTGTGCGATGTGCTGCATCATCACGGTTTTGCCGCTCTTGGGAGGCGCCACCAGCAATGCTCGTTGGCCTTTGCCAATGGGCGCAATGATGTCAATGATGCGCCCGGTGATGTTCTCATCACCCTTGATGTCTTGCTCTAGCTTCATTTGTTCGCGAGCGAACAACGGCGTCAAGTTTTCAAACATGACTTTGTGCTTGTTGTTCTCAGGCAAATCGCCATTGACTTGGTCAAGTTTGGTCAGGGCAAAGTAACGCTCGCCGTCCTTTGGAATGCGCACTTCACCTTCGATCATGTCGCCCGTGTGCAGATTGAAGCGTCTGACCTGGCTGGGACTGATGTAAATGTCGTCAGTGCTGGCGGTGTAGCTGGTATCGGGGCTGCGCAAAAAACCAAAACCGTCAGGCAGAATCTCGAGGACACCGTCAGCGAAAACTTGTTCTCCTGCGCGGGCTCGTTTTTTGATGATCGCAAACATCAATTCTTGTTTGCGCATGCGACCAGTATTTTCGATTTCGAGCTCTTCAGCCTGCTTCAAGACTTCAGAGACGTGAAGCGCTTTCAGTTCATTCAGGTGCATAAGATGGACTCCATCAGGGAGTTAAAAGTGGGCAAAGGGGGAGGGTTGTGGGTTGGCAGAAAGCCAACCAAGCGCACCATGATGCTCAGCTTAATTCTGCCGAATGGTGCGAATGCTTGAAATTATGACAGGATTTAAGCCTGAGGGGGAATGTTTTTAAACCAATTGTTGTTCTATGAATTCAGTCAATTGGGCTTTGCTCAATGAGCCCACCTTGGTGGCTGCAAGTTGGCCGTCTTTGAATAGCATCAAGGTGGGAATGCCTCTGATACCGAATTTGGCTGGGATGTCTCGGTTTTCATCCACATTCAACTTCGTGATTTGCAACTTGCCTTCGTAGGTCGTGGCAGCCTCGTCAAGCACTGGCGCAATCATTTTGCAAGGACCACACCATTCAGCCCAGAAATCCACCAGCACAGGCTGTTTGGATTGAAGCACCACTGATTCAAAGGAGGCGTCAGAGAGATGTTGTATGAGGTCGTTTGCCATGGGATTCCTTACTTTCCTTGATTCTACGAGACATTTGGAGCCCCTCAAGCGAAGGGGATTTGTTCTTCACTTCACTAGAATGCCCGCATGTTTGTTCACCTGCGCCTACACACAGAGTATTCCATTGTCGACGGCACATGTCGGATCGATGATGTGGTTGACTTGGCGAAGGCTGACCAGCAGGCTGCCTTGACCATTTCTGACTTGAACAACTTGTTTGGCACAGTCAAGTTCTACTCGGCCTGTCGAAAGCAGGGTATCAAGCCGATCATTGCAGCCGAGGTCACGCTCAGTGCGCTGGATGATGATGCAGGCGGGGGCACATCCAAACTGCTTCTTCTGGTGCAAAACACCACTGGCTATTTGAATTTATGCGAACTGCTTTCACAAAGCTGGACGCAACAAAACCATAAAACGCACGCCGCCGTTGAATGGTCGTGGTTGACTCCGCGAGCGACCGAGGGATTGATTGCTTTATCGGGCGCTCAAGTGGGTCCTTTGGGACTGGCCTTGAAATCAGGCAATCAATCCAAAGCAGATGAAATGGCTTTGCGATTAGCGCACATTTTTAAGGACCGTTTCTACATCGAGTTACAGCGTGCGTCACGTCCAGATGACGAAGCACACATCATGGACGCGGTGATGTTGGCAGATCGATTGGGCTTGCCTGTCGTGGCCACACACCCCATTCAGTTCGCACACGATGAAGACTTTGAGGCGCACGAAGCCCGTGTATGCATTGCCGAAGGTGAAATATTGGGTAACCCCAAGCGCGTAAAACGCTTCACACGCAGCCAGCACTTTCAAACTCAGGCTTACATGCAGGCGTTGTTTGCTGACATTCCCTCCGCCATCAGCAATGCTGGCTTGATTGCACAAAGATGCAACCTCAATTTAACCTTGGGCAAGCCACAACTACCCGCTTTTCCTACTCCAATCGTTGATGGTCAAGCATTGCCAACAGACGTGTATTTTCGAAAAGTTTCATTTGAAGGTTTGGCAACTCGCCTGACACATTTGTATCCAGACATTTCAACCCGAGAAGCCAAGCGGGATGAATATGAGCAACGTCTTGAATTTGAAATTGAAACCATTTTGAAAATGGGTTTCCCGGGATATTTTTTAATCGTCAGTGACTTCATCAATTGGGCAAAGCAAAACGGATGTCCCGTGGGCCCTGGCAGGGGCTCAGGTGCCGGGTCTTTGGTGGCGTATGCCTTGAACATCACCGACTTGGACCCGCTTCGCTACAACTTGCTGTTTGAGCGATTTTTGAATCCAGAGCGGGTATCCATGCCCGACTTTGACATCGACTTTTGTCAAACCAATCGCGACCGCGTCATTGACTACGTCAAAAACCAATACGGACGCAATGCGGTCAGTCAAATCGTGACATTTGGCACCATGGCAGCCCGTGCCGCGATTCGCGATGTCGGTCGCACCCTGGACATGAGTTACCCCTTCTGCGAGGGCTTGTCAAAACTCATTCCGAACAAGCCTGGTCAACACATGACCATTGACATCGCCTTGTCTCAAGAACCTGTGTTGGCGCACCGGTTGGAGACTGAGGACGAAGTCAAAATCCTCATCCAATTGGCCCAAAAACTCGAAGGGTTGACCCGCAATGTGGGCATGCATGCAGGCGGCGTGTTGATTGCACCAGGCAAATTAACGGATTTTTGTCCTTTGTATCAGCAGCCTGGCAGCCCATCCGCAGTGAGCCAATTTGACAAAGATGATGTGGAAGCCATTGGCTTGGTGAAGTTCGACTTTTTGGGCTTGGCCACCCTGACCATTTTGGAAATGGCCAAAAAGCTGATCGTGCTCAGACATCCTGAAAAGCATGAGTTTGCTTATGAAAACATACCTTTGGATGACGCGCCCACTTATCACTTGTTTGCAGAGGGGAAAACGGAGGCGGTTTTCCAATTTGAAAGCCGTGGCATGCAAGCCATGCTCAAGGACGCCAAACCCACCCGACTGGAAGATTTGATTGTCTTAAATGCCTTGTTTCGACCGGGTCCAATGAGCCTCATACCCAGCTTTGTTGCCCGTAAACATGGCCGGGAAGAGGTGAAGTACCCGCACCCCCTCGCTGAGCCCATCCTGTCCGAAACATACGGCATCATGGTTTACCAAGAGCAGGTCATGCAAACGGCGCAGGTACTAGGTGGATATTCGTTGGGAGGCGCTGATTTGCTTCGCCGCGCCATGGGCAAGAAAAAGCCTGAAGAAATGGCTGTGCACCGTTCGATTTTTCGCGAAGGTGCCGCCAAAAACGATATTGCGACCCCGCAAGCAGACGCCATTTTTGATTTGATGGAGGAATTTGCAGGCTACGGATTCAACAAATCCCATGCGGCAGCTTATTCCTTACTGGCCTATCACACGGCTTGGATCAAAGTTCATTTCACTGCCGAATTTTTCTGCGCCAACATGACGGTTGAAATGGATGACACGGACAAACTCAAGATCTTGTTTGATGACGCGTTGTCCATGGGCATGACATTTGAGCCACCAGACATCAATGTGGGGCAATATGCTTTCACCCCTGTTTCTGATTCGGTCATTCGCTATGGTCTTGGCGCTGTCAAAGGGACTGGTCAATTGGCCATTGATGCGATTGAACAAGAGCGCGAATCGGGAGGTGAATTCAAGAGCCTGTTTGATTTTTGTGCCCGCATTGACCGAACACGTGTTAACAAGCGCACAGTCGAGGCGCTGATCAAAGCCGGGGCATTTGATCTCTTGAGTCAGGACAGGGCACCCTTGCTGGCCTCGGTGAGCACCGCATTTGAATATGCCCAAACGAAGGACAACAACGCCAATCAAGCGGGGCTGTTTGATTTGGGTGAGGCACATGGGTCCATGATGCAAGAGCCTCCATTGACTCATGCAGACCCATGGGGGATCAGAGAAAAGCTGACACACGAAAAATCTGCGCTTGGCTTTCACCTGTCAGGTCATTTGTTTGAAGAAGCAGTGGATGAGGTTCGCAAGTTCCTTCCTACCAAACTGTCTGACTTGACCGAAAGTCGTGAGCCGCAATGGGTCGCAGGGATCGTCCGAGGCGAACGCAGCATCAACACGGCCAAGGGTAAATTGAACGTTTTTGTTCTTGACGACATGAGTGCTTCCCTTGAGATAAGCGCAGATGAGTCTGTTTTTGTTCGTCACCGACACTTGATCAAGGAAGACCAATTGGCGCTTGTCTTGGTGCGAATCCAAGTCGATCGCAGGAATGGTTCATTGAGGCTGGGCATGTTGGAAGCCATGGACCTCTTCACAGCCCGATGCCGGTTTGGCAAGTACTTCAGGATCCAGGCGGCTGGCACCATTCCAAATTTTGCTGAAGTCATCAAGAAATTCCCAGCCAAGACAGACCTGCATTTCCCTGATGCTATGCAAGCGGGCTTGCCTATTCGGTTGCAAATACAACGTTCTGCTTGTGAGGTGGAAATACAGTTGGGTGAATCTGCACTTTTTTACCCCTCGGATGCTGCCTTGGACATGTTGACTGTTCAAGTCTCAGGCAGCAGTGCCCATATCGTCTACGATTAGCACCATGTTTTTCAATATTCCCACACTGATGACCTGGACGCGAATCATTGCGATTCCTCTCCTGGTGTGGGTATACCAATGGCCCATCGACATGGCCATGCGAAATCTGATTGCCACTGCGATGTTCATTGTTTTTGCACTCACAGATTGGTTGGATGGTTATCTCGCTCGTAAACTGAATCAAACGTCTGCCTTTGGTGCATTTCTTGACCCCGTGGCTGATAAATTTTTGGTTTGTGCCAGTTTGCTGGTATTGGTCGATCTGGGTCGAGTGGATGTGATCGTTGCGCTGTTGATCATTGGGCGAGAAATCGCCATCTCATCTTTGCGTGAATGGATGGCGCAAATTGGTGCTTACAAGAGCGTTGCTGTTCACATGTTGGGTAAAGTGAAAACCACTGTCCAGATGGTTGCCATTCCGTTCTTGCTTTATGACGGTGAGTTGTTCGGCATCATGGATTCGGGTGAATGGGGCAGGGTTTTCATCTGGGCGGCTGCCATTTTGACCGTGTGGTCCATGATTTACTACTTGCAAAAAGCCATACCTCATATCCGAGCCAGCATCAAATAGCTTTTGCTGCTTCGATGAATGTCTGATAAAACCTACTAGAATAGACATCGCGTTTGGGACATTGCATCCAATGACACAGTCTGAATTCACCTTGTTTTAAGAACGACTTCATACTTCACGTAATGCTTGCAATTGAACATGTCGCACCACCAATTTGTATTTCGTAACTTAACAAATCACACCTGTTGTCAAGGGGACCTTTGTGAACAAAACTGAACTGATCGAACACATCGCTGCACATGCTGATATTTCCAAAGCTGCTGCTACCCGCGCATTGGAATCAACCATTGACGCAGTCAAGGCCACTTTGAAAAAAGGCGGCTCTGTCTCCCTCGTGGGTTTCGGCACTTTTGAAGTGACCAAGCGTGCTGCTCGCAATGGCCGCAATCCTGCAACTGGCGCAGCCATCAAAATCAAGGCCGCCAAAGTACCTAAGTTTCGCCCAGGCAAAGCATTGAAAGATGCCTTGAATTGAGCTGTGGATCAGGTGGGGTGCTTAGCTCAGTTGGTAGAGCGGCGCCCTTACAAGGCGTAGGTCGGCGGTTCGAGCCCGTCAGCACCCACCACCAATCTCAGGCGAACTCAGTTCGCCTTTTCTATTTCAGCGAGTCGAGCCATGTTTGATTTCATTCGTACCCATAAAAAGATCATGCAGATTCTGCTGATCATCTTGATCTTCCCTTCTTTTGTTCTGTTTGGCA
>CAJBOO010000248.1 GCA_903956845.1 uncultured Burkholderiales bacterium
AAGGCCTGACCCCCTGCGCCCCACCCCAGACCCTTGAATTGCCACACCCGATCCAGACCTGAAAGGACCCCCATGCCCCCCATCAAGATGTACACCACCGCGGTCTGCCCCTACTGTGTTCGGGCCAAACAGTTGCTGAAAGCGCGTGGCGTTGAGCACATCGAAGAAGTGCGCATCGACCTGTTGCCCGAAGAGCGAGACCGCATGATGGCCATGACCGGCAGGCGCACCGTTCCCCAAATCTTCATCGGTGACACCCATGTGGGTGGTTGCGATGATTTGGTCGCACTCGACAGCCGCGGCGGTCTGGTTCCTCTGCTCCAAGCAAACTGAGATAATCCCAGCCAACGTTAACCCCACCCGCGATGGCATGGTTGCTTCGGCGGGTTTTTTCTTTCAGGAAGCCCCATGGCCGACAACCTCGAACCCGTGTTCCAAATCCAACGTGTCTACCTCAAAGACCTGTCATTGGAGCAACCCAATTCACCCGCCATTTTGTTGTCCCAAGAAACCCCTTCGGTGGACATCCAAATCGGCATTGGCTCAGAGCAAATTGGGGATGGCGTCTACGAAGTCGTGGTGACCGCCACCGTGACCACCAAAATCAAAGACCAAACCATGTTCTTGGTGGAAGCCAAGCAAGCTGGTATTTTTGAAATCCGCCACATGCCCGAGGGCCAACTCGAGCCGATCCAAGGCATCGCCTGCCCGCAAATCGTCTACCCTTATTTGCGCGGCAACGTGGCCGATGTGATCCAGCGTGCGGGCTTCCCTCCGGTGCACATGGCTGAAATCAACTTCCAAGCCATGTACGACCAGCAGCAACAAATGAAAGCCGAGCAGCAACTCCAGTGAAGCTGCTCATCCTTGGCGCTGGCGCTTGGGGCACGGCTCTGGCCATCCAGGCCAGCACTCGCCACCAAGTCACCTTGTGGGCGCGCAGCGAGGCCATCATCGAAGACATGGGCATGCGCCATGTCAACCAGAGATACCTGCCTGGGCAACACCTCCCTGACCAGTTGCTGTTGAGCCATGCACCTTTGGCCGAGCTTGTACCGCAGGCAGACCTGGTGGTGGTCGCGGTTCCCATGGCGGCCTTGCGCGACATGCTCTTGGCCTGTGCGCCTTTGTTGGGGCAACGCCCCGTGGCTTGGTTGTGCAAAGGTTTTGAGGCGGTGCTGCCCTCGATCGCCAACCCCAACGCCGCTTTTGGTTTGCTGGCCCACGAGGTGCAACAGCAAATCGCGCCCCACTTGCAAGCGGGCATGCTCAGCGGTCCCAGCTTTGCGCAAGAAGTCGCAGCACGCCAACCCGCTGCTTTGGTGGCTGCCAGTACCCATGCTGCGGTACGAGACGCTTTGGTGCAGGCCTTCCACGGTGACAACCTGCGTGTCTACGCCAACGAGGACATCGTGGGCGTGGAGGTCGGTGGTGCTGTCAAAAACGTGATGGCGATTGCCACGGGTTTGTGCGATGGCCTCAACCTGGGTATGAACGCCCGTGCGGCCCTGATCACACGCGGCTTGGCCGAGATGACACGCCTGGGATTGGCCATGGGTGCGAAGGCCGACACCTTCATGGGCTTGAGTGGCTTGGGCGATTTGGTGTTGACCGCAACCGGCGACTTGAGCCGCAACCGCCAAGTCGGTTTGGCGCTGGCCCAGGGCAAGTCTTTGGACCAGGTGCTGCGTTCTTTAGGGCATGTGGCTGAAGGGGTTTACAGCGCCCACACCGTGGTGCAACGTGCCCAGCACTTGGGCGTGGACATGCCGATCGCGCAGGGCGTGGTGGCGGTGTTGCAAGGACAGACCGCCCCCTCAGAAGCCGTTGCGGCATTGATGGGGCGCGGTGCCAAGGGCGAGTAATCGACCTCAGGCCAAGAGGTTGTCAATCAATCGGGTCTTGCCCAATCTGGCGGCGCCCAAAGCCACCAGCGGCTCTTGCCTGCTCAAATCCATCGGTGACAAATCGGCTTGACGACGCACGGTCAGGTAATCAGGTTGCCAGCCCAGCGATCGCAAGCCTTCCAGGGCTTGGGATTCCAACGCGGTCATGTCCCAATGGCCTTCCAGCGACCCAGCGTGTGACCCGCCTTTGGCCGCCAGTTCCAAGGCCTTGGCAACCAGGTCTTTCAGCGCGGCAGACAGCTGCACCGCCTGCGCCCGCTCACTGTCAGACAAATACATGTTGCGCGAACTCAGCGCCAAACCATCGGCTGCACGGCTGGTGGGCACGGTCACGATCTCGATCGGCAAGGCAAACTGGCGCACCATGTGGCGCAGGATCAGTTGCTGTTGAAAGTCTTTTTGGCCAAACACCGCCACGCCTTTGCCACCGCTGAACACGCAGCTGAAGAGTTTCATCACCACGGTGCACACACCTGTGAAGAACCCAGGGCGGAACTCGCCTTCCAAGATGTTGGCCAGTGCAGGGTCGGGCTGCACCTTGAAGGTTTGGGCTTGTGGATACAAATCAGTTTCGGTCGGCGCAAACAACACATCGCAGC